>JAKPXO010000421.1 GCA_029567505.1 Acidobacteriota bacterium
ACGAGCAGGGGCTCCTCCTCGTCTTCGACGGTCCCGCGGGGCAGGCGGAGAAGAGGAGGAGCCCCTGCTCGTGCGCCTCGACGTGGAAGCTCCGGCAGGGCCGTACGGAAAGGGCGTAGGGGCCATGCCTCACGTCGGTGAAACCGAGGCAGGAGACGAGGGGGACGCGGTGCGACGGCCAGATCCGGAGGAGGCGGACCTTCAGCTCCTCCCCCTCCTGCTCGAAGAGGTGGAGCGCCGCGTCGAGCGAGACCTCCTGCCGGACGACCTGGCGGCCCGCGTCGGCCTCCCGGTGGAACGCCTCGTCGAGGGCGGCGGCGAGCTCGGCGGGCGGCGGGTACTCGCCGGAGACCCCGTAGTGGTACCCCCCGCGGAGGCTCTGGCCGACGTGGAGGCGCGTCTTCGGGAAGAGCTTCCGGGCGACGCCGTGGAGAAGGAGCGTGGCCGTGCGACGGACGACCTCCTCCCCTTCCCTCGAGGAGGCGTCGACCGGCGCGACGCGGCTCGGGCACTCGATCGGGAAGTCGAGGGCGACGACCCGGTCGTTGACGCACGCCGCGACGACGTCCCGGCCCTCCGTCGGGCCCGCGTCGAACAGCTCGTCGACCGTCGTCCCCTCGACGACCTCGGTCTTCGTCCACGGGAGCTCGACGGGGATCAGCGCGAGGCCGGCGCCCGCGCTCATGCGAGCTCGAGCCAGCCGAACCAGATCGGATGGTGCTCCTTGTACCAGGCGAGGACCTCCCGGATGAGGGCCTTCTTGTCCGGCGCGAGGACGGCGTCGTCGACCCGGTCGAAGTGGACGCGGATGCCGTTCTCGCCGAAGTACTCGAGCGCCTCCGACGCGAGCGTCTGGAGCTCGTTGCGGATCCGGCCCGAGTCGGAGACCTTCACCGGCCGCGTCTTCCAGTCCTGACCCCGGTAGAAGCGGTCGAGCAGCGGCGAGAAGACGAGGCGCGTCTGCTCGAACGACTCCATCAGGCGGAGCGTCAGCGTCACGTCCAGGACCCCGCGTTCCGAGGCCGCGCGCGTCGTGACGCGATAGACCCCCTGCTTCACCTGCTCGACGCCGGCGAGGCCGGTGTAGGGCTCGGGGAGCATGCTCCCCATCAGCGAGAGGACGTGCCACTCCTTCTTCTGGAAGAAGTCGTCGGCCGTGACGGTCCGCTTTCCGAGAGGCATCGCCGCGTCGCGGGCGTTCGTCAGGATGCCAGCGTAGGCGAGGCAGTCCTTCGGCGCCACCTCGCGCTCCAGGATCTCGGAAAGGCGCTGCGGGAAGTCCGGGGCGGCGGGGTCGAGGAAGAGGATCCGCCGTTCCCGTTCGTAGGAGACCTCGAACTTCGACGTCAGGACGCACATCGAGGTCCGGTTCCCGAGGATCGGGTCGAGGCTCGCCGCCTGGAGCGCCTCGGCAGAGGCCGCGTAGCCGTCGGTCAGGAAGAGGTGCGTCCGCCCGTCGGGCCCCGTGAACGGCCCGACCCGATAGGTCGGGGCGTAGGTCCCCGAGTCGGTGAAGGCGCCGAGGCCGCTCGGAAGCGACCAGCCGTCCTCGACGAGGTGGGCGCCGAGCGCCTTCCACTCGTCCCAGAGCCTGCCGATCCGCTTCACGCGCGTCGGCCCCGCGAGCGTCCAGACGTGCACGTCGCCCGGCTCGATGCCGGGGTAGGTCTTCCGGATCGCGTCCAGGACGAGAGCGCGCGGCGTGAGGAAGTCGAGGAGGATCGAGGAGTCGGCCGCCGTCTCGTAGACCTCCTTCGGGAGCGTCATCGCGCCGGTGTACCCCTCGTAGGGGCGTGCGATCCGGAGCGGCTGGTCGAAGAGGTGGAGGACCGTCGTCGGCCCCGTCGGCGCTCCCTTCGCGAAGCGGGAGGTGTTCTCCAGCGTGTCGATCGCCGCGCCCCACACGGTGATGCGCGCCGCCATCAGCTCGCTCCAGAACGTCCGCCAGCCGTACGAAGCGTCGTTGATGAAGCGGTGGACGCGCGCGTCGAGCCACTTCGCGACCGACGGGCGGGCGTAGACGCGCCCGAAGCCGAGGAGCGGGTTCGAGCCCATGTCGGGCGTCTCGCCTCCCTTCGGCATCAGCCCCTCGCCAAGGCTCACCATGATGGCGTGGTTCTCCGGAAGCGACCGCGTCAGGTACCAGAGTCCCTCGCTCATCGCGTAGGCCGACACGGCGTCGGCGTCCTTCTTGACGTGGTTCGCCCCGTGGGCGTCCAGCCCCTTCGCCTCGCCGTAGCGGCCGAAGAGGCGAGTGCCGAGCGCCGTGACGCCGGCCGTCATGATGAGGCACTTCTCGAGCGAGGTCCCCGCGAACGAGAGGTCCAGGCCGGCCTCCCCTTCGACGCGGCTCTCCTCGACGTCCTCGAGCCAGAGGTGGAAGCGGCCGAGCACGGGACGGGCGTCGAAGGCCCACTGAGCGATCCGGTCACGGCGTGCGCGTGCGTCGATCATGAGGGCGAGTTTAGCCTCGCGCGCGACGTTTCCTAGCCCTGGTAGCGGTCGAGGATCGCGGCGAGGACCTCGGTCCGGAGCGATTCGATCTCATAGGCGGAGGCGCGGTGCCGGAGCGCGCGCTCCGCCGTCCGAACGGTCCCGGCGAGGACCTCGTCGCGCAGGACGTCGGCGACCCACCGCGACAGGTCCCCGTGGAGCGCATGGTGTCGGACGACGTCGGCCTCGGCCCGCCGGAGCTCGCGGTGGAACTCCTCGACGTTCCCGGCCTCGCGCCCCGTCGCTCCCGCGCCGGAGCGGAAGAAGAACCGCTGCTCGGGCGGGAGCGAGCCACCGATGTACTTGTGGAGGTGGCGGGCGTGCGGGCTGGCCCGGCGCGAGACCGTGAAGCGGCGCGGCCCCGGACGGCTCCGCCGGGACAGGAGGGCCTGCCCCGGCGGCGGCCGCGCCTCGGCCGAACGGGCCCATTCCGGCAGG
>JAKPXO010000428.1 GCA_029567505.1 Acidobacteriota bacterium
GGGCGACTTCGTGAGGACGAACTCGGAGGTCCTCGTCGGCGTCGTGACGACGAAGGACGACGACCTCTCGCAGGGGGTCGCGATCGGCTCGATCCTCCACACCGACGAGCACTCGCACCTCGAGCCGGTCCGCTACTCGAAGGGCTCGGGGTTCCTGCGTCTCCTCGCGCTCCCGTTCGCGCCGGGCGACACGCTCTTCCAGCGCTTCGCGCACGCGATCTCGACGATCCTGAAGAGTCCCTGGAAGGCGACGAAGTCGTTCTGGGTCCCCGACTGGGCGAAGCGGACGATGATCCTCCTCTACATGCGGACGGTCGACGGGCACCTGAAGATGACGCTCGCCCGGTCGTGGCGGACCGGCTTCCGGCGCGGCCTCTCCTCCGTCGCCGGCGGCGGCGCGGGGGCGAAGGCGTGGCACCCGGAGGCGAACGACCTGACGCGGCGCGCCTGCGAGGCGCTCGACGGCTTCCCGCAGAGCATCCTCACCGAGACGCTCCTCGGCATCCCGACGACGGCGCACATCCTCGGGGGCTGCCCGATGGGGGACGCGCCCGAGAACGGCGTCATCGACCACCGCCACCGGGTCTTCGGCTACGACGGCCTCTGGGTCGTCGACGGCTCGGCGATCTCCGCGAATCCCGGCGTGAACCCCTCCCTCACGATCACCGCGCTCGCCGAGCGCGCGATGACGTTCGTGCCGCCGAAAGCGTAGGGCCGACCGGTTTCGGTCGCGCCGCGCGGCGTGCCGGGGTATACAGGGCTGGATGAAGCCCGCCGCCGTCCTCACCGACCTCGACGGGACGCTCCTCGAGCACGGGGGAGTCCTCGGGGCGGAGGCGCGCGCCGCGATCGCGCGCCTGCGCGGGCTGGGGATTCCCGTCGTGCCCCTCACGAGCAAGACAGAGGTCGAGCTTCGGACGCTCCTCGCCGAGCTCGACTCGGGCGGCGTCGGGAGCTTCGAGAATGGGGCGGGGATCGTCTCCCCCTCGGGCGTCGCGCTCTCGGAGAAGGCGATCCCGCTCGCCCGGCTGGCGGGCCACCTCGAGGAGCTGGCCCGGAGCGCGAAGCTCGCGCTCACGTCCGCGCTCGCGCTCCCGGTCGCCGAGATCCGCCGGATCACCGGCCTCCCGGAAGCGAAGGTCCCCGCGATGCTCGCGCGCGGGTTCGGGCTCCCGTTCCTCGCGCCGGAGGGGGCGGGGCCGGCGCTCGAGGCCGCGGCGAGCGGCCTTCCCGGCGTTCGCCTCACGCGCGGCGGGCAGTTCTGGCACCTCTCGGGCGCGCACGGCAAGGAAGACGCACTCGACCTCCTCGTGGCGACCGGCGCCGCGGCGCGCCCCTTCGCGGGCTTCGGCGACGCGCCGAACGACGCCGGCTTCCTCGCGCGTTGCGACGTCGCCGTCCTCTTGCCGCGCGCGGCGGGCGGCGTCGATCCCGCGCTCGCGGCGGCCGTGCCGGGCGCGCGCGTCGCCCCCTTCCCGACGGGCCGCGGCTGGGCCGCCGCCCTCGACGAGCTCCTCGAGGAGGAGGCATGACGGCGCACCCGCTCCCGCCCCTCTCGCCCGAGGTCGCCGACGCGATCCGGAAGATCGGCCGCGTCGACCTCCTCGTCGGGATCCCCTCGTTCAACAACGAGCGGACGATCGGCCACGTCGTCCGCGCCGTCGTCGCGGGCCTGGCGCGCCACTTCCCCGGCGCGAAGGCGGTCCTCGTCAACTCCGACGGCGGCTCGACCGACCGGACCCGCGAGCTCGTCGAGCGGACGGAGGTGGGGAGCCTCGCCGAGATCCTCGTCGACGCGGTCCCGACGGGCGCGACGACACGGATCGTCACCCCGTACCACGGCATCCCGGGGAAGGGGAGCGCGTTCCGAACGATCTTCCGGATCGCGGCCGAGCTCGAGGCGGAGGCGTGCTGCGTCCTCGACAGCGACCTTCGCTCGATCACGCCGGAGTGGATCGAGCTCCTCCTCGAGCCGGTCGTCTCCCACGGCTTCGACTTCGTCGCCCCGCTCTACGCGCGGCACCGCTACGACGGGACGATCACGAACACGATCGTCTACCCGCTCACGCGCGCCCTCTACGGCAAGCGGATCCGCCAGCCGATCGGCGGGGACTTCGGCTTCACCGGCGACCTCGCCGCGCGCTTCCTCGAGTTCGGCGACTGGGACGGGCCGGTCGCGCAGTACGGCATCGACATCTTCATGACGACGACGGCGCTCGCCGAAGGGCGGAAGGTCGCGCAGTCGTTCCTCGGCGCGAAGATCCACGACCCGAAGGACCCCGGCTCCGACCTCTCGCCGATGATGGTCCAGGTCGTCTCGACCCTCTTCTCGCTCATGGAGCGGCACGAGCCGGCCTGGAAGCGGGTCGCGGGATCGGAGAAGGTGCCCGTCTTCGGCTTCCCGTACACCGTTGGCCTGGAGCCGGTCCCGGTCAAGCTCGACCGGCTCCTCGCGCAGTACCGGCAGGCGGCGCACGACCTCCCGCCGATCTGGGAGTCGTTCCTCTCGCCCGCCTCGCTCGCCGCGATCCGCGACGCGGCCCACGCGCCGGCCGTCTCCCTCGGCGACGAGGCGTGGGTGAGGATCATCGCCGAGGCGGCGGCGGGGTTCCGGAGGCGCGCCCTCCCTCCCGCGACGCTGATCAAGTCGCTCGTGCCGCTCTATCTCGGGAAAGTGGCGACGTTCGTCGCCGAGACGGAGGCGGGGACGGCCGAAGAGGCCGAGGCCCGCCTCGAGGAGCTCGCCCTCGCCTACGAGCGCGGCAAGGACGCGCTCGAGGCCCTCTGGGGGAAGGTCCCCTGACGGAGACGACGATGGGAAAGAACCTCGGACAGCAGATCGCCCTCGCCTTCGAGCGCCTTCTCGACGCGTTCCTCTCGGTCGTCCCGGCCGCGCTCGTCCTCCTGGCGGCCGCGCTCGTCGGCGTCCTGACCGGCTTCGTCCTGCGCGCCCTGCTCCGGTGGGCGATCCGCCTCCGTCGGAAGTCGCGTCCCGACGAGCCCTCCTCTTCGCGGCAGATCCTCCGGGCCGCGGGGCTGAAGGCCGATCCGGAGCGGGTCGCCGGGACGGTCTCGTTCTGGACCGCCGTCGTCGTCGCGCTCGCGGTCGGCGTGAACGCGCTCGAGCCGGGCGCCCTGCGGAACGTCCTCTCCGAGGCGGTCGGGTACCTGCCCCGCCTCCTCGGGGCCGCGCTGCTCGCCGTCGTCGGGCTCGGCATCGGCGCCCTCGTGAGGCGGAGCGTTCTCCTCGGGGCCGTGAACGCCGGCCTCCCGTGGGCGCGGATGGGGGCGCGGGCCGCCTACGTCCTCGTCGTGGCCTCCTTCGCGGCGGCCGCTCTCGACCACCTCGGCGTCGGGCGGTCGATCCTCGTCGCGGCGTTCTCGATCGCCGGGGGCGCGATCGCCCTGACGCTCGCCCTCGCCTTCGGCCTCGGCGCGCGCGACCTGGCCCGCGGCTGGCTCGAGAAGAAGATGCGGGCCGAGGAGGAGGACTCCGGGATCCGCCACGTCTGAGGCGATGGGCCCGACGCCGCTCGCCGGCCGGGCCCGCGGGGGCGGAATAGCGCGGGCCGCTCCCGCGTTCTACGAGTCCGCGTGATTGCCGCCGTCCTCACCACGATCGCCGTCGCCGCGCTGGCTCCTCTCCTCGAGAGGCGTCTCGGGCGGCGCGCCGCGCCGCTCCTGGCGCTCGTCCCGGCGGGCCTCTTCGTCTCCCTCGCCCGGCACGTCCCGGAGGTCTCGGCGGGCGGGGTGCGCACGGACTCTCTCGCGTGGATCGCGGAGCTGGGCGTCTCGCTCTCGTTCCGGCTGGACGGGCTCTCCCTCCTGATGGCGCTCGTCGTCACCGGCGTCGGCGCGGTCGTCCTCCTCTACGCCGGGAGCTACATGAAGGGGCACCCCCGCCGCGGCAACCTGCTCGGGTACCTCCTCGCCTTCCTCGCGGCGATGCTCGGGCTCGTCCTCTCGGACAACCTCCTCGGCCTCTTTGTCTTCTGGGAGGCGACGAGCCTCCTCTCGTACGTCCTCATCGGCTTCGAGAGGGAGAAGGCCGAGGTGCGCGCCTCCGCGTTGCAGGCGCTCCTCGTCACGGGGGGCGGCGGCCTCGCGCTCCTCGCCGGCTTCGTCCTCCTCGGCCAGGCGGGCGGGAGCCTCGAGATCGGCGCGCTCGCGGCGAACGCGGAGGCGGTGAAGGCGAGCCCCCTCTATCTCCCGGCGCTCCTCCTCGTCCTCCTCGGCGCCTTCACGAAGTCCGCGCAGGTCCCGTTCCACTTCTGGCTCCCGGACGCGATGGCCGCGCCGGCGCCGGTCAGCACCTTCCTCCACTCCGCGACGATGGTGAAGGCGGGCGTCTTCCTCCTCGCGCGCCTTCACCCGACGCTCGGCGGGACGCCGGAGTGGACCGGGATCGTCACGACCGTCGGCGCGGCGACGATGCTCACCGGCGCCCTCCTCGCCGTCGGGCAGAGGGACCTCAAGCGGCTCCTCGCCTACTCCACCGTCAGCGCCCTCGGCTCGCTCGTGATGCTCGTCGGCGTCGGGACGCCCGCGGCGCTCGCCGCGGCGATGGTCCTTCTCCTCGCGCACGCCCTCTACAAGGGGGCGCTCTTCCTCGTCGCGGGGATCGTCGACCACGAGACCGGGACGCGCGACGTCGCGAGCCTCGGCGGCCTCTTCCGCGCCCTGCCGGTCACGGCGGTCGCGGCGGCCGCCGCGGCCTTCTCGATGGCCGGGCTCCCGCCGCTCCTCGGTTTCGTCAGCAAGGAGCTCCTCTACGACGCGGCGCTCCGCGCCTCGCCGGCGCCGCTCCTCCTCGTCCCGGTGGCCGTCGGCTCGAACATGCTCCTCGTGGCCGTCGCGCTCTCCGTCGGATGGGGGCCCTTCACAGGTCGCGCGGGGGAGACGCCGAAGGCCCCGCACGAGGCGCCGGCGGCGATGTGGGCCGGCCCGCTCCTCCTCGGCCTCGGAAGCCTCGCCGCCGGCCTCTTCTCGGGGGCGATTTCGCCGTTCGTCTCGGCGGCGGCCGCCGCCGCGCTGGGCCACCCGTACGGCGTGAAGCTGGAGGTCTGGCACGGCTTCAACCTCGTCCTCGCCAAGAGCCTCGTGACGCTCGTCGTCGGCGTCGCCCTCTTCGCGGCGCGGGGCCGAATCCGTTCCCTCGCGGGGCGCCTCGCCCCGATCGCCGCGTACGGCCCCGGGCGCCTCTACCGCGCCGGCCTCGCCGGCCTCGTGAGGTTCGCGAAGGGGACGGCGTCGGTCCTCTCCTCCGGCTCGCTCCGGCAGGACCTGCGGATCGTCCTCGGCGCGACGGTCGTCCTCGCCGCGCCCCTCCTCCTGACGCGGGCCGTCCTCGGGGCGCCCGACGCCCTCCGGTCGGTCCGGCCGCTCGAGGCGGTCCTCGCCTTCCTCGTCGTCGCCGGAGCCGTCGCCACCGTCCTCGCGGGCTCGCGCCTCGCCGCCGTCGTCGCGCTCGGCGTGACGGGCTTCGGCGTCGCGCTCCTCTTCCTCGTCTTCGGCGCCCCCGACCTCGCGATGACGCAGTTCGCGGTCGAGACGCTCTCGGTCCTCCTCTTCGTCGCCGTCCTCCGGCGCCTCCCGCGGCTGCAGAGCCGTTCGGCCCCCCGCGCGCGCGCCGTCGACGCCCTCCTCGCCGGCGCGGTCGGCGCGGTGATGACCGGGCTCGTCCTGGCGGTCCACGCCGAGCCGCTCCGCTCGCGCCTCGCCCCCTTCTTCCGCGAGTCGAGCCTCGCTCTCGCGAAGGGGCGGAACGTCGTCAACGTCATCCTCGTCGACTTCCGCGGCCTCGACACCCTCGGCGAGATCACCGTCCTCGGCGTCGCCGCGCTCGGCGTCTTCTCGCTCGTGAGGCTCCGGCTCTCGTCCCGTGCCGCCGCCGCGAAGGGGGACCGGCCGTGAGGTCGCTCATCCTCGCCGCCGCGACGCGGGTCGTCTTCCCGCTCCTCCTCCTCTTCTCCGTCTTCCTCCTCTTTCGCGGGCACAACGAGCCCGGCGGAGGTTTCGTCGGCGGCCTCGTCGCCGCGACGGCCTACGCCCTCCTCGCGCTCACGGGCGGGGTGGCCGCGGCGCGGCGCGTCCTGCCGGCGCGCCCGGAGGTCCTGATCGGCACGGGTCTCCTCGCCGCGCTCGCGAGCGGCCTCGTTGGCCTCGCGGCGGGCCGGCCGTTCATGACGGGCCTCTGGGGCGACGTCTCCCTGCCGGTCGTCGGGAAGCCGGGGACGCCGGTCCTCTTCGACGCGGGGGTCTACCTGACGGTCCTCGGCGTCGTCCTCCTGATCCTCCTCACGCTCCAGGAGGAGGACGAGGCGTGACGCTCCTCCTCGCGCTCGCGATCGGCGTCCTCTACGCGGCGGGGACCTACCTCCTCCTGCGGCGGAGCGCGATCCGCGTCGTCTTCGGCCTCGCCCTCCTCGGGTACGCGTCGAACCTCCTCGTCTTCACGGCGGGCCGCCTCTCGCGGGAGGGCCCGCCGATCGTCCCGGAGGGGGCCGTCGCCGCGGCGGCCACCTCGGCCGACCCGCTCCCGCAGGCGCTCGTCCTGACGGCGATCGTCATCGGGTTCGGCGTCCAGGCGTTTGCCCTCGTCCTCCTGAAGCGGACCTGCCAGGAGGCGGGGACCGACGACGTCGACGCGATGAGGGAGGAGGGGTGAACACGCTCCTCGTCCTCCCGCTCCTCGTCCCGCTCGCGACCGCGGCGGCGACGATCCTCCTCGCGCGCTCGCCACGGGCCGTGCGGACGGCGAGCTTCGCCGGGGCGGCGGCGTCCCTCGGCGCGGCGGTCGCGCTCCTCGGCGCGACGCGGGACGGGACGATCCTCGTCACGCAGGCCGGAGCCTGGGAGGCCCCGTTCGGGATCTCCCTCGTCGCCGACCGCTTCGCGGCCGCGATGGTCCTCGTGGCCGCGCTCCTCCTGGCGGCGGTCGTCGTCTCCTCGATCCGCGGCCTCGACGGGGCGCGCGAGCGGGCGGGCTACCACCCCCTCCTCCACGTCCTCTCGATGGGCGTCTCCGGAGCGTTCCTGACGGGCGACCTCTTCAACCTCTACGTCTGGTTCGAGGTCATGCTGATGTCGTCCTTCGTCCTCGTCTCCCTCGGGGGCGAGCGGGCGCAGCTGCAGGGGGCGCTGAAGTACGTCGTCCTGAACCTCGTCTCCTCGGCGCTCTTCCTCGCGGGCGCGGGGCTCCTCTACGGCTCGATCGGGACCCTGAACATGGCCGGCGCGGCGGTCGCGCTCCGCGAGCTGCCGGCGCAGGGGCTCCCGAGCGTCGTGGCCTCCCTCTTCCTCCTCGCGTTCGGGATCAAGGCGGCCGCGTTCCCCCTCTTCTTCTGGCTCCCGGCCTCGTACCACACGCCGCCGATGCCGGTGGCGGCGCTCTTCGCGGGGCTCCTGACGAAGGTCGGCGTCTACGCCCTCGTCCGCGTCCTCACGCTGGTCTTCGTCCGCGACACGGCCTTCACCGGCCCGCTCCTCCTCGCCGTCGCGGCGCTGACGATGGTCACCGGCGTCCTCGGGGCGATGGCGCAGGGCGACGTGCGGAAGGTCCTCTCGTTCCACATCGTCAGCCAGATCGGCTACATGCTGATGGGGCTCGGCCTCGGGACGCGGCTCGCGCTCGCGGGGACGGTCTTCTACGTCCTCCACCACATCGTCGTGAAGGCGAACCTCTTCCTCGTCGCGGGAGCGATGCGGCGCGCCGGAGGGAGCTTCTCGCTCGAGAAGCTCGGCTCCCTCCTCGCCCGCTCGCCCCTCCTCGCAGCCGCTTTCCTCGTCCCGGCGGTCTCCCTCGCGGGCCTCCCGCCCCTCTCGGGGTTCTGGGCGAAGTACCTCCTCGTGCGGGCCGGCCTCGAGGCGGGGAACGGGACGATCGTCGCCGTCGCGCTCGCCGTCAGCCTGCTGACGCTCTTCTCGATGACGAAAATCTGGAACGAGGCGTTCTGGAAGCCGGCCCCGGCCGGCGCCGGCGCGGCGCCCGCGCCCCTGTCGGCGGCAGAGCGGGCCTCGCTCCTCGGTCCGGTCCTCGTCCTCGGCGCGATCACGGTCGCGATCGGCCTCGGCGCGGGAGTCCTCTACCGCTTCGCGGACGCGGCGGCCGCCCAGCTCCTCGACCCGGAGCTCTACGTCCGCGCCGTACTCGGCGCGCGCGGCGGGGGGACCTAACCGGTGGGCACGTTCGCGTTCCTCGTCTTCGCCTGGGTCGCCGTCACCGGCGAGGTCTCGGTCGCGAACCTCCTCGAGGGGGCGGTCCTCGCTGGCCTTCTCGTCCTCGTCCTCCGCGTCCCTCTCCGGCGCCGCTTCCGGCTCGAGAAGGTGCCGAAGGCGCTCGGCCTCCTCCTCTACTTCCTGAAGGAGCTCCTCCTCTCGAACGCGGCGGTGGCGCGGATCCTCCTGTCGCCCGCCTCGTCCCTCTCTCCCGGCATCGTCGCCGTCCCCCTCGACCTGAAGAGCGACGCCGGGATCACCGTCCTCGCGAACCTCGTCACGCTCACTCCCGGGACGCTCAGCCTCGACGTCTCGCCCGACCGGACGACGCTCTACGTCCACGCCCTCCACGTCGACGACCCGGACGCTTTCCGGCGCGAGGTGAAGGAGGGGTTCGAGCGGCGCGTGAAGGAGGTCTTCGAGTGACGCTCCTCTCGCAGCTCGCGCTCTGGGTCGGCCTGCCCGCGCTCGGCCTCGCGCTCCTCCTGACGCTCTTCCGGATCGTGAAGGGACCGACGCTTCCCGACCGGATCGTCGGGCTCGATCTCCTCGGCACGCTCGGGATCAGCATCGCCGCGGTCGTCGCCCTCTCGGCCCGGGACGCGGTCTACCTCGACGTCGCGATCGTCCTCGCCCTCCTCGCGTTCCTGGGAACGGTCGCGTTCGCCGCCTACCTGGAGCGGTCGCGGTGAGCCTGCGCGACCTCCTCGCCGCCGCGCTGATGCTCGCCGGCGTCGCCACGGCGCTCCTCGCCGCGTTCGGTGTCGTGAGGATGCCGGACGTGCCGACGCGGATGTCGGCGACGTCGAAGGCCTCGACGCTCGCGAAGATGTGCGTCTTCCTCGCGCTCGCTCTCGCGTTCGACGACCTCGGCGTGGCGGCCCGCTCCCTCGCCGCCGTGGCGTTCGTCTTCCTGACGGCACCGCTCGCCGCCCACGCGATCGGCCGCGCGGCGTTCGCGCTCGGCGTCCCGCTCTTCCCCGGGACGAAGGTGAACGAGATGCCGCGGCGGAACGACGGCGAAGGCTGCGACCCCGATCCCTGAAGCGGACCGTCGGCTCCGAAGGACGGCGGAGCGGACGGCGCTCCGGGGATGCCACAATCCGGTCACGATGAGCATGGTCTCGATGCGCGCCCGCGCGGGGCGCCTCCTGCCCTCGGCGTTCGCCCTCCTCGCCGCGCCGGCGGCCCTCGCGTCGGAGGCGGTTTCGACCGCTCCGGAGGAGCCGCTTCCGATCCCTCTCGACGCCTACTCGGGCGAGGCGGGGATGACGCTCTGGCGGGTCCTCGTCCACCGGGTCGAGGAAGACCCGGTGAACCTCGTCGCGACCGTCGTCTTCGTCCTCGCGATCCTCCACACCTTCCTCGCCCCGCGGATCACGGCGGCCGCCCACCGGCTCCAGCACCGGAACGAGAAGGAGACGGGCGGAGACGGACACAGCTTCGCCGTCGAGATGCTCCACTTCCTCGGCGAGGTCGAGGCGGTCTTCGGCATCTGGGCGATCCCGCTCCTCCTCTCGGCCGCGGCGCTCCGCGGCTGGCACTCGGTGGAGGAGTACGTCGCGCACGTCCACTTCACCGAGCCGATGTTCGTCGTCGTCATCATGGCGATCGCGTCGACCCGGCCGGTCCTCGCCTTCGCCGAGCGCGCCATGGGCGCCGTCGCCTCCCTCGCGGGCCGGACGCCCCTCGCCTGGTGGGCCACGATCCTGACGATCGGGCCGCTCCTCGGCTCCTTTATCACGGAGCCCGCCGCGATGACGATCTGCGCTCTCCTCCTCTCGCGCCACCTCTACGAGCTCGGCCCTTCGCCGCGGCTCGCGTACGGGACGCTCGGCCTCCTCTTCGTGAACGTCTCCGTCGGCGGGACGCTCACCCACTTCGCCGCGCCCCCCGTCCTGATGGTCGCCGGGAAGTACGGCTGGGGCCTGACGTTCATGCTCCGGACGTTCGGCTGGAAGGCCGCGCTCGCCGTCTTCGTCTCGACCGCCCTCTTCGCCTTCGCGTTCCGCAAGGAGTTCGCCGACCTCGCGGGCCGGCGGAAAGCCCGGCTCGCCGACCCCGTCGAGCGCCCGTCGGAGCGGGGGGTCCCGGCCTGGATCGTCGTCGTCCACCTCGCGTTCCTCGGCTGGACCGTCTTCACCGCGCACACGCCGGCCCTCTTCGTCGCCGGCTTCCTCTACTTCCTCGCCTTCACGCAGGCCACGGCGCCTCACCAGAACCCGGTGAACCTCCGTCCCGCGCTCCTCGTCGGCTTCTTCCTCGCGGGGCTGGTCCTCCACGGGACGCTCCAGCAGTGGTGGATCGCGCCGGTTCTCGCGCGGCTCGAGGAGCTCCCGCTCTTCGCCGGGGCGACGGTGCTGACGGCCTTCAACGACAACGCGGCGATCACCTACCTCGCCTCGCTCGTCCCCGGCTTCACGCCGGAGCTGAAGTACGCGGTCGTCGCGGGGGCGGTGGCGGGGGGCGGCCTGACGGTCATCGCGAACGCGCCGAATCCGGCGGGTCAGTCGATCCTCTCCCGCTACTTCCCCGACGGCGTCTCGCCGCTCGGGCTCCTCCTCGGAGCGCTCGTCCCGACGGGGGTCGTCGTCCTGGCGTTTCTGTTCCTGCCCTGAGGGTGCCCTTCAGCCGTTCAGGATGCCCCCCTCGGACGTGACGGCCTCGAGGAGGAGGTCGCCCGCCTCGGGTACGGCGGAAAGGACGCGCGCCCAGTTCGGGATGAGGGGCGCCCCGAGCGGGTCGGCGAGGAACTGGTCCACGCCGTTCTTGAGGGCCCCGGCGAACGTCGCGATCGCCATCTCCTCCTCGTGCCGCGGGAACGTGAGGCCGTTCATCTTCGCGAGGGCGTAGAAGCTCGAGGCGGCGTCCTCGGCGCGGCGCTGGTAGGAGGCGAGGAGCGACT
>JAKPXO010000446.1 GCA_029567505.1 Acidobacteriota bacterium
GCAGACGAGGCCGCGCTGCCCGTTCGCGAGGTTCACGAACATCTGGGCGACGGTCGTCTTCCCGCCCGAGACGAGGCGTGCGTAGGGCGAGACCTGCTGAAAGAGGTGGCTCTTGCCCGTGCCGCGCGGCCCCAGCTCCACCTGGTTGTAGTTCCGCTCGACGAACGGAACCATCCGGAGGAGGAGCATGTCCTTCGCCCGGTCGGTCAGCTTCTCCGGCTCGAAGCCGACGCTCCGAAGGAGGAACTCCTTCCACTCCTCGGTGTTGAAGAGGGCCCGGCCGCGGCGGAGCGTGGGAAGGACGTCGACCGTCGAGAGCTGAATCTCCCGGAGCGCGTTCACGCCGAAGGGCCGGCCTCCCTGCTCCTGGGCGATGACGGCGTCGTACCCGAGCGTCACCTCGGCGTAGAAGCCACCCGTCAGCATCCGATCGTTCTTCGCGACGAGGGAGTCCTCGATCCGCACGTCCTTCAGCCGGAGGCTCGGCAGCTCCGCCAGGAAGCAGTCATCCTTCGCGTCGAGGCGGGCGCGGACGACATCGATGATCTTCACCGCCCCCTTCTCGCGCGCCCGGGCCTTGAACAGCTCCTCTTCGCCCGCCCTCACGGTGCGGTTCCCGAGCTGCTCCTGGACGAGCTTCAGCCCCTCTTCGATCTCCTCCGGGTCGGTGCTCGCGCAGTAGCGGCCGAGGAGGAACTCCACGACGTACGTCGGCACGGGGTAGAGCCGCCCGAGCTTGCGGACGAGGTCCTTCCGGACGACATATCCCTCGAACGCCTTCGCCGCGACCTCGTCGATCCTGTCGAGCGTCATTTCTTCCTCTTCCCGTAGGGAGCTGGCTTCTCGGCGATCTTGAGCGGCGCGAGCCGGTCGTATTCGTCGACGAACGAGAGCGTCGGCAGGACGAATGGCCCCGCCGGAAAGCGGCCGGTGAGGAGGAGCACCGTCTCGCGGATGGAGGAGTAGAGGATCGACATGCCGTTCACGTACGCGAGGCGCCTCGCTGCGTCCGGCTCCAGACTGGCGATGACGCGGAAGACGCCCGAGATCGAGACTTCGATCTCATACGGCAGAGGCTGCTTCTCGTCCGCGGGCAGGACGACGATCCCGAGATCTGCCCTCCAGAGATTCGGTTCCGCCAGATCGGCCAGGCCCATCTGCGCCTGGATGGTCGCGGGCGGCTGTGGGCCCGAGAGCCTGGGGGCCGCGACCTGAATCCGGATTCCGGTCAAGAAGGTGCTTTCCGCCTGAAGCGCTGCAGTCTGCATGTCATGCCACCTCGATCAGGGCGGGGGCCGGCAGAGCCGCCTTTCCGACGGGCACCGTCGCCTCCGAAGCGATCGATACCCGGGCCGGCGGCAGCTCGTCGATCCAGCGGGTCATCGCGTAGGGCCGTGCGAGGTGAATGTGGACCTCGTGCTCGAGAGCACGCGCGACCCGGACCATCGAGGAGAGAGTGAAATTCGAATTCCCTCGGAGGATCTTCGTGATGTACGCGGGCGAGGAGCCGATGCGCCGAGCGAGCTCGGCCCGCGAGACCCCTTTCTCCTCCATCACGCGACAGAGCTCCTCGGTGAAGTCGATGATCGCGCCCTCCACCCAGTAGGAGAGATGCTTCTCCGCCTCCTCGTAGAGGCTTCGGGCGGTCGCTTGGGTCATGGGTCTTCCTCCTCGATCACCAGCTGCCCCCGCTTGCGGGCCAGCAGCATCTCCTCCCGGAATCTCTCGGCCTTCTTCGCCTCCGAGAGAACTCTCCCCTTCTTCGGTTTCAGCGTCGCGTGCGAGCAGACGACGATCTGTTCCTCGTCCAGGAAGAAGAAGACCCGGACGTAGTCCCCCTTGAGCTCGTAGATTCGGTGAGACCCTTCGACGAGCCGGCATTGCTGGACGTTCGAGATCGAGCCGCGCTGCGCCAGGACGAGGAGGCGCCTGAGCACCCGCGACCTGTCCGAGGCGGTTTCTCCACGAAGTCCATCGAGATACTCCACCAGCTCGCTCGCGCCGCTCGCCGCCACGCGGCTGACGACGATCCATTGGGCGGAAACGAAGACCCGGAGCCTCACGTTAACCTATGGGTTAAGAAAGTCAAGGTCTTCATTCCCCGCCCCCCACCACCGTCTGCACCTTCGCTACGGGGCTTCCGTCCGGCGAGAGAAGAACGACGAACGCGGCCGCGCCCTCGTGCTCGTCGCTCGCGTAGAGGGAGACCTCCGCGTCGCCGCCCTTCAGCTTCGCCGTATCCATCGCAAGAACGGAGCTGGCGGCGTCCCCGGCCTTCTGCCGCAAGTCGACCCTCGAGCCCTCGGCGGCGCCTTCGACGGCGACCTTGCACCGCAGGCCGGTCCACTTCACGGCGCCGATCTTCCCGGCGGAGGCCGCCCCCGCCGCGCTCGCCCGGACGGTGACGATCGGGATGACGCACTCCTGGAGGCTGACGCCACCGTGGGCGTACTCCATTCCCTTGTAGAAGGTCGCCACACCGGGCGCGACGGCCACCCAGACGGCCGGGTCCCACCGCCAGGGGACGAGCGGGAGGTTCGGGGTGACGCTCTCCTTGAGCGCCGCGCAGCGTCCCCAGCGGCTCTCGGCGAGGAACTTCGGGAGATCGACCTTCGGGAGGTCGCCGGGCATGAGGAGCCAGCCGTGGTCGGTGACGACGCGCACTTCGCGCCAGCCGGCGTCGAGGAGGGCCTGCACGCGGCCCGCGAGCTCGCGCACCTCCTCCGCCACGCGCCGGGCGAGCTTCCACCCCTGGTCGTGTCCGTACTTGTCGAGCGAACCCGCCTCCGTCCAGGCGCGGCCACCGGGGTCGCCCGTCGCCTCGCCCGTGAGCACCTGAATGCCCGCCGCGTCGAGGAGCTTCCTGAAGCGGTCGGGCGTCAGCGGCTTGCCGTCGGCCGTCGCCGCCTGGAACTCCGCTGCCGGCCCCGCGACGAGGCCCGGCGCGACGGGTGAGACCGCCGGCTTCGCCGTCGCCGTCACCGTCGGAAGCGCCGCCCAGCGCCACGCGAGGTCGACGCTCGCGCCGACATCCGAGAGGCACGCCTCCAGCTCCCGCGCCACGTCGAAGCGCAGGCCGTCAGCGAAGAGGACGCACGTTCCGGCCTCGGACGCGGCGACCGCCTCGGCCACGGGAAGGCCCTTCCCCGAAAGCTCCTGAAGCCGCCGCGCGCTCGCGTCGAGCCACGGGAGATAGACGGCGCGAAGAGCCGCGTGGACGGCCTTCACGTCGGGCGCCTTGTCCACCGCCGCGAGAGCGCGGAGAGCCGCCGTGTCCACCTTCCAGCCACCACCGGCCCAAGCCTCGGCGAGGTCGGCAGCAGTCGCCCCCGCGAGCGGCGCCGCCGCCGCGACCGCCGCGACCGCGGCGAGGTGCTCGAGCGCGACGGCCAGGGGCGCCCGCCCGAGCTTCGTCCAGAGCCATCCGCGCCGCGCCCCGTGCCGCGTCTCCAACTCGGCCAGCTTCTTCGCGGCCGTCAGCGGCGCCGCATCGGCCAGCGCGAGGAGGTCGGCCCGCAGGGCGTCTTCCTCGCGGTCCGTCGCACCCGGCCACGACTCCGGCTTGTAGAAGAGGTCGCCTGCGCTCCTCTTCGGCTCGGCCTTCTCGAGAAGCGGGACGACGCCCGGATAGTGCTGGGGCGCTTCCTCGAACCGCTCCCACACCGTCTCCCAGCCGCCGTCCCGGCTCCCCATCCTCTCGGCCGCGTCCAGCTCGCCGTCCCGCCCCGGGTCGAATCGGAGCGTCTCCTTGCACTCGTGGACGAACGCCTTCCATCGCTCCGCGGTCCAGGATCCCTTCATCCCCTTCGGGTCGCTCATCCACGAGAGGAGGCCCTTGACCCTGTCGGGGGCCAGCATCTCGTTGAAGTCGATCGCCTCGAGCCGCTTCCCCGAAAGGCTCTGCACCGTCCGCTCGGCCAGCGGAAGAACCGCCGCGACCATCGCCCGCCCCGTCGCCTCATCGTGGGCCACGTCGAGGCCGAGCCCGCCGTCCGACTCGAGGAACGCCCGGACGGTCCAGTCCTTTCCGTTCTTCTGCGAGAAGAAGGCGCCCCGGTACTGGAGCTCCGCGAGAGGCTGCAACGGGCGAGGGCACTCCTCGACGGCGCCCAGGTCGGCCCGGCTCACCCCGGGCAGGTAGAGGACGGGGACGGCCCCCTCCGGGAGCGCCGCCTCGGGAAGCGTCCCGCCGAGGACGCACCGGAGCCAGATGGCCGGCCCCGTCCGCTCACCGGGCGCCCAGCTTCCTAGGACGAGGAGCGACGGGAGCCGTTTCTTCAGCACCGGGAGGAGCGGCTCCCACTGCCGCTCCTTGTCGGTCCAGAGGACGGCCGCGGGGGCGACGCCCCCTTCCGAGATCTCCGCCGCACCGCGGCCGACCGCCTCCACGAGGGCGTCGAGGACCGTCCGGGCCTTCTTCCCCCCGCTCACTTCCGCCCCTTCTTCTGCCGGGCCTTCCGCTTCTCGTCGAGCGTGAGGTGGAGATCGTTGAGCCGCTCCTCGCCCCAGGGCGCACCGGGCGGGTTCTTGCCGCGGTCCTTCTCCCACTTGACGTTCGGGCGCTTGCGGAGGACCTCGGCCTCGACGAAGGGGCGGATGTTGAGCCGCACGCCGTCGTTCAGGTCCGGCTCCCAGCCGATCGGTTGCTCCTCGAGCGGCTTCCAACGGACGAAGATGTCGTACGGGTCCTCGCCTTCGAGGATCTTCTCGAGCCGCTCCTGGAGGTCGACCGCCGCCGCGAGGCGGGCCTCCGCCGTCGCCTCGTCCCGCTTCACGGCCTGCCGCAGCTGCTGGATCCAGCCGCCGAGAGTCGTGAACGTCAGCTTCTCGAGGAGCTTGTGGTCGAGCTTGTGGGAGTTGACGAGGGCGTGGAAGCCGTCCTTCTTCCGGCTGTCCCAGACGTGCCAGATGAAGGGCCGGTGGTGGAAGAGCTTGCAGTGCTGCTCGAAGAATCCGTCCCGCAGCCACTCGTCGAGGCTCTTCCCCGCGAACCCGGCAGCGGCGAGAAGCTCGCCCTCGGTCGTTCCCTTCCACTTCTTTCCGTACGCCGCCGCCAGGAGCGCCCGGAGCCTGTCAGCCGCCGGCTGCTCGCCGCCGACGGGCGGAATGCAGACGATTCCGTCGCGGTCGCAGAGGGCGTCGAGGCCGTCCTTCTCCTGGTCGGGCCAGCGGTAGCCGAGGAGGCGTGCGACGGCGACCTGGAGAGGGGAGGTGGAAGGAGTGATCGTGCCCTTGAAGATCCACTGGGTCGGGTCTTCGGAGTAGGGGGCGGGGAGGCCGTGCGGGTACTGCTTGCTCGCCAACTTCTTCCACCGAGCGGCGTCGAAACCT
The DNA here is from genome assembly GCA_029567505.1 of Acidobacteriota bacterium. Taxonomy (GTDB): domain Bacteria; phylum Acidobacteriota; class Thermoanaerobaculia; order UBA5066; family UBA5066; genus UBA5066. Next base: position 5,332 of record JAKPXO010000446.1, read on the forward strand.
GGACGTCCCAAGGATGTAGGCACGACTTTCAGTGAGCGATCCAGCGCCTTCACTGCGGCGAAGTACTCATTGGAACTGCAGAACATCCAGACCGCGGGCAGAAGGGCCTCGTCCCTCGGAACGACAACGGAGGTGGTCTTGTAGTGCTTGAATCCCAAATGAAGCGCGGATCGCAACTCGCCCGTCTCCGCGATCACGACACCCGGTTTCCCCCATCCCACCTGGCCCTGAATCCGTGCCTGCGACGACGAACACATCGCGCCGGATCCTTTCTCCCAGCGGACGCAACACTCGAGGCCGGAGAAAGCCTGCGTCCTATCCGGGGCAACTTGAAACGGCTCCCACGTCTTGCTCGGCCACGAGACCTCCCAGAAGCAGAACTGATGCCTGTCGACATCGCCGGTTTGGATGCCTTCGCTGATCGCGCATAGAGAAGAGAGGGACGGGAACTCCGATTCGCCAGAAAGCCCGACTATTGCTCCGGCCTTCTCACTCTGGGCCTTCTGCGCGAGCCAAGAAATGGATGTCGGCACCCCCCCAGAGGGGACGACCGCACCCCGAATGGCACATTCCTTTTCTTCGACTGTCGGTAGCCCGCTCGCGTCAACCCAGGCCACGGAAGATCCGCTGCACGGCTTCACCCGCGCCAAGGTCAACAGGATGACTTTCACGACCTCGCCACCAATGGTCCGGAACGCGTGAGCGCCAAGGTCCGCGACGATCTTCCAACTCTCGGTTCTTAGCAGCTCGGTCCGAAGCGTTCGGTATGTTCCCTGGAATAGCCAGCTCTGCGGCAGAACCAGGGCTCTCGCGCCACCATCCTGTGACGCATCTGCGATCCTGGAAAGAAAGGTCGTTGCGAGGTCGTTCTTCGCATCCGGGAATCGGGTTTCCGCGAAGAGCCTAAGCACCGGGGC
>JAKPXO010000450.1 GCA_029567505.1 Acidobacteriota bacterium
CGGCGACATCATCGACCAGGTGATGGGGGATGCCACCTCGGGCCTCTTCAAGGAGATCTCGGGGCTCATCGCAGAGATGTCGTCGGCCGTCGAGGAAAACGCCGGGATCTTCGAAGACCTCGGGGAGACGATCCACGTCGCGTTCGGCGTGGTCAAGGACACGATCTCCGACGTCTTCGGCACCGCCGACGAGTCGCTGAAGAACCACGGCCTCACGTGGCGCGACTTCCTCTTCGGCACCTCGACGCTCTTCGTAGGGTTCGTCGAGAGCGTCGGGTCTGGCGTGAAGTACATCGTCCAGTACCTCACGGCCCCGATCGAGACGATCCGCGGGGTCTGGAAGACGCTCATCGGAGGGCTCGCGTCCCTCCTAAGCGAGTTCCTCGGGGGGCTCGCCGACACGCCCGTCATCGGGAAGCTCTTCGCCGGCGCGACCGAGGCGCTCGACCGCTTCGTCGTGAACCTGACGACGGGCGACGAGGCGTTCGACCGCTTCCAGAAGAAGGCGGAGCGGAACTGGGGCGAAGGCGCCTTCTCGGCCGCGCGGAAGATGATGGAGGACTACGGGAAGGAGATCGACCGGACGACCGGCAAGGTGGACGGGCTGGCGTCGCGCACGAAGGCCGCCGAAGAGGACACGGCGAAGGCCACGGAGGCGATGACGAAGGCATTCCTGAAGGCCGCGAAGGAGCAGGGGCAGGTCTGGTCGAAGCTCGTCCTGACGCCGCTCGAACAGTCCCTTGCCTTCTTCGCAACGGGCGAGGCCGCCGTCGAGGAGTTCATTGGCGTGCTCCAGGCGAAGCGCGAGCAGTGGCAGAAGGCCGTCGCTGACATCTTCACCTTCCAGCCCGACGACGCCTCGGCCGGGGCCAAGGCCGGCATGTACGGCGTCTTCGCTGCGCTCCCCTCGGCCGCCGAGTCCGCGGCGAACGCGGTCCGTGACGTCTGGGGCGGGATGGCACGGGCCTTCGACGACACGTTCTTCTCCGTCCTAATGGGGAAGCTCGACAGCCTGAAGGACGTCTTCAAGAACCTCTGGGAGTCGATCCTTCAGACGGCTTCGCGCTACTTCAGCGACCTCCTTCAGAGGTGGATCGCAACGCAGATCCAGATGGGCCAGCCGACGCCGGGGGCCTACCCGGGCGTCGGGGCCGCTGGAGGCGCCGGGAAGAGCGGCTGGGGCTCGGCCGGGGCCTACCTCGGGGCCGGCGTCGCGGGCTTCGGCATCGGCAGCATGGTCGGCGGCGGCATCGGCAACCAGATCGGCGGGGCCGTCGGGGCCGTGGGTGGCCTCGTCCTCGGCTCGACTGCAACGGCCGTCGGGCTCGGCGTTTCTGCGGGGATGACCGGCGCGATGGCGGGGTCCGTCGTCCCGATCATCGGCACCATCGTCGGAGCGCTCATCGGCGCCATCATCGGGGGCGTCTTCAACAAGAACACCGAGAAGAAGTTCGCCGTCTACACGGGCAGCCTCGTGGACGTCGCCGCGAACGACCAGATCGGCCGGTCGATCCAGGACTCCCGCGACAACCTCATCGGCATGATGGGCGACCTCGCCGCCATCACGGGCGGCAGCGTGAAGGACGCCACGGACCAGACGCGGAAGGTCATCAACGACTGGCTGAAGGGCCGGAAGTACGAGGTCCACGCCGGCTCTCAGGAGGACATCGACAAGGACTTCGAGCGCCTCCTCAGCGAGGTCGTCCCGAGCGAGATGCTGAAGAACCTCTTCGGCTTCTCAGTCAAGCCCTACGACCCGACGACGGAGCTTCCGGGCATCCGCGGGGTCGGCAACTTCCACATGGGGAACATCGACGAGGGCAAGGAAGGCCCGCTCTTCAAGATGCTGGAGACGCTCGGCTTCGCCCGGGACCGCATCGTCGAGATCGGCCAGCAGATCGACGCGCGCTCCGCCGAGGACTTCCTGTCGTGGCTCAACCGGCTCGTCGGCGTGGCCGCCACGTCGAAGAAGCTCCTCGCCGAGATGGGGAAGGGCTTCGCGGACCTCGACGCCGAGTGGTCGGCGAAGGAGGGCGCCGGCGCGAAGGGCGCGTTCACGGAGCGCGCAACGGCGATCGCCGACGCCTTCGCGGCCATCGAGAACTTCTCCGGCGACGACCAGCTCAAGCGCATGGAGGAGGCGCAGCAGGGGGCGGCGGAGTTCTGGAACGACGTCCTCGACTACGTCGCGCAGCTCCGCGAGGCGATGAACCAGATGTCGGCTGGCATCCAGGACCAGCGGCAGAAGATGCGCGACTTCCTCAACCCGCTCGGGGCGGACGAGAGCGCGTCGAACGCCTGGGGAGTGGTCCCGGGCGTCTGGGGGAAGCTCCGGAACGCCACGGACCCGGCGGAAGTCGAGGCGGCCGTCGCCGAGGCACGGTCCGCGATCGACAAGGTCTTCTCCGCCATGGCCGAGCGGATCAACCGCGGGAAGGCCCTCCTCGAGAAGCTCGGCGGGCTCGGGTCGATCTCCGACGAGCTGACACGCGAGGGGATCGAGGCGGTCGACCCGCTGCGGGCGTGGGGCCGCGAGATGGCCGACATGCAGCGGAAGGTCGAGGACGCTTCGCGGCAGTCCGGCCTCGCGCAGATCCAGACCCTCGAAGAGGTGGGGGCCTCGGCCGAGGAGATGTACCGGAACCTGAAGGGGTTCCTCGCGGACATCGCCAGCACCTCGGCCTCCATCAACAAGTCGATCGACTCCCAGATCTGGGAGCTCGGCGTCGGCGAGATGGACCCTCAGGGGCAGGCCGGCGCCATCACCGCCCGGATCAAGGAGCTTCAGGACCAGCTGGCGCTCGCGACCTCGCCGGCCGAGATCGCGGCCATCACCTCGGAGATCCAGAGCCTGACGGGACGCTACGTCGGCACCTTCGGGAAGGACGACCAGAAGCGACAGGAGGCGATCGACTGGGCGACGGAGCAGCTCGAGCGAGCCCGTGGGCTCGCCAACGAGACGCTCGACGTGCTGAGTGCCCAGGCCGAGGCGTACGGCCGGCAGCTCGAGGAGACGATCGACACGGTGACGGGGCTCCTCGAGACGAACATCTCCGACGCCTCGACGACGATCGGGCAGCTCTCTCACACCCTCGGCGAGCTGGACCGGGCGATGCGGGAGGCGATGGAGCGCCTCGGGGACGAGATCCTGACGACGGCGGAGCCCATCCGGGAGGCCCTCGAGGCGGCCACGCTGCTCTTCACGACCTCGATCGACGCAGCCTCCGGCGCCATCGGCGGACCGGGCTCGGGCGGCGGCGGCGGAGGGGGGCGGACGCCTCTCGTCGAC
>JAKPXO010000478.1 GCA_029567505.1 Acidobacteriota bacterium
CCGCCGCGTCCCCCGGCCGCTCAGGCCGACCGAATCTCTCAGTCCGCGCCCACCTTCGCCGGGCGGAGCGCGCGGGCCCGGCGAGCCGCGATTTCACCGACGGAATCCGGGAACGACGCCCGCTCCTCCTCATCCTTGCTCGCACGGCCGTACGCTTCGATCGCCTCGTCGACCAGGCCGAAGCTCTCGCGAATGCGCCCGACGACGAGCCAGTCACCCGGCATCGGTTCGTCGAGCCCCTGGAGCTCCATCGACCGAAGGACGAGGGAATGGGCCTCCTCATGTCTCCCGAGCTCGGCGCAGATGGCCGCGAGCGTGTTCAGGATGGCGGGGTTCGAGCGCCGGGAGCCCTCGACGGCCTGCCGCGCCAGGCTCAGGGCCTTCTCGTCGACCTTCCCCGCGACGTACCGCGCCCAGGCGGAGGTGTTCGCGTCGTTCGCCGACGGAGCGGGCCTCTGCATCAACTTGTCCGCGGCCTCGAGCGCCCCCGTCACGTCGCCGGAGGTCGTACGGAGCGACACGAGCGAGGACCCCACGAGCCGGCAGCTCGGATGCGACCGGGAGTGCTCTTCGGCCTCGGCGAGCGCCTCCTCGACTCGTCCGACCCGGGCTTTCAGCCCGATGTCGAACATCGCGACCGACTCGGTGGAGGCTCGATCGGCGCGGATGACCGGCAGGAGCCCGATCGCCTCCTCGAGGAGCACCTGGGTTTCCTTCTTCGTTCGCTTCGAGTCGGGGCCGGTCCGCGCGACGAGCGACCTATGGAGGAGCGCGGCGCGGAGGGGGTCCTCCGGCTTCTCGCGTTGCGCACGGCGCAGCTCGTCGAGGAGTGGATCCGGGAGCGGCGTGCCGGCGAGGCCGGCGAGGGCCGCGAGCCGAAGCTCCGCCGCGGACGCCCCCTCGGCCGGCCGCAGACGCGGCAGGAGCGGGTCGAGGACGAGATCGCTCTCCTCTTCGTGCACCTCGACCTCGAGCGCCGCACGCTCGAGCCACCGGCGCGCGTCCGCGACCCGGCCGCGCGTCACGAGGTCGAGCGCGTACCAGCAGAGGAACCTCGAGCCGCCGTCGTCGGAGACGACGCGCGGGACCCCGTCTTCCTCCGCCACCCAGACCCGGATCTGTCGGGGCGCCTGCCCCACCGACGGGACCGTACCCGAAACGAGCCAGCCATCCGCCGCACTTCCCTCGGCCGAGAGCTCCGTCGCCAGGGCGGTGTCCCGGAGGAACGCGAGCGCCGCTCCCGACGAGAGGGCGGAGCGACGGATGCTGGCCACCTCGTCCTCGAGGAACTTCCTGAGGAGCGACGTCCCGTGCGCGTCCCGCGCGGCGCGCACGGCCTTCACGTAGAGCTTCTCGACCGACTCGATCCGGCCGTCCCGAGGGAAGAGCTCCGCCGTGAGGGCATGGACGGCCGACAGCGCGTTGCCCCGGACCGGGGCCGGGACGGGGCCGTCGTGGCGCTTCAGGCGGCGGGCCGTGCCGGCATGGACGGCGGCGACGCCGGCGCCGTCCCCTCCACGGGCTCCCTCGTCCATCAGCGCGGCTCCCTCGGGATAGCGCCGGAGGACCAGGAGGAGGCTGCCGATCTCGCCGGCCGCCTTGCGTCGCGCCGCCGGCTCCGGAACCGCCTGCCGAAGCAGCTCGAGGGCACGCGCGGTTCCCCGGGAGGCCGCGACGGCTGCGATCCGAAGGCCGATCATCTGGTCCACGTCGGGCCGCTTCTCGAGGAACGCGGCGGCGTCGGCCGGACGGTCGGCGCGCAGCAGCGTGAGGGCGTAGTTGCGGGCGACGACCGTCGCGTCCGGGGACTTCTCGACGAGCTTCGCGTACTCGTCCAGAGCGAGCGCGAGCCGGGCGGAGTCGGCGTAGCGATATCCCTCGCGGTCGTGCTCGAGCAGGATCGCGAGCTCGAACCGCACCTCGATGTCGTCGGGATCGAGCTCGAGGGACTTCCGAAGGGCGGCTTCCGCTTCCACGGGGTCCCACCCCTTCTGGCGCAGACGACCCCACCGGTCCTGCTCGAGGACGAGCCCCAGCAGGTACCAGGAGCGGGCCGAAGCCGGCTCCTTCTTCACGGCCTCGCGCGCCTCCCGGCGGGCCGCGTCTCCCAGGCCGGAGGCCTGGTAGAGGCGGGCCAGCCGGCGGTGCGGGGCCGCCTTTGCGGGGTCGCGGCGGATCTCCTCGCGGAGGATCTCGAGCCCGCGCGCGACGTCGCCCCGGGCCGCGGCCACCGAGGAGCCGTGCTGGAACGTGAACGCCATCGGCTCCGCCTCGCGGAGCGCGGCGAGGCCCTCGCGCAGGGCGACGACCTCGGCCGGCTTCAGCCGGGCGCGCGTCAGCTCGACCTCGACCTCGAACGTGACGCTTCCGTCCTCGCGCGCCACGGCCTTCCGGTGATACGTCGCCGGCCCGAGGCTCCGCGTCTCCTCCTCGGGAAGGAGCACCGGTGAGAAGCCGGGCGGAGGGACGAACGAGTACCGGTACTCCTGGCGGAACGGTAGGGCCGGGAGCTCGTTCTTCCGCTCCCCGTCCTCCGGGTCAGGCAGCTCGCTCAGGAAGCCGTCGGCCGCGATCAGGAGCGAGATGCGCTCGTCGTCCGTGCGGACGAACGCGGGCCGAGCCACCTCCGTCTCGAGGGTGAAGGTCGTGGAGAGGTCGCGCGAGGGCGATACGACGCCCCGCAGGACCTTCCCTCCTCCGAAACGGGATTCGGCCCAGCGCTCGAAGGAGGACTTCAGGTCCGACTCGCCGGTCCCGTCGTAGGCCTGCCTCCGGTTCGCCTCGAAGACGCCCGAGTAGACCGTCTTCTCCGATGCCGTCGCCTCGCCCGCCTCCGGAATCCTCACGACGATCTCCGTGCGGGAGGTGTTCGAGGCGGACGGCGCGATCGGGATGCGGGACGGCCCCTGCGTCTCCGGACGGCAGACGAGGACGAGCCGGCCCTGGAGCCGCGCGGGGACCTCCCCGAGCCTCTCGAACCGGGAGGTCGTGTCGACGAACACACCCTCGGGCCGGAGCCCGGCGACCTGGACGATCGCGTGATCGAAGGCGTCCAGAGTGGGCAGCGCGGGGGTGACGTCCGGGTCCTCGCCGACGCGGAGGAGAGCGACGGCCGCGTCGAAGCCGCGCAGGCGCAGGGCCGCCACGAGCAGGGTCGCCTGGTCCTTGCAGTCGCCGAACTTCCGACGCAGCACCTCGGCCGGCGAAGACGGGACGATCGCCCCGTCGCCGAAGAGGAGGCCCGTGTACCGGACTTCCCGTCGGACCCACTCCGCGAGCGCGGCCGCCTCGTGCAGTCGGCTCGGGAAGGGCCCCGCCGGGAACGACGCGGCGTCGAGGGGACCTTCGCCGATACGTTCCTCGACGACGGCCCGGTAGCTCGTCGCCACCTGGTTCCAGGACGTGCCCGTCGAGAACTCGACGAGCGGATTCGCGGGGACCTCCGGCGGGAGGTCGGACTCGACGTCCTCGAGCGGCGGGACGTTCCGCCGCTCCCAGACCCGGACGACCCGACCGGACGCGAGCGAGGCCTTCGGTGCGAGGTCGATCCCGATGGCCTTCCAGACGAACGGCAGGGTGGAGGGGGCCTCCACCCGGCAGCGGATCCGCCCGGCCGGGTAGGAGTAGGCGAGGAGCTGGCTGCCGAGGGTGCCCGTGGGCGGCGCGCTCGTCCTCGTCTTCACGATCTCCCACTCGACGACCGCGCCGGGCTCCATCCCGGGCAGAGGGACCCGGAGGACCTTCCGGTCGTCGAACAGGAGCGGGTCGGACGACGCCGGAGACTCCGCGATCGTCTTCTCGTCGAGGACGAGGACCGTGCCGTCCTTGCGGATGACGCGGGCCCGGAGGATCGGCCTCGCCTCGATCCAGGGTTTCCAGCTCGCGGCGACCGATCCCATCTCCTCAGCCCCCTCGTGCGAGAGGACCCGGAGGACGCGCCGGCGGGCCATGGAGAACCGGCCGTCCGCCTCGAAGGTCCAGCGGGACTCGTCGAGGAGAAGCCTGTACCAGGCGGAGTTCTCCTCCGTCTCGCCGGGCAGCTTCTCCTCGGACGCTCGAAGGACGGCCGCGGGTTCCGCCTCGAACGGCGCTTCGAGCCAGGGCTCCTCACCCCGGACGGGAACGGTCGCGAGGGGAAGACATACGAGCAGAATGCGAGCGAATCGACCGGTCACGGCGCCTCCCGTCGATGCGTCCGGGAGATGCCTGTGCCGCCGCCCGAACGCTGAATCCGGTGATTATGCCTGCTCACCTCTCGTGCAGCCGTCCGGCGTCGCATGCGGCGCGTCGACGCGCCCGGGTCCTCGCCGCCTCTCGAGCGGCGATTGTCCGTCGCCGTCAGTTCGGCGGGTCGTACGCCTCGCCGGCGACGTAGCTCCCGTCGCCGGTCCTCTCTCCCGGGGCGGCACCGTCGTTCAGGACGCCGTAGGCGGCAAACGTCCCGCCCGCCGAGGCTCGGCGGACACGGACGAAACCCTCGGTGACGGCGGTGCCTGAAAGGACGCGGTCGACCTGACTCCAGCCGAGCGGAGGAAGGTCGAAGGGGACGGAGGAGAGGACCTTCGCCCCGGTCGCTCCGTCGTGGACGTCGTACGTCACGGAGACGGGCACCGTCGTCGACGGGTTGAAGAGCGCGAGGTTCGAGCGGGTCGTCGGGGTCTGACGGAGTCCGTCGACGACCGCCTCGACCGACGCGGCGGACGTGGCCGGCACCGCGGTGTAGAAGAGGCCGAAGCTCCCCTTCCCGGCGCATGCCCCGCTCCCCGCGGCGGCGGTCTTCGCACCGGCGAGGCCAGGGACGAGCGTCGTGAACGGGGACTGGAAGAGGACGAGGAGCGTCCCGGCGTAGGACGCGGCGCCGCGGGGGCCGAGCGGGAGGCCGAGGTCCCGGAGCGTGTCGAGGGCCCGCGGAAGGATGCGCTGCTGGAACGGCCCGAGGTCGATCGAGACCGCTCCGACCCGCCCCTTCGGGGTCGCGAGAGACTCGGTGTAGACCAACGACACGCTGACGGCCTCCGCCCCGGGGTTGAAGAGGACGAGCTCGCTCTCGAAGGCCGGCGTCTCGACGACGACCGGCAGGACGAGCTCGCCGCCGAACGCGTCGTCCGGGACGGCCGGAACGAAGGAGCCGTCGTGCGAGAGGTTGTCGTTGAAGACGGCGTAGGTGCCGAGCGGCGCGGTGCCGGCCGCGCGGCTCACGAGAGCGGTCGCCTCGGCGAAGCCCGCGGCCCCCAGGAGGTCCGCGTCGTTCACCTGCCGCCACTCGCCGGGGGCGAGCGGCGGCAGGAGAGCGGCCGGGACCTCATAGACGGAGGCGCCGTCGCCCGAGCGCAGGACGATTCGCGGGGTGACGGTCCCCTCCGTCCCCATGTTCACGACGGCGAGGTTCGATCGTTCCGCCGGGCCGCTTCGAAGACCGAAGAGCCGGAGGGGCGCGGTCGAGCCGTCACCCATCCTCCACGCGGCATAGGAGAGCCCCGCGGCGCCGCCGCAGGCCGCGGCCGTCGTCCGCACGCGGGCGGAGACGACGTCGGCGTCGGGCGAAAGGCCCGTGAAGACGAAGCGGAGCGAGCCGGCCTGCCCCGGACCCTCGGGGATCGGGAGCCCCTTCAGCGTCCGGAGCCACGCGATCGCGTCGGCGATCACGCGCTGCTCACCCGGCGCGAGGGTGTCGGCGACGGTGCCGCCTCCCGCGGCTCCCGGGAACATCCCCGTCGCCGGCATGTAGGTCGCCTCGACCCGCGCCGCCGTCGTCCCGCGGTTCGTGAGCGTCAGCTCCGAGAGGAACCGGGCCTCGCCGACGCCCCGGACGTCGAGGACGACGGGAACGAGGTGCTCGGCCCGCGCCGTCCCCGCCGGGATCGACCGGAGCGCGGCGAGCGCCGCCGGCGCGTCGAGGCGGTTCCGGGTCACGCCGTTGCGCGCGTCGAGGATCGCCTTCCCGGTCTCGCGCAGCGCGGCCTTCACCTCGGTCGGCCGGCGGTCCGGCTCGGCGCCGAAGAGGAGCGCCGCGACGCCGGCGGCGTAGGGGGCCGCGGCCGACGTGCCTCCGAAGCAGGTGTGGGTCCCGCCTCCGTTCCTCGGCGCCGTCGCGCAGTGCGCCGGGGCCAGGACGTCGAGACGGTCGCCGGTGTCGGAGTAGCAGGCGATCGCGTCGGCCGCCGGCGCGGAATCGCTGCAGCCCGAGGGGAGGCAGTGGCCTCGTCCGAAGGCCTGCGGGCTCACGGCCGCGTCGTAGACGGCCCCGACGACGAGCGCGTTGCTCACGCAGGCGGGAAGGACGACGCCGCCGGTGCAGCCGCCGTTCCCGCTCGCGGCCACGACGAGGATCCCCGCCTGCCCGAGCAGGTCGAAGGCCGCCTTGTAGTCGGGGGCGAGGAGGTCGCAGCGGCCCGGCTCGGGAGGCGCCTCGCCGTCGAAGTAGCCCCCGAGGGAGAGGTTCACGACGCGGATCGCGTGGGGATTCCCTTCGGCGACGCTCGCGAGGACGGCGTCGATCCCCTCGAGGACCTGGGCGTCCGACCCCTCGCCCCGCGTGTCGAGGACCCGCACCGCGGCGACCTTCGCGCCGCGCGCGACCCCCGTCGTCAGGCCCGCGATGATCCCCGCCACGGGCGTCCCGTGGCCGTAGCCGTCGCGTGCGTCGCCGTCGTGGTCGATCGCGTCGTAGAG
>JAKPXO010000013.1 GCA_029567505.1 Acidobacteriota bacterium
TGAAGACCTCGCCGGCCTGGTCGGCGAAGAGGCAGTTGTCGGGAAGGACGACGGCGGCGCGGCCTCCGGGCTTCAGGATCGTCAGGACGTGCTGAACGAAGTTGAGCTGCTTGTTCGACGTCGCGATCGTGAAGTCATCGCGGTCAGGGGCCTGGTTCGCTCCCTTCGTCCCGAAGGGCGGGTTCGTCAGGACGACGTCGAAATGCTGCGAACCGGGGATCTGGTAGATGGCATCGCCGAGAGCGATCTGCGGGTGGACGCCGTGGAGGAAGAGGTTCATGAGCGCCATCCGGCGCGGCCGGGCGACGAGGTCCTGGCCGAAGTAGGTCCTCTCCTTGATCCGCCTCGCGTCCTTGCGCTCGATTGCGCCCCCCTTCGTCTGGGCCATCAGCCACTCGTGGGCGGCGACGAGGAAGCCGCCGGTGCCGCAGGCCGGGTCCGAGATCGCGAACTCGGCGTGCGCCCGCGGGTCGGGCTTCATGCACGAGACGATCGCCTGGATGAGGACGCGCGGCGTGAAGTACTGCCCGGCCCCCTTCTTCCCCTCGTTCGCGGCCTTCTCGAGGAGCCCTTCGTACGCCTGGGCCTTCACGTCGATCCCGAGCGAGGTCCACTCGGTTTCATCGACCAGGTTGATGAGCCGCTTGAGGTTCACGGGATTGTTGAAGCGGCTCTGGGCCTCGGCGTAGATGTCGCCGAGGATGCCGGGAGTCTTCCCGAGCTTCCGGAGCGTGTCGACGTAGTGGTCGACGAGGTCGCTCCCGCTCTTGTCGCGGAGAGCCGTCCAGCCGCAGCCGCGGGGCACCTCGATCGCCTTCTCCTCGGCCATCTTGAGGAAGAGGAGGTAGGTGATCTGCTCGATGTAGTCGCCGTAGTCGATCCCGTCGTGGCGGAGGGTGTTGCAGAAGCCCCAGAGCTTCTGGACGACGTCGGTCATGCTGCGATGGCCTCATTCAGGGAGTGGAGAAGGGCGGGGAGCTTCCCGTCGAACGTCCGGTTCGCGGGGGCCCAGCCGCCCGCGCGGCTGAGGACGGGAACGTCCTCGAAGTCCTGCTGGTCGATGGAGAGGTTCGTGACGACGTGGGCGCGGATGAGGTCGAGCCACTTCCGCTGGGCGGGCGAGAACGTCCGGCCCTCGGAGAGCCGGGCGAAGGCCCGGTCGACGCGCTCCTCGGCCGTGAGCAGCGGCTCTTCCTTCCGGGCGGCGTGCTTGACCATCGAGATGATGTCGACGAGGGGCTTTCGGTAGACGCGCCCGTGCGCCTCCCGGAGACGTTCCTCGGTGAACGTCCAGGGGTCGGCGGAGCGGAGCGTGTCGCGCAGCTGGTGGAGGGCCTCGGGGCTCCAGCCGCGGGGGCGGGCGAGGAGGATGCCGATGGCCGCGACGTCGGCGGAATGCCCCTTCACGAACTCGGCGAAGGCGGCGAGGTAGTCCTCCGGCCGGTCTTCGCGGAGGAGGCTCTCCGACGAGACGGTGTCGGTGTAGGTGAGCGCCTTCAGGAACGTCCGGGCGCGGCGCGGGTAGTCGACGAGGAGCTGCTGCATCCGGGGGTCGCGGAAGACCTTCATCGTCTCGGTGAAGGTCGGGCCCTTCAGCAGGGCCGGCAGCGCCGCCGCGAAGCGGCCGACGTCACCGTCGGGAATGCCGAGGGCGGCGAAGCGCTCGCGGGCTTCGGGCGTCATCTCTTTCTCGATCCTCTGGAGGCGCCGGGCGAGGCAGCGGACGTTGTAGTCGCGGTCCCGGTTCTCCCAGATGTCCGAGATGATCTCGGTGAAGGTGCGGCTCGGGGCGACGGGCGGGTCGAGCGTGATGCCGGTCGCCTGCCGGAAGTAGGAGAGGAGGGTGCCGCCGAAGCCGTCGAAGACGACGAAGTGCGACTTGTCGGGGTACTTCTCGCTCTTGCGGGTCCCGCGGCCGAGCATCTGCTCGAAGAGGATGCGGGACCTCACGGGGCGGAGGAAGACGATGTACTCGAGGTCGGGGATATCGACACCCGTCGAGAGGAGGTCGACCGTCACGACGACGCCCGGCCGGGGGCGGTTCCGGAACTCGCGGATGAGCTGGAGCGGGCGATCGGCTCGGCCCGTGATCTTCCGGACGAAATCCGGCCCCTTCCCGAAGACCTCGACGGCGAGGGAGACG
>JAKPXO010000022.1 GCA_029567505.1 Acidobacteriota bacterium
GCGCCTCGTCGAGCGCTTCTCCCGGAGCAAGCTCGTGGAGTACTTCCGGCTCCTCGACGGCGTCCTGAAGGAAGGGATTGCCTCCGGGGAGCTCCGGAGAGACCTCGAGCCGCGCCTCGCCGTCCGGATCCTCTTCGGGGCGGCGGACGAGATCCTCTCGGAATGGCTGCTGTCGGGAGAGCCGAAGCCCGCGGCCGACGCGGAGAAGCTCGTCGGGACGCTCCTCCGCGGCTTCCTCTTCTGCGAGAACGACGCGAAGGAACGGCGGCCGGTCCGCCGCAGGAGGACAACCCCTTGAGCCGAGCCGCCTACATCCTCGACGGAGCCCGGACCGCCTTCGTGAAGGCGGGGACCGACTTCAGGGCCGTTACCGCCGTCGACCTCGGCCGCGCTGCCGCGGTGGAGGCGATGGCCCGTTCCGGCGTCGAGCCCGGGGAGATCGACCAGGCGATCTTCGGGAACATCGCGACGCCCCCCGACGCCGCGAACATCGGTCGCGTCATCGCCCTCCGCGCCGGGCTCCCGAAGGAGAAGCCGGCGCACTCCGTCTCGCGCAACTGCGCCTCGGGGATCGAGTCGATCGTCCAGGCGGCTCGGCTCATCCAGACGGGCGAGGCCGACGTCGTCCTCGCCGGCGGCGCCGAGAGCATGTCCCTCATCCCGTTCCTCTACCGGGAGGACGTGAAGGCCGTTCTGGTCGAGGCCGGGATGGCGAAGACGGCCGGCGCCCGGATCGGCGCGTTCAAGAAGATGCCGTGGAAGCAGCTCCTGAACCCGGTCATCGGGATCAAGCTCGGCCTCACCGACCCCGTCTGCGGCCTGAACATGGGGGAGACCGCCGAGCTCCTCGCGAAGGAAGGCGGCCTGACGCGGGAGATGCAGGACGCCTTCGCGCTCCGCTCGCACCAGCGGGCGCAGGCGGCGCGGGAGAGGCTCGCCGAGGAGATCGTCGCGGTGCCGCTCCCGCCCGCGTACGACAAGGTCGCGACGCTCGACAACGGCGTCCGCGAGGGGCAGACGATGGAGGCCCTCGCGAAGCTGCGGCCGTTCTTCGACCGCGCCTACGGCTCGGTGACGGCGGGGAACTCCTCGCAGATCACGGACGGCGCGGCGGCCGTCGTCGTCGCCTCCGAGGAGTTCGTCGCGAAGCGGAAGCTCGCGCCGCTCGCGCGCGTCGCCGGTTGGGGCTTCGCGGGGCTCGAGCCGGAGCGGATGGGCCTCGGGCCGTCGCGCTCCACGCCCGTCGCGCTGAAGCACGCGGGGGTGCCGTTCGGGAAGATCGGCCTCCTGGAGCTGAACGAGGCGTTCGCGGCGCAGGTCCTGGCGAACCTCGCGGCGTTCGAGAAGGACCCCTCGCTCGGCGCGGTGGACCCGGAGATCCTGAACCCGAACGGCGGGGCGATCGCCCTGGGGCACCCGGTCGGCGCGTCCGCGACGCGGCTCGTCCTGACGCTCCTCCGGGAGATGAAGCGCCGGAAGGTCGCGTACGGCCTCGCGACGCTCTGCATCGGAGGCGGCCAGGGAGCCACGATCGTCCTCGAGGGGGTGGCGTGATGGCCGAAGGGAAGCACTTCCGCCTCGAGGTCGAGCCGGACGGCCTCGCGCTCCTGACGTTCGACTCGCCGGGCGAGAAGGTGAACAAGTACTCGACCCCGGTGATGCTCGAGCTCGACGCGCTCCTCGACGCCCTCGCGAAGCGGACGGACGTGAAGGCGCTCCTCCTCGTCTCGGGCAAGCCCGACATCTTCATCGCCGGGGCCGACGTGAACGAGATCGCGAAGGTGACGGACCCCGCGACGATCGCGGACGGCGTGCGGAAAGGGCAGGCCGTCCTCGGCAAGCTCGCGAACCTGCCGTTCCCGACGGTCGCCGCGGTCGAGGGGGCGTGCGTCGGTGGAGGCTGCGAAACGCTCCTCGCGATGGACTGGCGCCTCGCGTCGGACTCGAGGAAGACGCAGATCGGCCTCCCCGAGATCAAGCTCGGGATCCTCCCGGGCTGGGGCGGGACGACGCGCCTGCCGCGCATCGCCGGCCTCGCGACCGCCCTCGACGTCATCCTCGCGGGGAAGGTCGTCGACTCGAAGAGGGCGAAGCGGATGAGGCTCGTCGACGAGCTCGTCCCGGCGCCGATCCTCCTCGACGTCGCGAAGAGGTTCGCGCGCGGGAAGGTCGGGACGCGGAAGCGCTCGAACGCCGCTCCCGACGGGGGCCCGCTCCGCGCCGTCCCCGCGAAGGCGATGGAGAAGCTCCTCGAGGGGGTCGGGCGGCCCGTCGTCTTCCGCAAGGCGCGCGCGGCCGTCCTGAAGGAGACGCACGGCCACTACCCGGCCCCGCTCGCGGCCCTCGCGGCCATCGAGAAGGGTTTCGGCCGGCCGCTCCGCGAGGCGCTCGAGCTCGAGGTCGAGGCGGCGGGGAAGCTCGTCGGCTCGCCCGAGATGAAGTCCCTCGTCGGCCTCTTCTTCCGGATGGAAGAGGTCAAGAAGGAGACGGGCGTCGCGGCCGGCGTGACGCCGCGCGCGGCGAAGCGGATCGGCGTCCTCGGCGCGGGAGCGATGGGAGGCGGCATCGCCCAGCTCGCGGCCGACAAGGGGTGGCCGGTGCGGATGAAGGACATCCGCCACGAGGCGCTCGCCCTCGGCTACGCGCAGGCCGCGAAGATCTGGCAGGAGAAGCTGAAGAAGCGGCGGATGACGAAGGTCGACTTCGCCTCCAGGATGTCGCTCCTCTCCGGGAGCCTGGGCTGGGAGGGCTTCGAGACCTGCGACGTGACGATCGAGGCGGTCCTCGAGAAGCTCGCGGTCAAGCAGGCCGTCCTCAAGGAATGGGAGGCGGTCGCCGGCCCCGAGGCGATCTTCGCCTCGAACACCTCGACGCTCCCGATCACCGAGATCGCGAAGGCCGCGGCGCGCCCCGAGCGGGTCGTCGGGATGCACTTCTTCAACCCGGTCCACAAGATGCCGCTCGTCGAGGTCATCTTCGGCGAGAGGACGGCGCCCGAGGTGACGGCGACGATCTTCGACCTCGCCAAGAAGATGGGGAAGACACCGGTCGTCGTGAAGGACGCGCCGGGCTTCCTCGTGAACCGGATCCTCGCGCCGTACCTCGGCGAGGGAGTCCGCCTCCTCCTCGAGGGGGTCCCGATGGAGGCGATCGACAAGGGGATGCGGGAGTTCGGGATGCCGGTCGGCCCGATCGAGCTGCTCGACGACGTCGGGATCGACGTCGCCGCGAAGGGTGCCGAGACGCTCTCGGCCGCGTGGCCCGAGCGGATGCCGATCGACCCGGCGTTCGGGAAGCTCGTGACGGGGAGCCGCCTCGGGCGGAAGACGAAGAAGGGCTTCTACCGCTACGAGGGCGACAAGCGCGTCGGGCCGGATCCGGCCGCGTACGCCGACCTCGGCGTCGCCTCGCCCGGCTCCGCGCCGATCTCCGCCGAGGCGCTCGAGGCGCGGCTCGTCTACCCGATGGTCAACGAGGCGGCGTTCTGCCTCGCCGAGGAGATCGTCCCCTCTCCCGGGAAGCTCGACCTCGCGATGATCTTCGGAATCGGCTTCCCGCCGTTCCGGGGCGGCCTCTGCGCCCACGCGGACGCTCGCGGCCTCGCCGCCGTCGTCGACGCCCTCTCCCGTCTCGCCTCCGAGAAGGGCCCCCGCTTCAAACCCGCCCCGCTCCTCGCCGACCTGGCGAAGCAGGGGAAGACGTTCTTCGGGAAGGAGTAGCCATGTCGACCGTCAAGACGGACAAGACCGACAAGACCGTGAAGGCCGAGACCGAGGCCCCGTCGTTCCTGAAGGCCCTCTATCAGGGGCGCTTCGACGAGTCGCTCGTCTTCCCTTACCCGGAGATTCCGGAAGACACGAAGGAGCTCGTCACGGCGTTCGCGGACGCCTACCGCGACTTCGACGCCGCGAACATCGACTCCGAGAAGATCGACGCCGACCATTTCTTCCCGCGCGACGTCGTGAAGGGGCTGGGAGAGCTCGGCGCGATGGGAATGGCGATCCCCGAGGAGTACGGCGGGAGCGAGTTCAGCGCCGCCGCGTACTGCAAGATGATGGAGGTCATCGGGCCGCTCGACGCCTCGGCCGCCATCGTCATCGGCGCCCACCAGTCGATCGGCATCAAACCCCTCCTCCTCTTCGGGACCGAGGAGCAGAAGAGGAAGTGGCTTCCCGATCTCGCGGTCGCGAAGATGGTCGGCGCCTTCTGCCTCACCGAGCCGGAGGCGGGCTCCGACGCGGCCTCGCTGAAGACGACCGCCGTCTACGACCCGGCGACCGACGAGTACGTCCTGACCGGGACGAAGCAGTGGATCAGCAATGGCGGCTTCGCGCGGTTCTTCACCGTCTTCGCGCGCGTCCCCGAGGCGGGCGTCGAGGCGGGCTCGCACAAGGAGATCGCCTGTTTCGCGGTCGTTGCCAACGAGGACGGGACGCTCTCCGGCCTCTCCCGCGGCGTCGAGGAGAAGAAGCTCGGCCTCTGCGGCTCCTCGACCTGCCAGATCATCCTCGACGGCTGCCGGGTGCCGGCGTTCAACCTGATCGGCGGCAAGGGGAACGGCTTCCGGGTCGCCGTCGAAACTCTGAACACCGGTCGCACGTCCCTCGGCGCGGGCGCCGTCGGCGGCTGCAAGCAGATGATCAAGCTGGCCGTCGAGCACGCGACGCAGCGAAAGCAGTTCAAGACCCGGATCGCGGACTTCGAGATGATCCGGGAGAAGATCTCCGAGATGACGGCGCACACCTACGTCCTTGAGTCGATGGTCTACATGACCGCCGGCCTCGTCGACAAGAAGGTGGACTACTCGCTTGAAGGCGCGTGCTGCAAGGTCTGGGGGACGGAGCTCCTCTGGAAGACGATCAACGAGTCGCTCCAGATCGCGGGCGGAAACGGCTTCATGAACGAGTACCCGTACGGGCGGGGCCTGCGCGACAGCCGCATCAACATGATCTTCGAGGGGACGAACGAGATCCTCCGCCTCTTCATCGCGCTCACCGGGATGAAGGAGGCGGGCGACGTCCTGAAGGACTTCCAGGGGGCGCTCAGCCACCCGGTCTCGCAGTACGGCGTCCTCGTGGACCACGCGAAGATGTGGATGCGCGGCACCGTGACGAGCTACAAGCTCGACAAGGTCCACCCCTCGCTCGCCCCCGAGGCCGACCAGGTGGGCAAATACGCGGCCGTGCTGCGCAACGCCTGCGAGACGATGGTCTACCGGAACCGGAAGAACGTCGTGAACCGGCAGTACCTCCTCCACCGGATCGCCGACGTCGTGATGGACCTCTACGCCCAGATCGCCACGCTCTCGCGCGTGACGGCGGCCATCGAGAAGAAGGGGGAGGAGAAGGCGAAGCCGGAGATCGAGATCGTCCGCTGGTTCTCGTTCCAGGCGCGGCACCGGATGGTCGCGAACCTGAAGGCTCTCGACAAGCACAAGGACGCCGAGGCGACGGCCATCAGCAACGTGGTCTACGAGGCGGGTGGCTATCCCTTCGACCTCTGGGGCTGGTGAGCCGCGGGAGGGGGGCCGGGCGCGTCCGGCTCCCCTCCGCGTCCCTCCGGCTTCGCGCACGCCGAAACGGCGCAGACGTCGCGGCGGCGTGAACGCGCCTCGTGTCGTCACGGTCCCGGTGCCGACACCGTTCCCCGTCGGCCCCGTCAACACGCACCTCGTCCTCGGCGAGCCGCTCACGATCGTCGACACGGGTCCGCTCACCGAGGACGCCTGGGACGCGCTCCGCGCGGGGCTCGCGCGCCACGGCGTGAGCGTCGGCGACGTCGAGCGCGTCCTCCTGACGCACGGGCACCAGGATCACTTCGGCCTCGCGGCCCGCATCGAGCGGGAGGGGCGGGCACGGGTCCTCGGCGGGCGGCTCGACCGGGAGCATTTCCGGGGCCGTCGGAATCGCCGGCTCCTCCTCGACGCGCTCACGCGTGCGGGTTTCGGGGGGCTGGAGCGGCTCACGATGGTGGCGATGACGGCCGCCGTCGACCATTTCGCCGAGCCGCTCTCCGCCTGGGACGAGCTGGCCGGCGGTGAGGTCCTCCCGGGGGACGGATGGTCGGTCGTCGTCCGCTCGGTACCCGGCCACACGCCCGGGAGCCTGACGTTCGAGGTCCCGGAAGCGGGCATCCTCTTCACCGGAGACACGGTCCTCCGCGACATCACCCCGAACGCCATCGTCGACGAGGACCCGGAGCGGCCGGGAGAGACCTTCCGGAGCGTCTCGCGCTACTTCGCGTCGCTCGACTCCATCGAGGCGGGGAAGTCGCGCCTCCTCACCGGCCACGGGGGCCGGATCGTCGGCTTCGCGGCTCATCGCGCGAAGCTCGAGGGGCGCTATGCGTTCCGCGTGGGTCAGATCGAGCGGGCGCTTTCGGGAAGGCCGAAATCCGTGGCCGACCTCTGCCGCCGCATCTTCCCGACCGTGCGCCCGATGGATCTCTTCCTCGCCTACTCCGAGGTCCTCGGCTTCCTGATGTACCTCGAGGATCTCGGACGGGCCGAGCGCGTCCCGTGCCGCCCGGTCGAGCGCTGGACGGGCCGGTGAGCGGCGCGGCCGGATGCGACGCCGGCCCCTCGCCCCACGAGGAAGGACCGGGCGAGCATCGGATGGCTAGAATCCGCGTGGCATGTCGTCCGACTTCGTCCACCTGCACCTCCACACCCAGTACTCCCTGCTCGACGGGGCGAACAGGACGAAGGAGCTGATCGAGCACGTCCAGAAGATCGGGATGAGCGCGGTCGCCGTGACGGATCACGGGAACATGTTCGGGGCCTTCGACGTCCAGATAGAGGCGGTCAAGAAGGGGATCAAGCCGATCCTCGGCGTCGAGGCTTACATCTCGCCGGGATCGCGCCGCGACCGCGAGACCGTGAAGACGGTCGACGGCGAAGGGAACAGCTACCACCTGACGCTGCTCGCCGAGAGCCCGGAGGGCTACCGGAACCTCTCCTATCTCGTCTCCGAGGCCTTCCTGAGCGGCTTCTACTACAAGCCCCGGATGGACTGGGAGCTCCTCGAGAAGCACCACGCGGGCCTGATCGCCCTCTCGGGGTGCGTCAAGTCGGAGGTCTCGCAGCGGCTCCTCGCGGGCGACTTCGCCGGCGCGAAGGAGACGGCGCTGAGGTACGAGGCGCTGTTCGGGAAGGACCACTACTACATCGAGCTGATGGACCACGGGCTCCCGATCCAGCGGCAGCTGATGCCGGAGCTCCTGCGCCTCTCACGCGAGACGGGGATCCCGGTGGTGGCGACGAACGACGCCCACTACCTTCGCCGGGTCGACTCCGAGGCGCAGGACGTCCTCCTCTGCATCGGGATGGGGAAGACGGTGAACGACTCCCGGCGGATGAAGTTCTACAACTCGGAGTTCTACGTGAAGGACCCCGGGGAGATGCAGGATGCGTTCCGGGAGTGGTCGCTCGAGGCGGTGCGGAACTCCGTGGCGGTCGCCGACCGCGTCGCGCCCAAGGTCATCATCGACACGAGCTACAAGATCCCGACGTTCCCGCTGCCCGAGGAGGCGCGCGGCCCCGACGAGTACCTCGAAGAGCTCGCGCGGGCCGGCCTGGAGCGGCGCCTCGCGCCGATCGCCGAGCTCCTCGCGGCGGGCCGGACGAAGCACCCGCGGAAGGACTACGACGACCGGCTCGAGTGGGAGCTGGGCGTCATCCGGAGGCTGGGGTTCTCGGGCTACTTCCTGATCGTCTGGGACTTCATCAAGTACGCGAAAGACAACGGAATCCCCGTCGGACCGGGGCGCGGGAGCGCCGCGGGCTCACTGGTCGCGTGGACGCTCGGGATCACCGACGTCGACCCGCTCCGGTACGACCTCCTGTTCGAGCGGTTCCTCAACCCCGACCGCGTCTCGATGCCCGACATCGACGTCGATCTCTGCGAGCGCCGCCGGGGAGAGGTCATCGAGTACGTCCGGCACAAGTACGGCAAGGAGAACGTCGGGCAGATCATCACGTTCAACTCGATGAAGGCGCGCGCCGTCATCCGGGACGTCGGGCGCGCGCTGGACGTTCCCCTCGCCGAGGTCAACAAGCTCTGCTCGATGATCCCGGCGAACCCGGGGAAGCCGACGACGCTGTCGGAGGCGCGGAAGAGCGTCAAGGAGCTCTCCGACACGCTGGCGGGGAACGAGGGCTACCGGCGTCTCTTCGACCTGGCCGAGCGGCTCGAAGGGGTGTCGCGTCACGCGGGCGTCCACGCGGCCGGCGTGCTCATCGCCCCGCGTCCGCTCGTCGAGTACCTGCCGCTCTACAAGAACAACAACGACGAGATCACGACCCAGTTCGAGATGAAGTCCGTGGAGAAGATGGGTCTCCTGAAGATGGACTTCCTCGGGCTGATCACCCTCACGATCCTCGACGACGCCGTCAAGTCCGTCGTGAGGAGAACGGGGAGGAGCCTCGACCTCGGGGAGATCCCGCTGAACGACCCGGAGGTCTTCAGACTCTTCTCCGAAGGTCGGACGGACGGGATCTTCCAGTTCGAGTCGTCGGGGATGCGGGACCTCCTCCGGCGTGTCCAGCCGAGCGTCTTCAGCGACCTGGCCGCGCTCAACGCTCTCTACCGTCCCGGCGCGCTCGACGCCGGGACGGTGGAGGTCTACATCGAGAGGCGCCGCGGAAAGAAGTTCGAATATCCCCTCCCGCAGCTCGAGCCGATCCTGAAGGACACGTACGGGGTCCTCGTCTACCAGGAGCAGGTCATGCTCGCGGCGCGGGCCGTCGCGAAGTACACACCTGGCGAAGCGGACCTGCTGCGGAAGGCGATCGGGAAGAAGGACGAGGCTGCGCTCCAGGCCGAGGGCGAGAAGTTCATCCGAAAGGCCGTTGCGGAAGGGGTCCCGAAGAAGAAGGCCGACGAGCTCTGGGGGCTCATCCTTCCGTTCGGACGGTACGGGTTCAACAAGTCGCACTCCGTGGTCTACGCCCTCCTCGCGTACCGGACCGCCTGGATGAAGGTCCATTATCCGGTCGAGTTCATGGCGGCGGTGCTGACGGCGGCCTCGGGAAAGTCGGAGGACGTCGTGAAGTACGTGAACGCGTGCCGCGAGATGAAGATCCCGGTGCTCCCGCCGGACGTGAACGCCTCGCAGCTCTCGTTCACGCCGGACGGAGATGCGATCCGCTTCGGGCTGGGAGCCGTGAAGGGGGTCGGCGAGGGAGCCGTGGCCTCGATCCTCGGGGCGCGCGCCGCGGACGGGCCGTTCGTGGCGCTCACGGACTTCTGCTGTCGCGTCGACCTCCGGCTGAACAACAGGAAGGTGATCGAGGCGCTGATCCGATCGGGCTCGTTCGACTCCCTGACGAAAAGCCGTGCGACCCTCGCGGCCGGAGTCGACACCGCCCTGGAGGTCGCGGCGGCCGAGCGGCGGTCCCGCGAGTCCGGGCAGGGAGGGCTCTTCGCCGACGAGACCGCCGCCGACCACGAGGACCGTTTCGCCGAGCTCCCGGAGTGGTCGCCGGACGAGCGGATCCGGTACGAGAAGGAGACTCTCGGCTTCTACATCACGGGCCATCCCCTCGCGCGGTTCGAGGAGGAGATCGCCCTCTTCGGCGACGTGACGGCCGAACAGGCTGGCGAGCGGGTCGACCAGAACGTGCGGATCGTCGCGCTCCTCGCGTCGCTCAAGAAGACGCAGATCAAGAAGGGCCAGAACGAGGGAAAGATGATGGCGAAGGGGGTGCTCGAGGACCTCACCGGTTCGGTGCCGGTGACGATCTTCGCCGCGCTCCTCGAACGTGTCGGCTCGTGGCTGTCGGAGGGGACCCCGGTCCTCGTCTCGGGTGTCGTCCGGTCGTCTTCCGCTACTGGCGCGCCCGAGCCGGAAGGGGAGGGGGCGCCCGTGCCGGTCGAGATCATCGCCCGCGAGATCCAGGCGCTCGAGGGGATGAGAGAGGCGGCGGCGACGGAGCTCTGCCTCGCGACGCCGCTACCGGGAACGCTGGACGACACGCTCGCTTCGGTGCGGGAGCTCCTCGAGTCGTCTCCGGGCTCGGTGCCCGTCTATCTCGACGTTCGGCGGGCGGGGCAGTGGGCGGTGCGGGTCCGGACCGCGGGGCGGCTCGCCGTCCGGCCGACACCGGAGCTGACGGGCGGACTGGAGCGCCTGCTCGGGCCGGGCGCCGTCCGGTACGTCTACGACCACTCGTGACGACCGCTCCTGTCCTGCCGCCGGGCCCTCTCCGCACGCTGGCCCGTCGGGCGGGAGAGGCGCGCGCCAGGGCCTATCTCGTCGGCGGCGCGGTGCGGGACGCGGCCCTCGGACACGCGCCGACGGACCTGGACGTGGCGCTCGAGGGCCCGAACTCGGCGGTCGAGGAGGTCGTGCGCCGGCTCGGGGAGGACGGATTCACCTGCGAGGCGCGTCACGCGAGATTCGGCACGGCGACACTCCGGACGCCGGACGGAATGCGGCTCGATCTGGCGACGACGCGCGAGGAGAGCTATCCCGTTCCCGGGGCGCTCCCCGTCGTGCACTGCGGGGCCCCGATCGAGCGCGACCTGGCGCGGAGGGACTTCTCGATCCACGCGATGGCGCGCGCGCTCGGCACGCGCGGGCCCGAGAGAGCGTTGATCGACCCGTTCGGCGGCGCCGGCGATCTTGGCCTCCGGCGTCTCCGCCTCCTGCACGAGAGGTCGCTCGCGGACGACCCGACCCGGGTACTCCGCGCGGCGCGCTACGCCGCTCGGCTCGGCTTCTCTCTCGACGCCGGTTTCGATGCTGCGATGCAGCGCGCCCTTTCCTCCGGCGCCTTCGCGAACACCTCAGGTGATCGCCTCCGTCGCGCGCTCGAGGAGGCGCTCTCGGAGGAGAATCGACACGTGGCGCTGGAGATCCTGCTGAAGCTCGAGGTTCCGGTGGCGCTCGTCGCGGGATGGGAAGGAAGGTATCTCCCACCGCGAGGAGGCCTGCCGCCGGCTTCTTCGCCGTCGGCTCTCTGGAGCGCGCTTCTCGCACCGGCCCCGGAGGCGTTGCGCGCGCGCATCGCACGGCGTCTGGCGTTCCCTCGCGCGCTCCGGGCCGCGGCGAGGTGCGGGAGATGACACGGATTGCGGCCGTCCTCCTCGTCTCGGCGGCTCTCGCGGCAGGGGGCGGCGCTTTCGGAGAGCCGCCGTCGGCGCCGTCTCCCGGATCGTCCTCGCTAGCGCCGGAACCGACGCCGCGGCCGGACGACAAGACGCTGGTCGCCGCGCTCGACGTGGAGCAGGGAGACGGGAAAGACCGCGTCTCCCTCTACCGCGACGGGACGCTCGCCCTCGTCCGGACCTATCTCGGGGTCCGGACGGTGAAGAAGCAGGTCATCGCCGAGGAGGAGGTCGACGTCGTCCGGAGGGTCTGCTCCGAAGCGCTCCGGGTCGACGTGCCGGAGTTCCGGATGGACGTCCTCGGCCCGACGAAGCCGCGCCGCTTCCGGATCGAGATCGGCCGAGAGGGCGACCTCCCGAAGGTCTACGTCGTCGACGAGCTCGCACGTCTGCCGCTGGTCCTCGGTCGGGCGCGCGGCGCGCTCGAGGAGCTCATTTCCCGTTTCGACGAGACCGATGGGGCCCACTGGCAGTCCTGGGACCCGACCGCCGTGAAGGAGGGGGACGTCCTCGTCCGCCGCGACGACGGACTGCGATATCGCGTCGTTCGGGACGACGCGTTCGTGCGGAGCCTCGAGCTCCTCGAGGCGCACCGCAGGCTCCAGAGGCTCGTCGTGCTGCGAGAGGAGCTGCCCCGGATGTTCCATCCGCCCGGGACGGACGGTACGGAGGGGAGCCGGCGTTGATCCGAATCGTCGCAGGCGAATATCGGGGCCGGCGACTCGGCGTCGGCCCGGGCGTTCGACCGACGACCGAGAGGGCCCGGGAAGCCCTCTTCAGCATTCTCGGGGACCGGGTCCGCGGCGCGCGCGTCCTCGACGCGGCGGCCGGCTCCGGAGCGCTCGGCTTCGAGGCGCTGTCGCGTGGCGCCTCGTCGGCGGTCTTCGTGGAGTCGGATCGTCGCGTCGCGAAGACGCTCGAATCGAACCTGGCTCTGGTCGGGGCCGGAGGGCGGGCCGTCGTGGTCGTCCGCACGGTCGCGGCGTACCTCCGGACCGACCGGCCCTCCGGGTTCGACCTCGTCTTCTTCGACCCGCCCTGGGCGGACCCGGTCGCGAACGAGCTCGAAGGGCTCTGGAGCGCCGTCTCACCCGGCGGGACGTTCGTCCTCGAGAGGGGGAGCGGTGGCGGTGATCCGTGGCCGGGGCCGCCGCGGCCCCCGATGACGAGGCGCTACGGAGCGACGACCCTCTACCTCTACGCGCGGCCGGCGACGGTGGAGACCGAGCTCTCGGGCCCCGCCGACGTGCCGGCGGGGGAGGCCGGCTCGTGGATTGACCCCGATCCCTCCGGGAAATAGACTTTTCGATTTCGTGTCCTTCGACGGGACACGCAGGGGAGGCCGCGAGATGGCGCTGCCGCGAACGCTCTTCACGTCCGAGTCGGTCACCGAGGGCCACCCGGACAAGATCGCAGACCAGATCTCCGACGGGATCCTCGACGCGATCCTCGCCGACGACCCCGACGGCCGGGTCGCCTGCGAGACGCTCGTGACGACGGGTACCGCGTTCATCGCGGGCGAGATCACGACGCGTACCTACGTCGACATTCCGCAGGTCGTCCGCGAGACGATCCGCGACGTCGGCTACACGCGGGCCAAGTACGGCTTCGACTATCAGACGTGCGCCGTCCTCTCGTCGATCGACAAGCAGTCGCCCGACATCGCGATGGGCGTGGACCCCGGGGGTGCGGGGGACCAGGGGCTGATGTTCGGCTTCGCGGTCCGGGAGACCGAGGAGCTGATGCCTCTCCCCATCACGCTCGCCCACCGGCTCACGATGCGCCTCGCGGAGGCCCGGAAGTCGCACGAGCTCGAATGGCTCCGGCCCGACGGCAAGAGCCAGGTCACGGTGGAGTACGAGGGAAGCCGCCCGGTGCGCGTCGACGCCGTCGTGGTCTCGACCCAGCACGCGGAGACCGTCCCGACCCTCGAGCTCCGCGAGGCGCTCCGCGAGGAGGTGATCCGGCGGGTCGTCCCCGCGTCCCTCATCGACGAGAGGACGAAGTACCACATCAACCCGACGGGCCGTTTCGTCATCGGCGGGCCGCAGGGCGACACGGGGCTCACCGGCCGGAAGATCATCGTCGACACGTACGGCGGGATGGGACGTCACGGCGGGGGAGCCTTCTCCGGAAAGGACCCGACGAAGGTCGATCGGTCCGCCTCCTACATGGCTCGCTACATCGCGAAGAACCTGGTGGCCGCGGGCCTCGCCGACCGGGCCGAGGTCCAGCTCGCTTACGCGATCGGCGTGGCGGATCCCGTGTCGGTCTTCGTCGAGACCTTCGGGACGGAGAAGGTCGATCCGGCCCTCCTCCCGGGCCTCATCCGCGACCATTTCCGGCTCACGCCGAAGGGGATCATCGAGATGCTCGACCTCCGGCGGCCGATCTACCGGAAGACGGCGTCGTACGGGCACTTCGGGCGCCGGCTGCCCGAGTTCACCTGGGAGCGGACCGACCTCGCGGAATCTCTGGCGAGGGCCGCGGGGCTGGCCGTCCCCGCGAGCGCCTGATTGGCCCGGGGCGGTCAGGTCCGGACGCCGAGCAGGCCCCAGCCCGCCCCGAGCGAGAAGAAGACGTTGGTTCCCCACGCTGCGAGCAGCGGCGGTAGGGAGCCCGTCTCTCCTCCCTTGACCAGGGCCGCGCCGAGGAGCAGGTAGACGAGGCCGAGGAGGAGGGCGATCCCGATCCCGGCGACGGCGCCACGGCGGCCGTAGCGGAATGCGAAGGGGAGTCCGACGAGGGTCAGGAGGAGGGGCGCCAGGGCGACGGAGCTCTTCTGGTAGAGACCGGTCGCGATCGCCGAGACGTCGGCGCCGGCGGTCCTCCGGATCCGGATGAAGCGAGCAAGCTCGAGGCTGTTCATCTGGCGGGGGTCGGCCCGGCCGGCGAGGAAAGCGCGAGCGGCCTCAGGAGCATCGACGAACGAGGGCCCTGAATTCCGAAGGAAGAGGGATGCGCCGTCTTCCGAGAACGTGCGCGTCCAGCCCCCGGTCAGGAGGATTCCCTTGCCCTGGAGGATCCGGGCTTTGGGCGCGTACGACTTGCTGAGAAGCCGGTACGTGGACGGGTCGATCCGGAACAGTGTGACGCCCGTGAGCGACGAGGAGCCCGGGTCCCAGGTCTCGGCCGAGAAGAAGCGTCCGGAATCGCCCTTGAGGAAAGACCGCCAGGCATCGGATGCCGCCGCCGGGGGCTTGCCGACCAGGATCTTCTTGTACCGGTCGGCCTCGGCCGCCGAATCGGGAACGACCATCTCGGCGAAGAGGTAGGTCCCGGCGCCGGCGAGAACCGCGAGGACAAGGACGGAGGCCGTGGTACGGAAGAGGGAAACGCCGCTCGAGAGGAGCGCGGTCGTCTCCGCCGAACGGACGAGGCCGGCGATGGAGATGAGGGCGGCGGCCGCGAAAGCGATCGGGACGACGTCGACGAGGATCGGCGCGAGCTTCGCCCGGAAGTAGCCGGTGATCGCGGAGAGCGGAGGGTTCACGCGCGCAATCTCGTCGGAGATCTCGAGGTACTCGAAGAGGACGTATAGGAGGAGGATCGACGTGACGACGAGTGCAAGGATTCGCAGGAAGCGCCCTGCGACGTAACGATCGATCAGCCACGAGTTGGCGCCGACAGCCCCCGGCGGCCGCCGTGCGGCCGTTCCCGTCGAGCTCCCTTCGCGATTCCCGGTTCTCCAGGAACGCGGAAAGGCTCGCGCGATCACGCCCCCGAGGGCGGGTCCGACGCGGTTGTCCAGGAAGGGCCGGTCGCGTCGGACCCTGGAGACCCCCCAGAGCCCGATCACGGCGAGGAGGGCGTTCGGGAGCCACATCGCCACGAGCGGCGTCGTGCTTCCCCGGATCGTCCAGGTCTCGCCCTCGGCATAGAGAAGGTAGTAGCCGACGACGATGGCCGTCGAGATGGCGAAGCCTGCGGCCCGGCCACCCCGACGGTTGACGACGCCGAGGGGGAGCGCGACGAGCCCGAAGACGAGGCACGCGGCGGGGAAGGAGAACTTCTTGTGGAACTCGATCCAGGAGAGCCGTGCGAGCACCAGGTCGGGGGTCGTTCGCGCCCGCCGGATCAGCTCCGGCACGGTCATCTCACGGAGCTGTTTGTCGGGTCGGGTGTTCTCGAAACGCGCCTTCGGGTTCGTGTCGTCGAGGAGGAGCCTCTGCGTCCGATAGCTGGCCCGGTCGTAGGCGCGGGCATCGGGAGCCGTGTGGTGGGTGACGGCGTCCTCCAGCCGAAGCCAGAGCCGTCCTTCCTCCTGCTCGAGCTCGAGCGCACCGCGCCGGGCGATCGTGAGGCGCTCTCCGTCGGACGGATTCGACCGGTCGGAGACGATCAGCCCCTCGAGCGTCCTGCGGTCGGCCGAGGCCTTCTCGACGTAGATCCGGCGTCCCGCCATTTCTGGGCTGAAAACCCCGGGCTGGATCTTCTGCGCGATAAGGAAGGTGGATAGCTGGAGCCGCATCCCGGAGACGACCTGGTTCGTCCGGGGAAGAACCCAGACCATGACGAAACCGGTGATGAGGGCGAGGAGCACGGCGAGCAGCGCGATCGGTCGGTAGAGGCCGAGGAGGTCGACCCCGGACGCGCGCAGGGCGACGAGCTCCGAGTCTTGGCTGAGCCGCCCGACGCCGACGAGGATCCCGAGAAGGAACGCCACCGGAATGGTCAGGACGACGACGTGGGGGGCCGAGAACGCGAGGACCCGACCGACGTCCGCGAGCGGGTTCGTGCTCTGGAGGAGGAGCGCGCTGAACTGGACGAGGAACCGGACGAGCATGAAGCCGGTGTAGACGCCGAATGCCACGAGCGTCGGAGCGAGGATCTCTCTTAGAACGTAGCGATCGGTCAGCTTCATCTTTGGAGGAGCGTCCTCAGGCGTGGACGCCCGGAGGGGATTGGAGAGCGCAATTCTAGCCCGTTCCCCTTCCGTGCTGCGTCCGATAAGAAATATTATGGTAAAATTAGAGACCTAGAGCCCGAACAACGTAAGGCGAAGTGTATCGCAGAGGTCCTCCGGTCCAGCGCGGCCAACCAGCCGCCGTGCCAGTCGAGCCCTCCCCCCAAGACCCCGGGTCAAGCTGGAGTCCCGGCGAGGACCTTCGGGCGAACCGCCGTCGTCGCGCCCCGCCTCGACTGGCTTTGGCGCTGGCTGACGGCGACGGCTTCGCCTACTCGGCGTCGGACTTGGACGGCCCCTGCAATTCGCTGGAGGAAGCGAGGCTGCCGGTCGCGCTCTTCGCTTCCTGCTTCAGGAAACGGCCGTCTCTTTCGAAGTCGAGCTCGCCGTTCCCGAGTCTTCGGATCAGGTCCCGAAGGGTTTCGACGATCTCCCGGCGCTCGACCGCGTTGCCGCGGAAAACGACGCTGACGGCGTACGGAGCGTTCTCCGGTTGGAAGTTGAGCTCGTAGGCCTTCCGAAAGGAGCGGAATGTCGGAGTCTCCGTGCGAGCGGTCCGTCGGACATCGCGGACAGCGTCCCGCCCGACTCCTGTGCCCCCCTCAAAGGCGGAAACGGCTTCGAGCATCGCCGGCTCGGTTGGCAACCGGCTCACCTCGAGAAGGAAGGACTTCGATCGAATGTCGGCGCGCCGACATTCGTCCTTCACCCGCAGCGGCAGTCGAGCCAGGGAGAGCGTCTCGGTGATCGTGACGCGCGACTTCCCCACGGCTCGCGCGATCTGCTCGTGGGTGTAGCCGTGCTTCTCCTGAAGCGTCTGGTAGCCGTCGGCCTCCTCGAGAGGACTGAGGTCCTTTCGCTGGAGGTTCTCGATCAACGCGATTTCGAGGACCTCGGCGTCGCTCACGTCGAACACGATGCAAGGGATCTCGGCCAGTCCGGCCTCCAGGGCGGCCCGGAATCGCCGCTCGCCGGAGATGATCGTGAAACGCCCGTCCTCTCGCGGACGGACCAAAATCGGCTCGAGAACTCCCCTGGCTTCGATGGAGGCCTTGAGGTCTCCGAGGTCTCCGAGCATATTCCGGGGCTGATCCGGGTTCGCCTCGATCAGGTTCAGGGCGATCTTCCTGCCGATGGAGATCTCCTCACCTTTGAAGAGCTGATCGACGAAGTGCGGGTCATGCCGCATGCGAGACGTCTCGGGAAGGCCGCGACGCTTAGACACGGGCGAGAATCTCCTCGGTCAGGCTGTAGTACTCGGACGCGCCGGTCGACCGGGGCGCGAACGTGAAGATGGATTCCCGATAGGCCGGAGACTCTTCGAGCCGCACAGACTTCGAGATCGTCGTCTTGAAGATCTTCCCCTGGAAGACGGTGTCGATCTGCTTCTGAATATCACGTCCCAGGACGGTTCGCCGGTCGTGTAGCGTGATGACGACGCCGAGGATCTGAAGGTTCGGATTCGGACGACTCTTGATCTTCTCGATGGTTTCGAGAAGGTCGTCCGTCCCCTCCAGGGCGAAATAGGAGGACTGGATCGGGATGATGATGTGGGTCGAGGCGACCATCGCGTTGA
Source organism: Acidobacteriota bacterium (assembly GCA_029567505.1). Classification (GTDB taxonomy): domain Bacteria; phylum Acidobacteriota; class Thermoanaerobaculia; order UBA5066; family UBA5066; genus UBA5066. The sequence continues at coordinate 17,591 of JAKPXO010000022.1, forward strand.
CCGTGATCATCCCGAGCGTCGGGGGCGTATCGATGATGACGGCGTCGTAGTCCGCGGCGACGTCCGTCATCTTGTCTTTCAGGCGGTAGTGTCCGTCGATCTCTCCGATGAGCTTCGAGTCGGCCTTGGCGAGAGAGATCTTCGCCGGGGCGATCGAGAGCCCGGGAAGCGCCGTCGGTCTCACGATGGAAGAGACGGTGACCTCGGGGTTCACGAGCACTTCGTACATCGAGCCGCCGATGGAACGGCGGTCGAGGTACGACATCGTAGAGTTGCCCTGCGGGTCGAGATCGACGAGGAGGGTGCGGAGATTCTTCTGGGCGAGCGCGGCGGCGACGTTGATCGCGGTCGTCGTCTTTCCGACTCCGCCCTTCTGGTTCGTGATCGCGATGATCATGGGGGACGGCGAGGATACGGGCTGCGACGCCCGTTCTCAAGGCTGGATGTAAGTCGTTTGGATCGAGGCGGCTGGCGGCTCACTCCTGGCGGCGAACTCGGGCTTCCCCGCTTCGCTACATCTTGTACTTGCCGAGCGACTCCGGGTCGGCCTCTTCGAACCACTTCCGAAGACGCTCGTGGCTCTGCGCCTCGGAGGAATCGTCCTGCGCCTGACTCTTCTCCAGGACTGACTCCTCGACGAAGACGGGAGAAGCGGTCCTCAAGGCGAGGGCGATCGCGTCGGACGGGCGGCTGTCGACGATGACGGTTCGGCCCCCGGCGCGAAGGTGGATCTCGGCGTAGAAGGTGTTCTCGTGGAGCTTCGTGATGACGACGCGCTCGACCGCTCCGTCGAGCTGGCTGATCGTCTGCCGGAGGAGGTCGTGCGTCATCGGACGGGGCGTCCGGACCCCTTCGAGCTGGAGGGCGATCGCGTTGGCCTCGAAGACACCGACCCAGATCGGAAGGAAGCTCCGATCGTCAGCGTCGCGAAGGATGACGACGGGCATGTTGGCGATCGGATCGACGATCAGTGCCTTGACGTCCATCTTGACGCTCACGTCGAACTCCTTCCCTTGTCGAATCTGCGTTCCCGAAGCCGTGGATTCAAGCCGGCAGGCTCGGACCGTCCGGCTCGGCTCGCTCGATGCGAAGCGCGCGGCCGAGAAGGGAGTTCGCGAGGCCCTGTTCGATCCTGGTCTGGACGAAGGAACCCGCGGGCGTCCCCGGTGCGTTCTCGATGTGGACGAGATGGTTGAAGGGAGATCGCCCGGAGACCCTCTTCCCCGTCCGATCGGGTCCCTCCACGAGGACCTCGAGGACTTGTCCGACCATAGCCTCGTTCGCCTGAAGCTGAAGCTCCTGCTGATGGTCGTTCAGTCGGGCGAGCCGTTCCTGAGCGACCCGCGCCGGGACGTCCGCGTCCCACCGTGCGGCGGCCGTCGAAGGGCGGGGAGAGTAGACGAAACAGAAGACCGCGCCGAAACGCACCTCGTCGAGGAGGCGGATCGTCGAGGCGAAGTCCTCTTCGCTCTCGCCGGGGAACCCGACGATGATGTCGGTCGAAAGCGAGAGGCCGGGCACCGCCGACCGGAGCCGGCCGGCGAGGTCGACGTACTCGGCACGGGTGTACTGACGCTTCATCCGGCGCAGGACCGAGTCACTTCCGGACTGGAACGGAAGGTGGAGCGAAGGGCAGACCGGCTCGCACTCGGCCATCGCGGCGATCAGGTCGTCACCGAAGTTGCGTGGATGGGAGGTGACGAAACGGAGCCTCCGGAGACCGGCGATCGAAGAGATCGCCCGGAGGAGCTCCGCCAGGCCGGCACCGCTCTCGGGGTCGGAATAGGCGTTGACCGTCTGTCCGAGAAGCTCGATCTCGACGACGCCCTCTCCGACGAGGCGCCGGCACTCCTCGACGACCTCGGAGAAGCGACGGCTCCGTTCCCGACCCCGTGTCGTCGGGACGACGCAGAACGTGCAGTGCTTGTTGCATCCCTCGATGACCGTGATCGAGGCTCGATGCGCGATGGTGCGGGCGACGACTCCCGGCGTGTAGGCGACCTCGTCCAGGTCGAACCCGACTTCGACAGGACGGTCTCCTTCCCGCTCGACCCGTCGGACGACGGCCGGAAGCAGCTCGATTCGTCCGGTCCCGAGCACGAAGTCGACCGCCGGCGAGCGGCGGAGAATCTCCTCCCCTTCCTGCTGTGCCACGCAGCCGCAGACCCCGAGGCGCAATCCTGGTCGGGATTTCTTGAGAAGGGCGACCCGTCCGAGGTAGTCGTAGACTTTTTGCTCGGCCTTGTCGCGAACGGAGCACGTATTGAGCAGGACGAGGTCGGCGTCGTCCGCCGAACTCGACTCGAGCCATCCCTCCCGCGACATGAGTCCGACGAATCGGCGGCTGTCGAGCTCGTTCATCTGACAGCCCCAGGTCTCGACGAAGACCCTTCGCGGGCGCGCGGCCGTTTCCGCGTCGCGAGGGGCCGTCGGCCGGCCGTCGTTCACCGGAGCCATCCGGGTGGGGTTCCGCTCTTCCGAGCCTCTTCCTCGAGGCCGTCGACCGCGCTTCGCGCCTCGTCTGCGGCTGTCTCGAGGTCCTTCAGCTTCTGCTTCGCCTGGTCCCAGGCGGGTCGGATGACGCGCTCCCGATAGTTGCCGTCGCTCCAGGCATAGAAGTCGTTCTCGAGCCTCCGCACTTCGGACCTCGCCGCGGCGGCCGCCGCCTCCGCCTCTTCCGCCCGAGATCGGACCTCCTCGGCTCGCGCCCGCCACTCCGCTTCGGTGCGGCCGCTGGCATCGCGATATTCCGGTAGTTCGGTCGGTACCGCGGTGGGCCTCGTTCGGGCCACCGGCTTCTTGTCGGCCGTACCCGTGATGGTAATGGTCGAGCTCCCCTGCGCCGGTTCCGTTCGGCGCAGGCTCTCGTTCGTGATGACGATCCGCCTTCCGCCGCGAGGGGCCGCTGCCTCCTCCTCTTGCGCTTTTCTTGCGACATCGGCAAGGGATCCGGAACCGGCTCCCGGCGTCGGCGTCGGCCTGGGCGGAGTCCCGAAGCTCCCGCCGCCGAGCTTCTTCTTTCCCTTGCTCGCCGCGCCGGGTGTGGGCGTCGGCTGCGTGTCCGCCGCCGTCGCGAGCCGGGCCGGGGCGCCGAGAAGGAGCGCGAGAAGCGCGAGCGATGCGGTGAAGGAGCGTTTCATGGCTGCGTCGTCCCTTCTCGCCCGTACCGGTCCTCGAGGCGGACGACATCGTCGAGTTCCGGACTGGAGACCTCGACGACGAGGACGTCCTCCCCGTCGGCGAACATCCGGTGCTTCGTCCCGGGCGTCACATGGAAGGTCTCTCCGGGAGCGAGGGCCAGGAGATACCTCTCTCCATTCGACTCCGTCTCCATACCGAGAGTTCCCGAAAGGACGTGGATCGTCTCTTCCTTTGTCCGATGGTACTGGTAGGAAAGGGTTTGTCCGGCGAGGATCGAGATCAGCTTTCCGGCGTATCGGCCGTTGGCCGCGAAGATCCGTTCGCTTCCCCAGGGCTTCTTCACGATTCGATCGGTCGTCTTCATACGTTCACCGCAGCCCGCGTTTCCGGGTCGCCGCTCAGGAGCGCTTCGGCCTCCCGCGCCAGAAGCGCGGACACGTCGTCGGGCGTCGAAAGGGAAAGCGCGGCGCGTGCCATCCGCGCGGCATCGGCCGCGGAGGCGCAGCGCGCAATGTCCTTGAGGAGGGGGACGGATCGCGGCCCCATCGAGAACTCCCGAATCCCAAGTCCCAGGAGGAGGAGGAAGAGGGCCGGGTCGGCGGCCATCTCGCCGCAGATGGCGAGCGGCTTGCCGGCAGCACGAGCGGCGTCCTGGACCCTCGCGATGAGACGGAGGATCGCCGGGTGCTGAGGCCGGTAGATCTCGGACACCGCCTCGTTGGCGCGGTCGGCGGCGAGCGTGTACTGGATCAGGTCGTTCGTCCCGAGCGAGAGGAAGTCGACCTCGGGCGCGATCAGGTCCGCGGTGACGGCGGCCGACGGGACCTCGATCATGGCGCCGATCGGGACGCTGTCCGGAACGTCGATCCCGCGCTCGACGAGCTCCTGGCGCGCTTCCTCGACGAAGGCCCGGACCCTCCGGACTTCCTCGACCCCGGCGACCATCGGCACGAGGATGCGGAGGTCGCCTCCCGACGCGACCGACAGCAGCGCCCGCAGCTGGGTGCGGAACATCTCCGGGTGACTGAAGCAGAGCCGCACCCCGCGGAGGCCGAGGACGGGATTCTCCTCGGCGCCGGACAGGTGCCGGGCTCCCTTCTTCCCGCCGAGGTCGTAGGTCCGGATCACGACGGGCCGGGGGGCGAGACGGGAGACGACCTGCCGGTAGATCGCGGCCTGGGTCGCCTCGTCGGGGAACTCGACGCCGGCCGAGGAGAGGTAGAGGAACTCGGACCGGAAGAGCCCGACGCCGTCGGCCCCGTACTCGAAG
>JAKPXO010000026.1 GCA_029567505.1 Acidobacteriota bacterium
GGCCTCGACGACGAGGTTGTTTCCCGTCGCGAGGAACGTGGCGCACGTCGGGACCGTGGCCGCTGACCCGGCGTCGTTCCGGCCGAGGATGCGGTCGGTCCAGGTCGGTTGAGTCAGGATCGTGCAGAGCGCGTCACCGCCGATCGGGGCGGAGATGTTGTCGAAGCAGATGACGGGGTCCCCACCGGAGAGAAGAGCCATGAGGCGCTTCTTCTCCTCGGCCGCGTCTCCCGTGAAGGTGACCATCGCCGGCCGGCGCCCGGTGGCCAGGAGCCCGGCGAGATCGGCCAGGAGGGACTTCCCGGAGCGAGGCTTGGGCGCGGTGAACGTGAAGAGGGGCGCCGTCTGGACGCTGCGCCGAACGAGACCGGTCAGGAGCGCGGAGGCGGCGGTTGACCGATCCGTCTCCTCGACGAACGGGAAGCCCCTCAGGATCTCGGTCAGGAGCTCGAGCGCTCGGCCGGCATCGAGCTGCGTCGGCGCCTCGGGGATCGGCGGGAAGTCCACGCCGCCCAGGTCGGCGAGAAGGCCCGTCTCCGGGTCGTATCCGTCCGCCGAGAGGACGGAGCCGTTGGGCCGAAGCGTCGGGGTCTCGAGGATGCCGACGAGGGACGGGATGAGCGTCTCGGGCCACTGGCCGACGCGGGACAGGAGCGTCGTGGCGACCTCGCTCGGACAGTTGACGGGCTTCCACTGCTCGGAGCGGCCGTCGAACTTGAGGAAGACCGTTCGGCGGGAGAGCGTGTCGACGAGGTGTGCCGACGAGACGACGACGATAGAGAGCGCCCGGTCGTCCCGCCAGACGCCGCGGACGGTCACCGGGGCCGAGCGGACGGTGCGGACGAGCTGGCCGCCGCGCTGGTAGATACCGGCGCCCTCGAGCTTCGTCACCGCCTGGTCGACCGACTCATGGATCTTCCCCGAGACGAGGAAGACCTCGGCGCCGGTGGGCTCGACGGGCTTCTTCTCGCGCCGCTTGCTCTGGCCGTTCTGGAGGAGGCTGCGGAGCTGCGTCACGCCGCCGCCTTCCCCTCGCCGAGGAGCTCGGCCAGGTCGAGCGGCGGGATGCACTGCCGTTCGTTCACCTCGACGAGCTGCGCGAGCGCCTCGTCCTCCGGGAGGACGCGGCCGAGGAAGAGGGCGCAGAGCTCGAGCCACTCCATGCGGGCCCGGCCCTCGAACGTGGCGTCGTCGTGCGCCTCGATGAGCGCCTGGAGGGCCGCGCGCTCGGGTCGGCCCGGACGCTTCCTCAGCGCCGAGACGATCGCCCTGACGGCCTCGTTCCGCGGGACGACGCGGCCCCGGGGCGACCGCGCGCAGGCGGCGAGGAGCTGAGGGACGAACTCGAGGGCGATCCGAACGGGGATCCGGTTGCACCGGCACTGCCACCCGAAGACGGTGAGCTGGGTGTTCCGGCAGGTCGCCGGGTCGAGGATCCGCCGCTCGAACTCGGGGAGGAACTTCCCGACGATGAGGAGCCGGGCCGGCGTGTCCGGCAGGGCCACGGCGACGTCCTCGGCGAGCGGGAGACGGTCCGCCGCCGACTGCGCGAACTCGGTCAGGAGCCACGCGGGGGCGTCCTCGAGCTGCGAGTCGCCCTCGTCGAGCCACGTGTAGACGGCGCCCGAGGGGTGAACGCTCGGCGGGGCGACGACGTAGCCACCGGCGGCCTTCAGATCGACGCCCGGGGCGATGGCCAGCGACTTGACCCGGCCGGGCCCGGGGTGGCGGAGGTAGCAGTGAAAGCCGCCTCCCGTCCGCGCCCGGAGGGAGTAGGGGACGGGCCCGTGCTCCTCCTCGAGGAGCTCCCAGCCGGCCTCTCCCCCGTTCCGGTCGTCCCGGTCGAGGACGAGGACGCCGGACTCGATGCCGGTCCGAAGGCCGATGTTCGCGTCGGGCGTCTGGTCCCACCATCGGGCGATCGTGGCCGGGTCCGTCGTCGCCTCCAGGTGGCCGTGGCTGCCCGGGAGCGGGACCTTCTGCCGCGGCGTCAGGGGAAAGACGAGGAAGCCGCGGGCGGCCAGGGCGAGAGCGGCGGCCTTCATCGCCGGCCCCTCCGCCGCCGCCGGTGGCAGCCGCAGCCGAGGACGAGCGCGGCGACCTTGACCGAGGCAAAGACGACCACGCCGCGGCTCCGGTAGGCGTGTCCGGTCGCCTCGAGGTCGCGGACGAGCTGCTCGAAGGCGCCGGCGGAAAGCCCCGAGGCTTCCCAGGCTGCGCCGGAATCGAAGACAAGCGGGTTCACGGCCGCACCTCGTCGAGCCGGCTCGCGGCCAGGTCCAGCCCGGCCACGAGGTCCTCGAGCTGGCCAGGCGAGACGAAGAGTGCCCGGCGCGTCGGCGTGTCGCCGAGGTAGAGG
>JAKPXO010000035.1 GCA_029567505.1 Acidobacteriota bacterium
GCCGAGGCTCGTCGCCAGTCTCCGCTCTTGCCGCCGCTCTTGGCGACGAGCTCGATCGGCCCGACGACGATCCCCTTCTCCGCCGCCTTGCACATGTCGTAGACCGTCAGGGCCGCCGCCGCCGCCGCGACCATCGCCTCCATCTCGTAGCCGGTCCGTCCCGAGCCGCGGACGGTCGCGAAGGCCACCACCTGCCGGCGGCTCCGACGTCGCTCGAGGCGGACCTCGACGGCGTCGAAGAGGAGCGGGTGGCAGAGCGGGATCCAGTCCGACGCTCTCTTCGCGGCCTGGATCCCGGCGATTCGCGCGACGGCGAGGGCGTCTCCCTTCCGGTTCTCCGAGGCGTCGAGGGCGGACCACGCCGCGGCCCCGAGCGTGACGACCGCGCGGGCCGTCGCGGACCGGACCGTCTCCGGCTTGCCCGAGACGTCGACCATCCGGGCCGCACCCTCGGAATCGAGATGCGTCAGGTCAGGCTTCTTCTGCGAGTGCACGGAGGTCCTCCGGGCTGTTCACGTTGAGAAAGACTCCGGGACGGAAGCCGGGCAGGCGCTCGGTCTCCTCCGCCGAGAGGACGAGGGCGCCAGCCGACTCGAGGGCGCGCCGGAGGGAGAGGTCGCCGCCGGCGACCGAGGCGCGCAGCGCCGGGAGCGCGCGTGTCGACCAGGCGGAGCAGAGCGCCTGCGGGCCCCGCCCGTCCCACGGGGCGACGGCCGCGGCGCCGACCGCATCCCGCCGCGCCCGGAGCGCCTCGAGGAGCTCGGCGGGAACCAGCGGGAGATCCGCCGCGAGGACGAGGCATTCCTCCACCGGAGAAGCGGCGAGGGCGGCGACGACGCCGTGGACCGCGGCCCGCTCCCGGGTCCCGTCCGCGACGAAGGGGTGGCCGAGCGCGGCCAGCGACCCCGGCTCCTTCCCGACGAAGGAGACCCTCGTACAGATCGTCCCGAGCTTTCTCGCCTGAAGGAGGGCCATCGGGACGCCGCCGATCGGCAGGAGCGCCTTGTCTCGCCCCATCCGGCTCGAGAGCCCCCCGACGAGGACGAAGCCGTGCGCCACGAGCCGGCATCGTAACCCGCCGGCGCACGGCGGGGGGCCGCCTACACCAGCTTCAGGAGGTGCCCCATCTTCGCCTTCTTGACGGAGAGGTAGCCGCGCGTCGCGTCGGTGGGCGGGATCTCGAGGGAGACCCGCTCGACGATCTCGAGGCCGAATCCGTCGAGGGCGACGTACTTGGACGGGTTGTTCGTCAGGAGGCGCATCTTCTTGACGCCGAGGTCCCGGAGGATCTGGCAGCCGATGCCGTAGTCGCGCACGTCGGGGGCGAAGCCGAGGGCCTCGTTCGCGGCGACGGTGTCGAGGCCGCCGTCCTGGAGGTCGTAGGCGCGGAGCTTGTTGAGGAGGCCGATCCCCCGTCCCTCCTGCAGGAGGTAGAGGAGGATCCCCCGCCCCTCCCGGGCGATCATCTCGAGCGCCTTGTTCAGCTGCTCGCCGCAGTCGCAGCGCATCGAGCCGAGGACGTCGCCGGTCAGGCACGCCGAGTGGACCCTCACGAGGATCGGCTCCTCCTCGGCGATGTCGCCCATCACGAGGGCCAGGTGCTCCTCGTTCGTCAGGTCCGAACGGTAGGCGTGGACGCGGAACTCGCCGTGCCGCGTCGGGAGGCTCGGCGAGGCGACCCGCTGGACGAGTCGCTCGTGGTGCATCCGGTGCCGGATGATGTCGGCGACCGAGACGAGAGGGATCCCGTGCTTCTCAGAGAAGCGAAGGAGGTCGGGGACGCGCGCCATCGCGCCGTCGTCGTTCAGGATCTCGCAGATCACCGCCGCCGGAGACAGGCCGGCGATCCGGGCGAGGTCGATCGAGGCCTCGGTGTGCCCCGCGCGCTTGAGGACGCCCCCCTTCCGGGCCCGGAGAGGGAACATGTGTCCCGGACGGAGGAGGTCGTGCGGCTTCGTCCGCGGGTCGACGATCGTCCGCACGGTCTGGGCGCGATCCGCCGCGGAGATGCCGGTCGTCGTCTTGCCGCGCGCCTCCACCGAGACGGTGAACGCCGTCCCGTGGTTCGAGGTGTTCTGCTCGACCATCGGGGCGAGCTCGAGCTCGTCGCAGCGCTCTTCCGTGAGGGAGACGCAGACGAGCCCGCGCCCCTCCCGGGCCATGAAGTTGATTCCCTCCGCCGTGACGTGCTCGGCCGCGAGGCAGAGGTCTCCCTCGTTCTCGCGGTCCTCGTCGTCGGCGATGATGACGAAACGACCCTTCCGATAGTGCTCGGCGGCCGCCGGTACGGTGACGAAACCCAAGGGAGAACCTCCGGGCCGCGGGGAGCGGCTCCGCGTCAATTGTACCGGGGCGGCGCCGCGCCCTCGGCGTCGTCGCCCGTGCGCGGCCGGCCCCCCCGAAACGGGTGCGAGGAGAGGACCGACCGCTTCGAGACCTCCCGCACGAGCGTCTTGAGGAAGACCTCGAACTGGTGCGCCGCGGGGAGGAACGCGCGCGGGCTCCGCTCACGCGAGAAGCCGGCGTGGAACCGGTCGAAGAGGGACCAGTCCTTGAACATGAGGTGCTTCATCGAGCCCCGCCGGAACGCGTCGAGGGCGTCGATCATCGCTTTGAGCGCCTTCCTGTCGGCGCCGCGGGAGAAGGCCTGGACCGCCTGGAGGAGCTCCCAGAGGTCGTCGCGGAGGCGGAGGCTCTGGTCCAGCTTCGTCCGGTACTCCGGGAAGAGCGCCCGACCGTCGACGTCGGAGGAGAACGTCTCCGCGAGGCCGATGATGCTCTGCTGGAAGAGGTCCTTGAGGATCCCCGCGGCGTCCTCCATCCGCGCGTAGACGAGCTTCGGGTCCCTCATCAGGGCGACGTCGACCAGCTCGAGCTCCATCACCTTGCGCATCTCCATCTCGACGGAGAAGACGAGGCGCTCGAGGCCCGCGGCCACCGGCGTGTCCTCCGGGAAGCGCGGAAGGAGCCGCTTGCGGATGAACTCGCCGAGGCTCGCCGCCTGCGCCCGGATGAGGCTGAAGACGAGGAGCGCCCGCTTGACCGTCGCGGGCGACTCGATCGTCTGACGGATCCTCTCCGTCCAGCGCAGCCCCTTGAAGAGCTCGACGAAGAGGGCCGCCAGCGCCGACTTCTGGCTCGCGTCGGAGACGCCGGCGAGGACGCGCGCCAGCGACTGCTTCGACTCGCGGTCGAGGACGGGCCGGAGGTTCTCGCGGAAGAGGACCCCCAGGTTGGGCTCGGACTTGAGGGTCCCGACGACGATCCGCCCGAGGGAGAGGTAGGTCTGAAGAGGCAGGAACGGCGCCCGCGAGAGCTCGTCGAGGACCTTCGAGAAGTCGTCGAGCTTCTCGACGACGAGGGCGAGCTCCGTCTCGGCGCTCCCGCGGCGCTGCGGGACGGGGGCGCCTCCCGAGGCGCGGCTGACCTGGCTGTCGAGGAAGAGGAGGAACGACGCGAGGTCCTCCTTCCCCTCCCCGAGGAGGTGCGTCGTCAGGAGCGCGAGGTGCGAGATCCCGGACCTCACGACCGCGACCTCCTCGACGAAGTTCTTCAGCGACGCGTGCGACCTCTCGAACGCGGAGAGCGGGAGGTGGTCGAGGACGAAGAACCGCTCGACCCCCTTCAGCCACATCTCCATCTCGAAGAGGTAGTCGTACTTGACGCGGTTCGAGAAGAGCGCGGAGGTCTCGAGAACCGTGAAGCGCGGCATGGCTGCCGTCAGTTTACGCCGCGGGGGAAGCCTGCGGAGGGGTCCTCGCCGGGCCCGGGCTCCTCGCGGACGCGGACCGAGAGGAGCCGGTCGTTCTGCTCGACCCGGTCGACGACCTCCATCCCTGCCGTCACCTCGCCGAAGACGGTATAGGCCGCATCGAGGTGCGGCTGGCGGGAGAGGGCGACGAACCACTGGGAGCCGCCGGTGTCGGGGCCGGACAGCGCCATGCCGAGCCGGCCGCGAACGTACGGGATCGGGTTCAGCTCGTCGCGGATCGCGTAGCCGGGGCCGCCGGTCCCGTCCCCGCGCGGGTCACCCGCCTGGACGACGAAGTCCGGGACGACGCGGTGGATCGTCGTCCCGTCGAAGAACCCCGCGCGGGCGAGAGAGACGAAGCTCTCGACCGTCATCGGGGCCGCGTCCGCGAAGAGCTCGGCCTCGAAGGAGCCCCGGCTCGTCTCGACGACGACGCGGACGGGAGGCCCCTCGGCCCGTTCCGCGAGGCGAAGGGTGTCGGCTGCGGCGAGGCGCGTCGCGACGGCGGGCGACGGGTCCGTCGAATCCACCCCGAAGCGCTCCCGGAGGAGGCGCCGGGCCCGCTCGCGAACGAGGTCGTCGGCGGCGTCGCGTTTCGCGGCAAGGAGCTCGCGCCCCCCCGCGGGCAGGGACGCGGCGGCGTCGAGCGCGGTGGCGGCGAGGTCCGCCTCGCCCGAAGCGACGAGCGCGTCGAACGCCGCGCGCCACGCCGCCGCGAGCCTCGCGTCGCTCCCCGTCCCCGCCGCGAACGGAGCCGTGGCGTCGAGCGCGGCGGCGCGGACGGCCCCGTCCAGGTCGGCAAGGGCGCGCGTCAGGAGCGGAAGGCTGCGGGGGACGAGCGGCCGTGGGAGGCGGGAGACCGCCTCCATGCGGACGCGCGGCGCGGAGTCCCCGAGGAGCGCCTCGAGCCAGGGGCCGACGCGCTCGGCGGCCAGGAGCGGGAGCGCTTCTGCGGCGCCGAGGCGGAGGTCGAGAGGGGCGGTCCCCTTCCCGGGAAACGCGAGGGCATGGGCGCGCTCGGCGTCGCCCGCGGCGAGGCTCGCGAGGGCGACGCCCCCCCGGCGCCCGCCGTGGACGACGACCCGTTCGAGCAGCGCGCGGACGTCCGCGTCGTCGGCCGCGGCTCGCAGGAGCGTGAGTGCGGCCAGGGAGACGCCGGGGTGCGGATCGCCCCGCCGTGCGAGCCCCGCCTCCCGCGCGACGTCTCGAGCAAGCCCGCCCGCCGCGAGCCGCTCCAGGGCGAGGAGCGCCTGGATCGCCGGCCCGGGCTCCGGCCCGAGCGCGACCTCCGAGAGCGGCCCCGCGGCCTCCGCGTCGCCCAGGAGACCGAGGCCGCGCGCCGCCCAGGCCACGACCTCCGGGTCGCCGGCTCGCAGAAGGGCGCGCAGCGCCGACTCGCTCCCCGGCCGGGGGACGCGCGCGAGCGACCAGGCCGCCATCCTGCGCGTCTCCCCGTCGGGCGAGGCCGCCGCCGCGGCGAGAAGCGGCACGAGGCCCGGGTCCTTCGAACGGTAGAGCGCCGCCGCCGCCGCCGCGACCGGTCCGGACCGTGCGCGCAGGACCCCGCGGAGCGCCTCCTCGGCCGCGTCGCCCCCGAGGCGTCCGAGCGCCGAAGCCGCGGCCGCGGCGGTCCCCGGATCGGCGTCGGAGAGCGCGCTCCGAAGGAGCGGAACGAGCCTCCGTTCGCCGGCGAGGCCGGACGCAAAGGCCGCCGCCCGGCGGACGCGGGGCTCGAGATCGGCGAGGAGCGTCGAAAGCAGAGGGACCGCGCCGGTCGCCCGGAGGCGTCCGGCCGCGAGGCCGGCCCGCTCGCGAAGGCGCGCGTCAGGCGAGGCAGCGGCGGCTTGCCCGGGGGCGTCGTCCCAGGCTCGCCGGTCCTCCATCTCGAGGAGTCGCGCCACGAGCGCGAGCCTCTCCGGCCGCGCCTCGTGCCGATCGGCATCCGGAGCGACGGACGAGCAGGCCGTGAGGACGAGCGCCAGAATCGGTAGCGAGGCCGCCCCGACCCGCCGCGCGCCGCCCCGCAGAGCCACCTTGCGCCTCAGAGCCCCAGGAGGAGCCGGTCGCCGAGGATCGTCGGAAGCCCGGCCCGCAGGACCTTCTGCCGCGCCGACTTCACGTCGTACGGAACCCGGTCGAACGTGACCGTCCGCTCCTCCGAGTCGAAGATCGCGTAGCTCGCGCGCGGGTTGCGGTCTCGCGGCTGGCCGACCGACCCCGGGTTCACGAGGTATCGGCGGCCCGGCTCGAGGAAGAGCTTCCGGCGGCTTCCGCGTACCGCCTCGACGAGGATCCCGTCCGGGGCGAGCGTGAAGATCGACGGGATGTGGCTGTGCCCGAAGAACGAGACGGCGACGGACGGCGCCACGCGGTCCATGTGGACGAAGTTCATCTGGGCGTCCCAGTCCGAGAAGATGTAGGCGTCCTCGTCCAGCGGCGAGCCGTGGCAGATCGCGAACGTCTCGTCCACGAGGACCGGGCCGCACGGCAGCCGGCGCAGGAACTCGAGGTTCTCCTTCGAGAGCTTCTCGGCCGTCCAGCGGGCCGCGAAGAGCGCGGGCGCATTGAACATCTCGCCGGAGTCGACGCCCGAGACGACCTTGTCGTGGTTGCCGCGGATCGAGACGGCCGGACGGGGCAGAGTGCGGATCTTGTCGAGGACCTTGTTCGGGTCTGCGGCGTAGCCGACGAAGTCGCCGAGACAGACGACGCGGTCGAGCTTCTTGCGCCTCACCCGGGCCAGGACGGCGGAGAGGGCCTCGTCGTTCGAGTGCAGGTCGGACAGGAGGAGGTAGCGCACCTCCTCAGCCGACTCCCCGGCTCGCGAGCGCCTCGACGATCAGATCGACCACGGCGTCCACCCCCTCGTCCCCTTCCACCGCCAGGATCGTGTCGGAAAGTCTATAGGAAGCGCGCCGCTCGTCATAGAGAGCGCGCGCCTCCTCGATCGAACGGAAGAGCGGCCGGTCCGCCGCCTTGCCCTCGAGCCGCGTCGCGATCGCCTCGAACGGGACGTCCAGGAAGACCGACCGGCCGGCCCGCCGGACCACGGCCCGGTTCTCTGGGAAGGTGAAGGTGCCGCCGCCGAGGGCGACGACGACGTCGGGAAGCGCTTCGCAGCCGCGGAGGAGCTCCGCCTCCCTCTCCCGGAACCAGGCCTCGCCCCGTTCCTCGAACGCGCGGCGGATGGTGACGCCGGCGAGCGACTCGAACGCCTCGTCGAGATCCAGGAAGGGCACCCCGAGACGTCCGGCGAGCGCGCGCCCCACGGTCGACTTCCCGGCTCCCATGAAGCCGACGAGGAAGACGCGTCCGGGTCCGGCCTTCACGACGGGAGCGCGGTCACGCCGCCGGCGTCTCTCCGGAGAGCCACCGCTCGAGCCACTTCGTCGAGAAGCGTCCGTGCCGGACGTCGGGGGCGTCGAGGAGCCGCAGGTGGAGCGGGATCGTCGTCCGCACCCCTTCGACGACGAAGAGCTCGAGCGCCCGCCGCCCGCGCGCGAGAGCCTCCTCGCGCGTCTGTCCGTGGACGATCAGCTTCGCGAGGAGGGAGTCGTAGTGCGGCGGGATCCGCCAGCCGATGTAGGCGGCGGTGTCGACGCGGACCCCCGGTCCCCCGGGAACGTGAAGGGTCGTGATCGTGCCGGGAGACGGCGTGAACTTCTCCGGGTCTTCGGCGTTGATCCGGAACTCGATCGCGTGGCCGCGGGGGCGGAACTCGTCCGTCGCGCCGCCGACCCTCGGGAACGAGAGCGGCTCACCCGCGGCGACCCGGATCTGCTCCTTCACGAGGTCGAAGCCGGTCACCATCTCGGTCACCGGGTGCTCGACCTGGATCCTCGTGTTCATCTCCATGAAGTAGAAGGAGCCGTCCTGGTCGAGGAGGAACTCCACCGTGCCGGCGCCCACGTAGTCGACGGCGCGCGCGGCTGCGATCGCGGCCGCGCCCATCCTCTCCCGCAGCTCCGGCGACACGGCGGGGGACGGCGACTCCTCGAAGACCTTCTGATGCCGCCGTTGCAGCGAGCATTCCCGCTCCCCGAGGTGGACGATCTTTCCGAGACGGTCGCCGAAGACCTGGACCTCTACGTGCCTCGGCTCGGCGAGGTACTTCTCGAGGTAGAGGGAGCCGTTCGAGAACGCCCTCTCGGCCTCCACGGTCGCGAGCTCGAACGCGGCCGCGAGCTCCTTCCCGTTCCGGGCGACGCGCATTCCGCGCCCGCCACCGCCCGCGACCGCCTTCAGGAGGACCGGGTACCCGATTCGCTCGGCCAGCTTCAGCGCCTCCTCGGTCGAGCCGACGGGGCCGGGACTTCCCGGGATCGTCGGCACTCCGGCCCTCTTCGCCGTGTCCTTCGCCGTCGACTTGTCGCCCATCCGCCGGATCGCCTCGGGAGGGGGGCCGATCCAGGTCAGGCCGACCTCCTCGAGGATCTCGGCGAAGTGCGCGTTCTCCGCGAGGAAGCCGTAGCCCGGGTGGACCGCGTCCGCCCCGGTGATCTCGGCCGCCGCGACGAGCGAGGTGATGTTCAGGTACGACGCCGAGGGGGCCGCCGGCCCGATGCAGACCGACTCGTCGGCGGCCTCGACGTGCAGCGCGTCCCGGTCGACCGTCGAGTGGACGGCGACGGTCGCGATTCCGAGCTCCTTGCACGCGGCGATGATCCGCAGGGCGATCTCCCCGCGGTTCGCGACGAGGACCTTGCGAAACATCAGGCCGGCCGGATCCCGAACAGCTTCTCGCCGAACTCGACCGGCTGGCCGTTCTTCGGGAAGGCCTCGACGACCGTCCCGGCGACGTCGGCCTCGATCTCGTTCATCAGCTTCATCGCTTCGATAATGCAGAGCGTCGCGCCCTTCTCCACCGTGTCGCCGACCTTCACGAACGGCTCGGCTTCCGGGTTCGGGGCGCGATAGAAGGTCCCGACGATCGGCGAGGTGACGACGTGGACCCCCGAGTCGACCTCGGGCGCGGCCGCCGGCGGTGCCGGCGCGGGGGCTTCGATCCGTGGCGCCTTCTCTTCCCACGAAACGGGGACGGCCGGGTAGGCCGAGACGGGAACGGGCGCCGCCTCGCGGACCGCGGGCCGCGGCCCCTCGATGCGCAGGCGGAAGCCACCTTCTTCGACCTCGAGGCTGGCGAGGCCCCGGCGAGCGACCAGATCTGCGAGTTCCCTGATTTCCTTGACGTTCATCTCTCTCTCTTCGAGGGATTCGAATTGCCGCGGGGCGGGTCGGCCCTCAGAGGAGGGCCGGACGAAGCTGCTCGGCGGCCCGCGCCGCCTCGAACCGGATCCGTCCCACCGGGACGCCGGCGCCGGTCTTCAGCAGGAGCGCGTACTCGGTCGTGATCGCCTGCATGGCCGCCGTGCCGGCGCTCCCCTTGAGGACGAGGCTTCGGAGCGCGCCCTCGCCGACGTCGGCGCGGGCGCGGCGGACGTTCTTCCAGAATGCCGTGAGCTCGGCGGAGAGGCTCTCCATCGCCTCGGCCTCGAGGCGCGATCCGACGGTGACGACGGGGACGCCTTCGAGGTCGGTCACGAGGGCCGCGGCCGGCGCGAGCCGCTCCACGATCTCCTCGACAGCCGTGACGAGGTCTCCGTTTCCCGACCGCCCGTCCCGGGCGAAGGGCTCGACCCAGGCCTCGAGCCGCCCCCGGACCGACGAGCTCGCCGTCGCCGCGAGCTCCGCCGCGACCTCGAGATACCGGCTCACCTTCGCCGGGTCGGTCTCCGTGCGGGCCAGAGCGAGGTAGGCCTCGCGGGCGCGTCCGAGATGGCCCTGGGCGCGCAGGAGCCCGGCCATCGTCTCCGTGGCGACGGGGATCGGAAGCGACGCCGCCTCCGGAGCCGCCAGCGGCTCCTCTAGGGCGCCCGCGGATGCGGGAGGCCCCGAGGGCGAAAGCTCAGCCAGGACTTCGGCCCGGGCGCCCTCCCCGAAAGGCCCGGGCCCCATATCGGCCTCCGGACTCTCGCCGTCCGGGGCTGTCGAGGACTCCACGAGAATGTCGGGAATCTCCTCCGAGGGAGGGACCGCAGGGACCTCCGGTAGAAGCTCCAGACGCGTCGACTCGGACTCCACCTCTGCGAAGGGCGGCGTGTCCGGACTTTCGGCCTCCGACGCCTCCGCCGCCGCGGCGGCGTCGAGCCCGGGTCCCGGCTCGGCGACCGGGGTCGGCGGCAACTCGACCGAGGCGGCCGCCGGCGCGATCGGCGCGGCAGGCGCGTCCACGAGAGTGAGCCGGGCCTCTGGCGGAACGGATGTCTCCGTCGCGGGTGCCGGCACGGGCGGAACGGGCGGGACCGGCACGGGAAGGCGGATTCCCGATCTCGGCGAGGGCGGGGGCGCCAGCTCGGCATCGAGCTGCCGGATCAGCTCCGCGACCTCCCGGTCGCCCGGGCTGAGCCCGCGGAAGAGCTTCAGCTTCTTGACCGCCTCGACCTTCTCTCCGCGGGCGAGGTGGACCTCCGCGAGCTGCCGGATGGCCACGAGGTTCTGCGGGTCGAGCGTCAGAGCCGTCTGGAACGAATCGACCGCCTTCTCGAGCTGCTCCGTCTGCAGTAGAAGCCGGCCGAGCGCGACGTGCCCCGCGACCGAAGCGGGGCTCTGCTGCAGCCCGGCTTCGAGGACCTCGATCGCCTCGCGCGGTCGCCCCTGCCGACGATGCTCGTCGGCGACGACGAGGAACTGGCGCGGCCCGGTCTCCCGGGTCAAGCTCCTCTTGATCTCGTCGATGCGAGACAGCGTCCTGCTGAAGAGGCCCATCGGTCCCGGCCAGTGTACGGCAAAGCCGCCGGCGGAAAAAGCTCGGGCCGCCCCGAAGGGCGGCCCGGAAGGGGTTCGGGAGAGCGGGATGCCCCGCGTCAGTTGAGAGAGAACGTATACGTCGCGGAGGCCGTGTGGCTCGCGCCGCCGCACGAAGGCGTATCGGTAGCGGTGACCGTGATGTTGTAGGGGCCGCCGGCCACCGCCGTTCCGCTCGTCGAAAGTACCCCGGAGCCGTTGATCACGACCTGGTTGGCACCCGGGCCAGTAACCACCCAGTTCACAGGCTGGAAGTCGGCGGGGGTCGCGTTCGGCGTCAACGTGAATGCTCCGATCTGCGTCCCGGCCGCGGCCGACACCGTCGTCGAGGCCGGCGCCGTGATCGAGAACTGCCCGTTCGGATCGATGAGCTGCAGGCCAATCGTGCGACTCACGGTCGTCGCCGTCCCGTCGGTGGCGCTGAGGCCGACCGAGAGCGTCGTCGTCCCGCCGGCCCCCGCCGTGGGCAGCTGCGGTGTCCCGGAGATGGCGCCGGTGCCGAGGTCGATGGACATTCCAGGAGGAAGCCCCGTCGCATTCCAGGTGTAGCCCGGAGTCCCCCCCGTCGCGGTCGCGGTCGCGCCGGCGTAGGCTGTGCAGATCGTCGCGGCGGGAAGGGTCAGCGTCGTGATCGTGAGAGGCGTCCGACAGACGACGGGCTCGGGAGGGTTGTAGATGAGGATGTTCGGGAGCTCGACCACGCAGCCGGTCCGGGCGTTCCGAAGCCGGATGCCGAACGACGTTGGGACGTACTTCACACCCGTGACGCCGGCGTTCGGGGCGGGAATGCAGGGCTGCTCGTTCAGTGCCGAGTCGGGGACGGCCGGGGCCGTGAAGCTGAGCTGGTCCGCGTTCGCGACGATGGCGTTGTTGATCGGGATGGTGACGCCGCCGCCGTAGACCTCGACGGTCATCGGGTCGATGAAGTTGGTCCCGATCACCGTGATGGTCGCGGGGGTTCCGCCGATGGGCGTGCCGAAGGGACCTCCGGTCTGGTTCAGCTGCGTCGGGGTGGCGCTCACCGCGGTCATCGCGTCGACCCGATAGGTGAACGGGGTGCCGAGCGTGTTGCAGGCCGCCGAGGAGAGCGCGGGGAAGGAGATCGTGAGCGTCCCGGTGACGTTGTCGCAGGCCGGTCCGCCGCCGAGCTGCGGGTCGATCACGGGCATGACGAGCGTGATGAGGGAGGAGGAGACCGAAGTGACCTGCGGACGCAGGAGCAAGCCGCCGGATTCGAAGGTCACCTCGACCGGCTCCTCGAAGCCCTGGCCGGCGATCGTCACGACCGTGGACTGGTTCCACGGCGCCGACGACGGGATCACGGTGTTGAGCGTCGGACAGGCGTAGTAGCGGAACTGGACGGGGCTCGTGTAGTCCTTGCCGGCGTACGGGTCGCGGACGACGACGTCGACCGTCCGGCCCGCGAGGGCGCTGTTCGGCCCGGTGGCGAGAGGCGTCAGGAAGATGATCTGGCTCGCCTTGATCTCGACGACCGAGGCCTCGACGCCGCCGACGAAGACCTGCATCGGGAGTTTGAAGTTGCGGCCGAAGATCGTGACGCGCGTCGAAGCGTCGTTCGGGCCCGTGGAGGGCGAGATCGACGTGACGACCGGCTCGAGGAACCCTCCGGGGAAGTACGTGTAGGCCTTGACGGCCTGGGCACATGCTTCCCGCGGTCCGCCCGCGTCGACGATGACGCGGACGTCGACCGTCTCGGGCTTGTCGGGGCTGGCGAGGACGCGCCGCGGCGTCGTCACCCGGATCTCGGAGTCGCTGACGCTCAGCGTGACGCCCTGGTTGCCGCCGAAGAAGACGGCCGTGCGGTCGGTCGTCGTGCTCGTGCCGCCGGCCGTGAACCCTCCGCCCTGGATGACGACGATGTCTCCGCCGTCCGGGCTGCCCGCGTTCGTCGGGTCCTCGGGGAGGACCGTCGCGAGGAAGAGGCCGGGGACTCCGTTGCAGGTGCCGGCGCCGCCGTCGGCGCGATAGGTGAACGCCTGCGGCAGGAGACCGCTCTGCTGCGAGACGAGGCCGAGGTCGGCAGTGACGGCGACGTCGACCGTCTCGGGGACGGCGGGGTTCGCCAGGACGTGGCGCGGCGTCTGGACCGTGATCTGCGTCCCCGTGACGGAGACGACGGACGCGGGCGCGGAGCCGAACGTGACGCGCGTCGTGGCGACGGCGCTCGTCGGCGACGGCAGGAAGTTCGTGCCCGTGATCACGACCTGCTGCCCGCCCTCGGGCTTGCCCGAGTTCGGGTCGACCGACGTGAGGGTCAGGCGCTTGTTCGGGTCGACGCAGTAATACGTGAACGCCTTCTGCTCGGTGATGTCACCGAGGGGAACGTCGCCCGAGAAGAAGCGGACGACGAGGTCCACCACCTCGGGGACAAGCGGGTTCGCGAGCGTTCGCGCCGGGGTCAGGACCTCGATCCGCGTCTCGGAGAGTGACTGGACCGACGCCGGCTTGCCGCCGAAGAGGACCTGCACGTTCGCTACGTCGGTGCCGAACCGGCCGCCGTTGATCGTGACGACGTCGCCGCCGGCGCAGCTCCCCGACGTCGGGCTGATGCTGGAGATGAACGGCCCGTTCGACGGGATGGGCTGGTAGTCGACCGACTTCTCGGCCGTGCCGCACTCGAAGGCGGCCTTCACTTTCGCGAGGCCCGACGAGGTCGCGCCGAGGGTCACGTCGGCGAACCCGTTCTGGGTCACCTTCGACACGCTCGGAAGGCCCGTCTCGAGGAAGAAGCCGAAGTCCGTCGTGAAGGTGATCGAGGTCCCGTCGGGGACGAGGGCCCCGCCCTTTCGGACCGTCGCCCGGAGGATGATCGCGGTCCCCGCCATCGGGGTGACGTCCGTGGCGTCGAGAGCGATCGTCACCGCGCAGCTGCCGCCGTCGGTTCCCCCGCCCGCAGGGGGTTTGGGCGACGTGGGCGACTCGCCGGAGCAGCCGGCGAGGAGCAGCGAGAGACCCACGGTCGCGGCGAAGAGGGGCTGGAGGGTTCGGCGCATCGCTTTCACCTCGGAGTTTCCACGCACCGTCGACATGCCGTCCTCAGTTCACCCGCGCCACGATCGTCTCCGTCGCGGCGCTGTAGAGGAAGGTGAGGCCGAAGGTGCCGACGCCCCGGACGGGCTGGCCGGAGAGCGTCCGGCCGCGGTAGGTCACGGTGGCCCGGCAGCGGATCTCGCTGTTCCCCGTCTCGCGGTCGATCCCCCCGTTGAAGGGGAGGAGCTGGTCGAGCGGGGCCTTGAGGAGAGCCGAGCGGGTCATGTAGGGGTAGTTGGACATCGTCGACGTCCCGCCGGCCGGGACGATGACGTTGCCCGGGAACGTCTCCGCCTCCGGCGCCTTCGTCCCGCCGTCGATCCGCCGCCACTCGACGACGTAGTCGTCGAGGCGCGTGTCGAGGAAGCTCGACGTCCCCCCGGTCGTGTTCTTCAGGTGCGACCGGAGCTGGACCGTCTCGAGCTGGAGCGGGGCACCGCTCCCGACGTTCCACGACTCCGGGAGGAGCGTGTACTCGGCGGAGAGGTAGACCGGCGAGGCGTCGTCCCCCTGGGTGTTCGACGAACAGCCGGCGACGGCGAGGACTCCGGCCAGGAGGGCGACGGCGAGGGGAATTCGGTTCTTCATCGTTCGGCTCCGTGTCGCGGCCTCAGAGCGCCTTCATCACGCGCGGCGTGATGAAGATCATCAGCTCGTCTGTCGTCTCGTCCATCGTCTTGTTCCGGAAGAGACCTCCGAGGAGGGGGATCTTCCAGAGGCCCGGGACCATGTTCTGGCCGTCGTTGGCCGAGAGCTTGAAGATCCCCGCGATCATCCCGGTGCCGCCGTCGCGCACCATGAGGCGGGTTTGCGCGTCGCGGGTGACGAGCGGGACGTTGTTCCCGCCGGTGATCGCGACGCCCGGCGCCGGCTCGCGGCGCTGGATCTTGATGTCGAGGATGACGGTCCCCTCCGCCGTGACCTGAGGCGTGACGTCGAGCCTCAGCGTGGCGTCGATGTAGAGGACGGTCGTCGTGTTGTTGACCGTCGTCTGGACCGGGATCTGGAAGCCCGACTGGACCGACGCGGCCATGTTCGTCTGCGTCAGGATCTTGGGCGACGAGACGAGCTTCACGAGGCCCCGGGCTTCGGCGGCGCTCAACGCGACGTCGAGCCGGAACGTGTCGAGGACGTTCGCGAGGCTCGCCCGAAGGATCTGATTGCCGTTCGGGAGCGAGACCGCGCCCTCCACCTCGGCGCTGTTCGGGAAGACCATCCCGGTCGTGTTCCCGTGAGCCTGGTCGGAGATCGCCTGGAAGCCCCAGTCGATGCCGAGCCGCTTACTGAACGTCCGGGTCGCCTCGACGATCCGGGCCTCGATCATGACCTGCGGCACGGGCGTGTCGAGGCTCTTGACGAGGTCGAGGACCGTCGGGAGGTACTCCGGGAGCTCCTTGATGATGAGGAGGTTCG
>JAKPXO010000036.1 GCA_029567505.1 Acidobacteriota bacterium
CGCCTCCTCGACCTCCTCGACGATCAGGTTCTCGCCGCAGCAGTTCGAGAACGCCGTCGTCCGGCCGACGACCGTAACCCGCGGCGGGGCGATCGAGGCGAACCGGACGAGGTCCCCGATCTCGTAGGCCCAGAGCCCGGCGACGTTCGAGAGGACGATCGAGTAGGTCTCGCCGACGCGGACTTCCGCGAGCGTCAAGCGCCTCGCCGATGGCGAACCCGCTTCCGCAGCCGGAACGAACTCGTAGAAGGTGCCGTAGTCGAGGCCGAGGACCATCCCTACGCTCCCGGGATCGTCCTGGACCGCGAGGAACCCTTCGCTGGCGGGATAGACCTCGAGGCGACGCAGCGCCCGGCCAAACGACGTCTCGAGCGTCTCCCGGTACGGCTCGTACCGAACGCCCCCGTGGACGAACAGCTCGAGACCCGGGAACAGGTCCGCCGGGGACCGTCCGCCGGACAGCGCGCGCCACCTCTCGAAGAGAAGGAGCGACCAGGACGGCATCCCCGAGAGGAGCTTCAGGTCGCGCCCGAGCGTCTCGCGCGCGATCGCCTCGAGCTTCAGCTCCCAGTCCCGGATCGCCACGACGCCCGGGGAGGGCCGGACGCGGCGCCGGAGCCAGAAGGGCATCTCGGCGGTCATGATGCCGGAAAGGTCTCCGACCTGGCCTCCGGCCGGGAGCCCCTCCATCGTCGTGGAGCCTCCGAGGAAGAGAAGCTCTCCCTCGAAGAGGCGCGACCCCGGCGTGGATCGGACGTGGTAGGCGAGCACGTCGCGCCCCGCCCGCCGGTTCTGCGCGACGAGGGCGTCGGTCACCGGAATCGCCTTGTCGCCGGCCGTCGTGCCGGAGGTCTTCGCGAACCACCGCGCCCGGCCGGGCCAGGTGACGTTCTCCTCCCCTCGGAGCACGCGGTGAAGCCAGGGGAGCGTCTCGACGTAGCGCCGAACCGGCACGTTCCGGGCGAAGTCGGCGTGGCTGCGAATACCCGAGAAGCCGTGCTCCCTCCCGAACGTGGTCTCCCGTGCCGTCGCCAGGAGCGCCTCCAGCGTCTCGGCCTGAGCCTCCGGGGCGCGGCGGACGAGAGCCTCCACCGATTGCAGCCGTCGCCGCGCCCAGATGGAGAAGAGGGAGCCGACGATCCGCGGCCTCAAGCGGCTTCCTCGAGGAGCCGCCTCGAAGGGCGGAGAAGGGGCGAGAGGTCGTTCAGGAACGACGCGAGGTGGAACGCGAAGACCGAGGGGCGCTCGATCATCGGCGCGTGGCCGGCCTCCGGGACGAAGAGGAGGCGCGCCGACGGAAGGAGGTCGCGGAACCTGTACGCGATCTCCGGCGGTGTGATCCGGTCCTCCGTTCCCCAGAGAAGGAGAGCCGGGACCCGGACCCGGGGCAGGACGGACGCGAGGTGGTCCCGTTTCGTGTCGCGGGCGAGCCGGACGACGGCGAGGGCGCGGCGGCGGTCCCGGAGAGTCGCCACCACGTCGTCCACGATCGCCTCGCTCGCGAACGCCCGGCCGTGAAAGACCTCCTCGACCCGGGCGCGGACCCACTCGCGGCTCGGCCGGTGCGGCACGCCCGCCTCGAAGCCCCGCTCGAAGAGCCCCGAGGAGCCGGCGAGGACGAGCCCACGGACCCGCTCCGGGTTCCGAAGCGCGAAAGAGAGGGCCAGGTGTCCGCCGAGGGAGTTGCCGACGAGGACGAGCGCCCGGGACTCGCCCGCGAGCTCGTCTTCGAGCCAGCCGACCACCTGATCGACGCTCTCCGCCCCCGGGCGACCGACCGGGAGCTCCGGGGCCCGGACCGGGAAGCGCTCGGGGAGGCGGCGGACTGTCTCGTCGAAGTCGGCGGGCCGGCCAAAGAGGCCGTGCAGGAGCACGACGAGGGGTGTGCGCGAGTCGGTCATCGTTCCGAACTCCTCCCCCGCCGACTCTGCGCGAGGACGGCGAACTCCTCGCTCAGCTGGAGTAATGGAGAGGGAAGGAGCAGGTGAGATCTGCGTGAGTCAGCTCCCGTGCGGCACCCAGGGGACCGCGTCCTCCAGGACCAGGAGGACCGTCTCGTCGCCCAGCCGCCGGCTTCCGAGACGAAGAGTCCCCTCCACGCTCGGACGTCGCGGGACGGCGTTCAACGAGAGGCCGGTCCTCCACACGAGGCCGACCGCGTCCCAGGGCAGGGATTCGGCGTCGTCCGGGTGGAGCCGCTCGTGCGGACGGCGGGTGAGGAAGAGGCCGCCAGCGGGGACGGGTTGAACGACCGCGTGGCCCCGAAACCGGACCCGCCTCCCTTCGAGCGCCCTCACCTCGGAACGGAGCTCGGCGCGAGTGGGTCGGACCTCGACGAAGAGTCCGTCCCAGTCGAGGAAGGGGACGTCGGCGGACGACGAGACGGGCGGGGGGACGGCGGGCGCTCTCTGCCCCGAAACGTGCGCGTGCTCATCCGGCCGCGCCGGAAGCGCGAGACCGAGGACGAGCAGGAGAAGGGCGACATTCGGGAAAGCGGAGCGGGATGAGGTCTCGACTCGCATGCCTCGCCTCGGCGTTCGCTCGCGGGGCGGGTGGCCAGGGGCCACCCGCCCCGCGACGCTCGACGAATCAGTACTGCGTCGGGACGGGGTAGGTCCCGAGCATTGCGTGAACGATGTGGAAGAAGGCCTCCGTGTTGTCGGTCACTCGCGCGAACTGCGACGCTCCGGGACCGTACGCGGAGATCGGGATGTCGGACAGGGTGTGGACCGCCTGGGTGTTGGCGTCGCCGCCGCTGACGCCGTTCTCGACGACGCCGACGATCAGATAGCCGCCGGGCGCGTCCTTGTCGGGGTCGTTCGGATTCGCAAGGGCTACTCCGTTCTGGGTCACGCCCGGGTCCTTCGGCTTCGCGGCCGAAGCCCAGTCCTCGTACCGGTCGGAGTTGGCGCCGAAGTTGACGATGAGCTTCCTTCCCGTGTCGGGGTTGTCGGGGTAGCCGTCGTGGTTCGCGTCGACGTAATCGGTGAAGTTCAGCGTGTCGGGGTCGTTTCGGCCGCTCCGGTAGTTGTAGGTCTTGACGTAGTCCCGGGTCCCCTTCTTCTCGGGCCGTCCGACGCCCGGGAGCGTCACGCCGGCGCACTCGTGGTCTGCGGAGACGATGACGAGGGTGTCGTTCTCCGGGTCCGCGTCGGAGTTCGTCTGCATCGCGAAGTCGAGGGCGACCTGCACCGCGTGGTCGAGCTGGATGACGTCGTAGATCGACCTCTCGGCATCCATACGATGAGCCTGCTTGTCGATGTGGGCCGCCTCGACCATCAGGAAGAAGCCGTTCGGGTAGGTCGACAGGACCTCGATCGCTTTCTCCGTCATGTCGCGCAGGAACGGCTGGTCCAGGAACGGACCGTTCACCGCCGGGTCGCCGAAGCCGAGCTTGTCGAAGGCGACGCTCATGTTGTCGAGGTGGAAGAGGCCGAGGAGCCTCGGGTCGCTCCCGGACGGGGAGTAGGCGTCGAGCGCGGTCTTCGTCTCGACGAACGACCAGCCATCGGCGCGGAACTCGCCGACGACGTTCCGCTCGTCCGTCCGCCGGGAGCCGGTCTGGCTCTTCGGGATGAAGTGATAGCCGCCGCCGCCGAGAAGGACCTTCAGCTGCGACGCGCTCCGAAGATCGAAGTACTGGCCCGCGATGAGTGTGCCGTTCCCCCGGTTCTGCGTATGAGCCAGGAAGGCGGCCGGCGTGGCGTCGGTGAGGAACGCGTCGGAGACGATCCCGGTCACCTTGCCGAGCTGGCGGCCGATGAACGAGGAGAGGTGCTCGAGGCGCGGATTGTCGTCCTCGGCGGGCGTGTTGTCGGGGAAGACGCCCTCCATGCCGTTGTTTGTCTTGTTCCCGGTCGAGTAGTTGTGGGCGCCCGGGGCCGAATCGGTGATCAGCGAGTCGAGGGAGGACGTCATCAGCAGACCGTTGAACGGAAGCGTGTCCATCGAGAGCGGGGCGTTCGCCTTCCCCTGAACGTAACCCCTCGAAAGAACGCGCGCGGCCGTCCGGTGGGCCACGCCCATTCCGTCGCCGATCAGGAGGATGACGTTCTTCGCCCTTGGCCGTGTCCCGGCGAGGTCCTCGCCGACCACCTTGTGAAAGGCCGGAACGATCGCGCCGAGGTGCAGCTCGTCCGCTCCGGGCTCCTCGTCGCTGGCTTCCTCACCACGGACTCGGACACTCGCGCGAGCGCCGGCCAGGGCGAACTCGGGACCGGAGTCGAGCAGGGCTCTCGACGAGACCCCTTTCCGCCGGGACTGGTCCCACGGCCTCACGAAGAGGGTGCTCCGCCCCTCCCCCGAGATCGGCGATCCGGCGGACGTGCCCGTGGCCGTCGCCGTGATCACGCGCGGGCCTTCGAACCCGAGCCCCGCGTCGCGGAAGACCCAGCTCCGCACGTTCGACGACGCCCCGGGCTCGACGTTCCCACGGGCCGTCACGTCGACCCCGTCGATCGCAACGGACAAGGCCGTCACCACGTCCGTGGAGCTCTGCGCCGTCGCCTCGACGCGGATGTCGAAGAGCTGGTGCTGAAGGAACTGAGCCTTCTCGGGCGGGGTCACGCGGACCCGGATGGTCTGGGCGAGGGCACCGGGCGCGGTCCACAAGACCGCGGCGGCGAGAGCAAGGACGGGACCGCGGGAGCGCGACATGTTCGGCCTCCTTTCGATTCGAGGCGGTGATCCTCGGACCCCCTTGCGGACCTCGCGTGCTCGCCACTTGAACGCCTCGTAAAGATGCGAGACGGGGTCTCGTGAAGCTGCCCCGGGAAGCGGGCTGGCCGCGGCGCACCACCGAAGAGTCGCCCGCGAGGCAGAAGAAAAATGGGGGCGGGCGCTGGACAGTGCGCCCGCCCCGGGAGGGATGAGGAGGAGGGATCCTCATGAGGCCACGGCCGGGTCAAGCCGCCGTGGGGAGCGTGTAAAGACGGGGACACGAATGTCCCACGGTTCGCTCGGTCGGGGCGCCGCCGCGGGGCGTAGCCAGGATCGCCCTTCCTCACGAGGAGCTCGGACCAGCTGCGGCAGCGACGCCGGGCGCCCTCCCGAATCCCGGGCCGCTCGCTCATGCCGGGACACCCGACTTCGTGACCTGGCAGGAGACTGGGACGGAAGCAGACGACACAACCCCCGGTTGCGGTTCC
The DNA here is from genome assembly GCA_029567505.1 of Acidobacteriota bacterium. Classification (GTDB taxonomy): domain Bacteria; phylum Acidobacteriota; class Thermoanaerobaculia; order UBA5066; family UBA5066; genus UBA5066. The sequence continues at coordinate 5,148 of JAKPXO010000036.1, forward strand.
CCTTCACGCAAGGGACCGTCAGAGAACGATCGCCCTCGGGGCACACGAAGAGCGCAGGAGGCACCACATCGAGTGGGTCGCCTGGAACGATATGCCCGGCGACATGAGGCCCGAGCGAAACGAGTGGTCGCGAAGACCTCGCGGGGGCCGACCTGCTAGCCCGTCCTCGCGAGCAGCAGGTTCCGGCGGTGTGCCACGCCGAAGAGCCCGTAGCCCGTCAGGACGCCGCCGACCGTGGCGACGACGTCGTGGACGTCGAAGACCAGCCTTCCGGAGAGCTGCGCGAGCTCCCAGCCGATCAGGCCGAGCAACGTGACGGCGGCCATCAGGAGCATGAAGGGATGGACAAGTCCCGGCAGTCTCGTGTCCCGTGTCAAATCTCCGGCGAGCGCGAGAATCGCGATCCCCAGAACCATGAACCCCAGCCCCGCGAGGTAGTTCGGCATCCAGCCCAGGACGAAAGCGACGTGCGGGTGGGAGCCGGACCTGAAGCTCGGGCGCAGGACGTCGATGACGACGCTGTTACCGAAGAAGACCACTGCTGGGAGGAGGTAGAGGAAGACCCTGAGGCTCGACTTCATTCGTCTCCCTTGCTCACGGCACGGCGCGGCGAGGACCGGCTCAGATTATCCCGCGCCAATCCTCTCGACGCGGCGGCACTGCCTCCAGCCTTCGTCCTTCTCAAGGGTCCTTTCTCGCAGCTCGGGCATCGCCCTCGAGCCGTCCGAAGGGCTGCTCTCGGAGGCGCAGAGGAGCTCGAGAGGCTCGAGGAGCGCCCGCCGTTCGTCCCGCGCCCCGTCGCTTGCACGGATGTCGAGGGCGAGCCCCGGGACCTCACGGTCGAGAGGAGAACGCCCGGGCGCAGCCGGTCCGGCGGACCCGCTCATCGAGCGTGCAGACGGGACTCGAGGACGGCGAGGAGGCCGCTGGCATGGGCACGCCTTCGAAGGATGATGCGAAAGGAGTGGCGGGTCCCGCCGTCGTGACGAACCGGCGCCGGCTCGCCGAGCCGGGCTGAAGCCGGAGCGCACGTTCCCTGAACGAGTCGTTTACCCGGGAGCCAATCGGTCCGCAGGCAGGCCGGGCAACGTCGTCGCCGGAGGAGATCGATGAGCACCCTCACGGCGACCCGCGCGATTGCCCTCGAAGGATCGCTCGAGCACTTGGCGCTCCCCGAGCTGATCCAGTTCTTCCACCTCCAGGGCCTGGACGGTGTGCTGGCCGTCCAGAGGCCGGATGGGCGCCCCGTCGCCGCCCTCTGGTACGAAGGCCGTGCGCTCGTGCACGCGCTCGCATTCGGGCTCGAAGGGGCCGACGCCGTCTACTCCTGCCTCACGATCGCCCAGGGCCGATTCGAGTTCATCCGCGGTCACCCCTCACCTCCCCCTCGGACGATCCGAGAGAGCGTCCAGAATCTGATCCTCGAGGGGCTCCGAAGGCTCGAGAACGGATGGGACGTCGAAAACGTTCTCCCGGCGGACGACCAGCCACTCTTCGTCTCGCCCGAGCCCCCGAACGACGACATCCGGCTCACCGCGAAGGAGTGGTCGATCCTCTCGCTCGTGAACGGCAAGCGGTCGATCCGGCAGGTCATCGAGGCGACGGGACGGGCCGAGGACGACGTGCGGGCCGTCCTCGCAGGCCTCCTCACGGCGGACCTCGTCCTCCGGGAGAGGGACGCGTCGCACCTCGAGCGGATCGTCCCTCGAGTGAACGGCGCGGGCGGGGTTCGCTTCGCCGCTCCGACCCTCCTCGGGACGCTCATTCTGAAGAAGACGGACGGCCGGAAGACGCTCAAGGCGCTCCTCGCCGAGCTGAACATCCCGGAAGAGCGTTTCCTGGAGGACGTTCGCCTCCTGGTGCGCCACGGGCGCATCGCGTTCGAGTCGGGAGAAGAGGATTATCGG
>JAKPXO010000040.1 GCA_029567505.1 Acidobacteriota bacterium
TCCACCCGCGCAAGGACCCCGTCACCGCCCTCCGCGCGTTCGAGGCCGCGTTCGCGCGGGCGCCAGGGGCGCGCCTCCACCTCGTCTACCGGGAGGCGCCGCTCCTCTCCGAGCTGAAGGAGATCTGCGCGCGAAGCCCGGCGCTCGCGCGCGCCGTCCGCTTCGTCGGAGAGGTCCCGCACGAGGAGCTTCCCGCCTGGTACTCGGGCGCGGACCTGTTCCTGACCTCGAGCCCGTCCGAAGGCTCGAACTGGGCGCTCATCGAGGCGACGGCCTGCGGCCTCCCGGCGGCCTGCTCCGACATCCCGGCGAACCGCCGCGTCGCCACCCCGGGCTCTTCGTTCTTCGCGCCGGGCGAGCCGCTCCAGGGAGCGGACGCCCTCGTGAGGGCCTCCCACGCGACGCCGCCGCGCAGGGAAGCGATTCGAGAGCACTTCGAACGGCGACTCTCGTGGAGCGTCGTCGCGCGGGAAGCGGTCGGCGCCTACACGCGCGCGATCGTGCGGCGGGGGGGCCGGTGAGGGTCGCCCTCGTCGTCCCGGGCGGCGTCGACTCCTCGCTCACCGAGCGCGTCATCCCCGCGCTCCTCTGGCTGATCACGGAGCTCGGACGCCGCGCGGAGCTCGTCGTCTTCGCGCTCGGGCACGGCCCGGCGCCCTCCACGTGGGAGGTGCCGGGCGCGCGCGTCGTCGACCTCGGGCCTCTGCGGCTCTCGCGCGTTCCCGGCCTCGCGTTCGCGCGGCGCGCGCGCGACCTGGGCACGCTCCTCCGCGCGCACGGGCCGTTCGACGCCGTCCACGCGTTCTGGGCGACTCCGTGCGGCGCGACGGCTCTCGCCGCGGCGCCCCGCCTGCCGCTCGTCGTCTCCCTCGCCGGCGGGGAGCTCGCGGGGATCGCCGACATCGGCTACGGCTGCGACCTCGTCCCGCGCGAGCGGCGGAAGGTCCGCCTCACGCTCGCCCGCGCCGCGGCCGTGACGGCCGCGAGCCGCCCGCTCGTCGCCGAGGCGCTCCGGCGCGGCGTCGACGCACGCCTCGTCCCGCTCGGGGTCGAGGACGCGGGCTTCCTTCCGCCGGCCGAGCGCCCGGCGGGCGGCCCGTTCCGCCTCCTCCACGCCGCCGACCTCAACCGCGTCAAGGACACGCCGACGCTCCTCCGCGCCGTGAAGCGCCTCCTCGACCGCGGCCTCCCGGTGACGCTCGACGTCGCGGGCGAGGACACGCTCGGCGGCGCCGTCCAGGCCGAGGCGGCGCGCCTCGGCCTCGTGGAGAGCGTCGCGTTTCACGGCCGCCTCCCGACGGCCCGTCTCCGCCCGCTCCTCGCCGCCGCGGACCTCTTCCTCCTCTCGTCGCGGCACGAGGCCGGGCCGGTCGCGGTCGTGGAAGCCGCCGCCTGCGGCGTGCCGACGGTCGGGACGGCCGTCGGGCACGTCGCCGAGGGGAGTCCGGTGCGCTCGCTCGCCGTCCCGGTCGGCGACGACGCGGCGCTCGCCGAAGCCGCCGCGTCCCTCCTCTTCGACGCCGGGCGGCGCCGCGCGATGGGCGAAGCCGCGCGCGCCTGGGCCCGGGAGAACCGCGCGACGGTCGCCGCGGAGCGCTTCGCGGCGATCTACGGCGAGGTCAGCGACGCGCGAGCCGGCGCGCGCCGGAAGCGAGCCGCCGCGTGAGGACGCCCGCCCACGCCGCCGCGAGCCGTGCGCCCGAAGCGTCCGGCGCGACGTTCGCCCTCACCTCGTCGAGCGACGGGAGGAGCGTCCGGAGGAGGAAGCGTGCGGCGCGGAGCCTTCCGTCGGCGAGGCCGAGCGCCGTCGCCGTCCAGCCGCGCGCCGGACGGGAGTGGCGAAGGGCGGGAAGAGCGGCCGCGCGCTCGAGGGCCCGCGGCGAGACGCCCCGCGCGGCCCGTTCGAGCGCGCCCGGCTCGAACGTCCCCGGGAAGAGCCGCTCGACGGCACGCGCGGCGAGCGCGACGGGCCCCCGCTCGCCGCGCCGAAGCTCCGGGATCGCGAGCGGCCCGTTCCCTCGGGCGAGGACGACGAAGTCGAACGCCTGTACTCCGCGCAGCCCCTTCGCCGCGAAGTCCTCGGCCGCGTGGAAGAGGAGGTGGCGGAGGAGCGCATCCCGCGAGGGGAGGGCCCAGCTTCCCGCGGCGGTCGCGTCGCGCTGGAGCGCGTCCGTCGCGTCGAGGACGCTCCCGAGGACCTCCAGCCGGAACGAGCGGTGGAGCTCGATCCGGAGCGGGTTCCCGGGGTGCTCGCAGGCCGGGAACGGGACGCGCTCCTCCCGCTCGGCGAGGACGAGGTGCCGGCGGGTGTTCCAGAGCGGCGCGTACCCGAGCGCGCCGACGATCTCCGCCGCCGCCGTCTCGAGGTCGGCCTCCGAGGCGAAGAGGAGGTCGAGGTCGGCCATCGGCCGGAGCCCCGCGGGGGTCTCCTTCCCGAGGACGAGCGCCGCGCCCTTCAGCGGGACCGCCCGCAGGCCCGACGTCGCGAGGATCTCCTCGAGGCGCGCGAGGAGCGCGAGAATCCGCTCTCCGCGCGCGGCACAGCGCGCCGCCTCCCCGGCGAGGTGCTCGCGGAGCACGGCGGGGAGGGCCGTGACGTCGGGGAGCGCCGCGAGGCGCGGCCCGAGCCCCTGGAGCGACGCCGCGAAGGCCGCCGTCCGCGCCCGCGCCTCGTCCGCGGCGAAGGCCGCGAGCCGCGCGGCGGAGCCGTCCCCGAGGGCGGCCACCGCCGCGAGGCCCGCCGCCGCGACCTCGGGCTCCCCGAGCCGCCGCATCGTCTCCTCGCTCGAGAACGGCGCGGCCTCGTCCGTCGCGCTCACGTCTTTCGACACGCCGTCCGCGAACGCCTCGACGCCGCAGCGCCGGCGTGCGCGTCCCTTCGCCGCTCCGCGATGATCCGAGAGGAGGTCCCGCCATGAGCCCGTCGCTCCCGCTTCACCCCGCCGTCATCCACTTCCCGATCGCCGCGATGTTCTTCGCCGCGGCGGCGCTCGCGCTCGCGCACGCCCGCCCGGGGGCGCGCGCCGCGTCGCTCTCGGCCGCGGCGCTCCTCCTCGCCGTCGCCGTCGCGGGGGGCCTCGCGGCGTTCGTCACCGGCTGGCGCTGGGCCGACGAGCTCGCCTACCTCGCGGGAGGGATCGGACCGATCCCCGGCCCGAAGGCGGTCGAAGGGCTCGCCCAGCGGCACGCGCTCCTCGGCCTCGCGTCCGTCGTGACCGCGGCGGTCGCCCTTGCGCTCGTCGTCCGCGCCCGCCGGCGCGAGGCGCCGCCGACGCTGGCTCTCCTCGCGGCGCTCCTCGCGAGCGCCCTCGTCGGGGCGACGGGGCACGTCGGGGGGACGATGGTCCACAACCCGCCGCCCCCCGCCGCCGAGAGCGACGCCGGCGAGCGCTGACATGCTGCTGCGGGCTCTCCCCTACTTCGGGGCGAGGGCTCGCACCTCGGCGACGAGCGCCTTGACCTGCTCGTCGCTGAGCTTCCGGCCGAACGCGGGCATCTTGTCCCGGCCGCGTCGGATCGACCCCTCGAGTCGCGAGTCGGAGACCGAGGCGAGCCAGCGCGCATCGGTCAGGTCCCGCGCGTTCCGCTTCTTCCCCTCCTCCGTGTTCGACTTCCCGTCCGACCCATGGCAGACGGTGCAGTAGGACTCCCAGGTCGACGAGCGGCCCGGCCCCTCGGCCCGCATCGGACCCGAGAGGAGGCAGGTACCGAGCACGGCGGCGGCGATTCCGGTCATTCTCGACATTCGCGTTCTCTCCCTTCGCGAGGAGTGTCGCGCGTCGCGTCCCGCTCCTCGCACGCCCGAAGCGGGAAACCCGCGACGTCGTGATCCGGGTCACGGGCGGCGCGCGCGCTCCCTCCGAAGAATCGGGCCACCCGAAAGGAGACGCGTCATGTCCGCTCGAGCCCGACTTCATCGGCTCGCTCCGCTCGTCGTCTTCGCGGCCGTCGCGGCTCTCGCGTGCGGCACGCGCAAGAGCCCGACGGAGCCGGTCGACGACCCTCCCAACCCGAACGCGACGTTCTCCAGGGTGCAGGCCGAGGTCTTCACGCCCTCGTGCGCCCTCTCGGGATGCCATGCTGGCGCGGCCCCCGCGCAGGGTATGAACCTGAGCGCGGGGAGCGCCTACACCCAGATGGTCGGCGTCCCCGCCGTCGGCTCTTCGCGGCTGCGCGTCGCGCCGGGCGACGTCGCGGGGTCGTACCTCGTCTCGAAGCTCCGGGGGGACGCCACGATCACCGGCAGCCGAATGCCCCTCGGCGGCCCCTACCTCTCCTCCGACCGGGAGCAGCTCGTCGTCGACTGGATCCGGCGCGGCGCTCCGAACGACTGAGGTCCCCCATGAAGAGAAACGCGCTGCTCCTCGCCCTCCTCCTCCTCGCCGTCCCGCCGGCCGCCGCTCAGGAAGCGCCCGCCTGGGACCCGGGCTACGGGATGCGCTTCCTTTCGATGCACTCCCCGCTCGTGAACGACACCGGGATCCTCGAGACGCTCTTCACGCACCGCTTCAACCAGCCCGTGAACGAGGCCGGCGGCAACGACCTCTTCGGCCTCGATAACGGCGCGAACATCGGCATCGGCCTCTCCTGGGTCCCGGTCCGTCGCGTCGCGGCGGAGGTCTACCGTGCCTCCTCCGGAGGCGACTACGAGATCGCCGCGAAGGTGGCCGTCCTCGAGCCGACGGGGGAGAGGCCCCTCGGCATCGCCGTCCGCGCCGGCGCGAGCTGGATGACGAAGTACGACATCGACCGGAAGGCCGGCGCGTTCGGCCAGCTCCTCGTGGCGTGGACCGTCGCGGACCGCGTCACGATCGCCGCGGCTCCCTCGTACGCCTCGAACACGCCCCTCTTCGAGGAGGTCTTCAACGTCCCGCTCGCGCTGCAGGTCAAGGTCGGGAGGGGCTTCCTCGCGACGGGCGAGTACGTCTTCCGCAACCGGGACCTCGACGGCTCGAAGGGGCAGTGGTCGTTCGGCCTGGAGAAGTCGGTCTACCGCCACCGCTTCCTCCTCTGGATCGGGAACTCCGCCGCGACGACGGTCGACCAGACGCTGGCGGGCGACTACGCGGGCGGGGTGATGGAGTCGAACCTCCGCCTCGGCTTCAACATCTCGAGGCAGTTCCGGATCGGGGGCGACTGAGGGCGGGCCCCCGCCGACTCGCTCTCTCGTGCGCCCCGGACATGGAGATGGCGAGGAAGCGCTCGGGTCCTCTCGCTGCGGCAACGACCTCCTCGGCTACTTCGTTCGGAACGACGGCGCGACAAACGACGGGACGGTCGTGCCGTTCGAGGAGCCTGACGTCCTTCCGGGCCGGCGCACGCGGTTCCTGCCGGCCGTCGTCGGCGTGACCTCGGAGCACGGTCGGTACCGGACCGAGCTGACGCTCGGCCGGCGGGAGAGATGGGGGCTGCCGGAGAAGGGGCTCACCTTCACCGTCACCTACCGCGACGAGAAGGGCGCAACGACGTTCCCGGTCGCGGTCGACATCGACGGCATCGTGGAGGTTCCGGATGCCGGGGCGTGGCTCGCCGCGAACGGCGTTCCGATCGATCCGAACGACTTCGCAGGAACTCTCACGTTCTCCTCCGATCGGCCGGAGGGAGCGATCGACCTCCTCGTCACCGCGGCCGTCCAGGCGCGGGGCGCCGACGCCGCGGGGGATTACGGCGTGAGCGTCCCCGTCGTCAACGAGGTCCGGTGGGCGAAGGAGAGCGCCCTCGTCCCCGGGCTCCGGCAGGACGCTTCGTTCCGTTCGAACGTCGCCGTCACGAATCCCGAGCCCGAGGGCGGCCCGGTCGTGACTCTGGAGGTGACGCTTCACCAGGCCTCCGACGGATCGGTCATCGGGGTTCTTCCGCAGGTCACGCTTCCACCCGGCCGGCGGTTCCAGTGGAACCGGCCTCTCTCGCAGATCGGCTACGGCGGCGACGCGTGGGCCGAGGTGCGGCGGGTCGGAGGCTCCGGCCGGTTCGTCGCGTACGGAGTCGTCAACGACATCGTGACCTCCGATGGCACGCTGCTGCCGATGACGGCGCAGAGGTGACTGCCCGGGAGGCGCCGCTGACGACGATCTCCGCATGCTCGCCGCGTTGACGGGTGGGGACCCCGTTCCTATGATCGCCCGCGCGAGGCAGGCGCCGCGCGATGAACCGAGCGAAGACCTCCGTCCCGTCGCGACCCCATCACGGAAGGAACGACCGGGCGGAGACGCGCGCCGTCACCCGCGTCGGCGCGAGTCGCGCGGACCGGCTTTCGGGGCGGAGAGCGCGCGCATGACCCGGCGAGTCCTCGCCCTTCTCGTCCTGCTCGTCTTCGTCGCCGGTCCGGCCCTCGCGACGGCGGAGGAATTGCGGCACTCCTCCGCGAGAAGCGGTCCGGCGGCCGTGGCGGATTCGTGCCCCGACCCGGGGACGAACGGGCAGCCTTGTGGACCGGCCTGCCTCTGCTTCTGCTGCCCGGGCCACGCCAACGGCCTCGCGGTCTTCACGCCCCGGCCCGCCGTCGGGATTCCTCCCTCGAGCGAGTTCGAGCTCGAAGGGCACGACGACCTTCGCCCGCAGGGCGTCCTCCGTCGCATCTTCCACCCTCCTCGCGCCTGAGGTTCTCCTCCCGAGAGACGGCCGGGACGCCGCGCGCGGTCCCGGCCCCGGCGCAGCAGTGACGCCCCGGACGGGCGTCCTCGGAAAGCAGGAGCTCGAAGGTGCAACCTTCATCCCTACGGAAGTTCCATCGGTGGCACGTCCACCTCCTCTGGGTCGTCCTCGCTTCGGCAGGTCCGGCGTCCGCCTTCTCCGATCCGCCGACACCGGCCGATGCAGCCGGCGCGGTTTCCGCGTCCGACTCCCCGGCGGTCCTCGAGCTGACCTGGCCGGACGTCGTCCGGCTCGCCGAGGGACATCCACGGCTCGCGGCGGATCGGCTCCAGGTCGCGGCGGCCCGCAGCGGGATCGCCGGGGCCGGCGCGGTGCCGAACCCCACGTTCGAGGCGGATCTCGGCCGGGGCCGCGCACGGATCGGCGACGAAGCGCGCCCGGAGAGCGAGCTGGCGCTGAGCATTCCCCTCGGGTGGATCGCCGAACGCGGACCGAAGCTCGAGGCTGCCGTCGCCGAGGCGGACGTCGCTCTCGCCGAGAGCCTCGCCTCCCGGCGGGAGCTCCTGCTTCAGCTCCGGACTCTCTTCTGGAATCTGGCCTACGAGCAGGCCCGGGTCGGCGTGCTCGAGACGCTCGTGGCACAGACCGCGAAGCTCACGCGGACCGTCCAGCGACGCGTCGAGACCGGAGAGGTCCGCCCCGTCGAAGCCCCGCTGGTCGAGATCGAGCTCGAGAAGGTCACGGCTGAGCTCGAGGCCGCCGGGACGGTCCTCCGGGCCCGGCAATCGGCGCTCGCCCGATGGCTCGCCGTTTCGTCAGACCGAACCGTCGTTGCGAAGGTCGATCTCTCTGCTCTTCCCGACGTCCCGGACCGCGAAACCGCCCTCGCGCGAGCGAGGTCGGCCGACCCGGCGCTGAGGGTCGCGGGCGCGCGCTCGCGGCTCCAATCGGCCGAAGTCCGGGCCGAGCGCAGGGCCACGATCCCGTCCTTCTCCCTTCGGGGGTTCGTCACGGACGAGCTCGACCGAAAGGCTCACGGCTTCGGCATCTCCGTCGACGTCCCGATCTGGAGCTGGAACAGGGGGCGCATCGCCCGGGCCGAGGCGAAGCTCGCAGCCGCCGGCCGGCAGGCCGAAGCGACGGCGCTCGAGGTCGAGACGACCGTCATCGAGGCCCAGGCCGCGTGCGGCGCGTCCGTCGCGAGCGCGAGACGCTTCCGGGACGAGATCGTCCCGCGCTCCGAACGCGTCGCCTCCACCATGGAACGAACGTACGAGCTGGGCGAGGCGGACCTCCTCCCGGTGATCGACGCTCGCCGATCGCTGCTCGACTCACGCCGCCTCTCCCTGAACGCGCTCGCGCAGGCGCAGCTCGACTGCAGCCGCCTCGACGCCCTGGCCGGAGAAGAGACCCCATGAACGGACGCATCCTGACCTGCATCCTCCTCGCGGCCATCGCCCCGGCGGCGGTCACGTCCTGCCGGAGGGCCGGCTCCGCGCCGGCCGGCGACGCCCACGAGACCCATTCGGAAGAGAGCCACGCGGCGAACGCCGAACCCGCGGAGCCGTCGGATCTCGACCGCCCGGTCGAGGAGCTCGTCGCCCTCACCTGCGAGCACGAGAAGAAGACGTTCGAGTGCGACGAGTGCCGGTACGAGGCGGGCTTCGTGCGCGCGCCGGCGAGCCTCGTCGCGGGCGGGCTCATCTCGACCGTACGGGCCGGGCGCCAGAAGGTCGCCGTCCCCGTCACGCTCACGGGTGAGGTTCGCTTCGACGAGCGCCTCGTCGGTCACGTCAGCTCGCCGGTGGAGGGGATCATCCGGGCGACGCACGTGACGCTGGGCGACCGGGTGAGGAAAGGCCAGCCGCTCGTCGAGATCGAGAGCGTCGCGGTCGGAGAGGCCCAGGCGGCCTGGCTCGAGGCCCGAAGCCTCCTCTCGCTGGCTCGCCGCAACTTCGAGCGGCTCTCCGCGCTGCGCGAGGAGAACATCTCTTCCGAGAAAGAGACTCTCCAGGCCCGGCAGGAGCTCGAGACCGCGGAGATCCGCGCCGCGAATGCGCTCGGGACGCTGACCCGCCTCGGCGTCGGCTCCGCCGACGCGCGCACCCTCACGAGCGCCACCGCCGGCGGACGCATCGTCCTGCGCTCCCCGATGGACGGCCTGGTCCTGACCCTGCACGCCGTGCCGGGCGAGACGGCCCGGACCGAAGAGGCCCTCGCCACGGTCGGAGACAACTCGACGGTCTGGGTCTGGGCCGACCTCTACGAGCGGGACATCCGCTCCGTCGTGAGGGGACAGGCCTCGGGGCGGCTCGAGGCCTCGGTCTCGGTCAAGGCGTACCCGGACGAGGTGTTCGCGGGCGCCGTCGACCTCGTCACCCAGGCGATGGACGAGTCCTCCCGGACCGTGAAGGTCCGCGTCGAGGTCCGGAACCGGGCGGGGCACCTCCTCTCGGGGATGTTCGCCAGCGTCCGGCTGTACCTCCCGGGCGCCGACGAGGCGCTCGCGGTCCCCGGAAGCGCCGTCCTCGAGGACGAGGGGCGTTCCTTCGTCTTCGTCCACCACGAGGGCGACGACTACGTCCGTCGTCCCGTCACGGTCGGGCGGACCTGGGCCGGGTGGGCCGAGGTCACGAGCGGCCTTTCGCCGGGCCAGGTCGTCGTTGCCGAGGGGGCCTTCCTCATGAAGTCCGACGTGCTCCGCTCGAAGATGGGCGCGGGCTGCGCGGACTGAGGGAGCGAGAAGACGTGGGATTCGTCGACGTCCTCCTGAGGAGCCGGCTCCTCGTCCTCCTCGGCACCGCGCTCCTCGCCGCCCTGGGCGTCGTCGCCTGGACGCGCCTCCCCATCGACGCCTTTCCCGACGTGACGAACACCCAGGTCATGATCCTCTCGAAGGCGCCGGGGCTCGCCGCCGTCGACGTCGAGCAGCGGGTGAGCTATCCCGTCGAGCAGGTGATGCGCGGCCTGCCGCGCGTCCAGCAGGTCCGGTCCCTGTCGAAGGCCGGCCTCTCCCAGGTCGTCATCGTCTTCGAGGACGGCGTCGACACGTACTGGACGCGCCAGGTCGTCTTCGAGCGGCTCAGCACCGCCCGCGAGCAGCTTCCGCCGGGCGTCGAGCCGGAGCTCGGGCCGATCTCGACCGGCCTCGGGGAGATCTACCAGTACACCCTCGAGGGGGACGGCCGGAGCGCGATGGACCTCCGGACGATCCAGGACTGGATCGTCTCCCCGCTCCTCAAGCCGATCCCCGGCGTGAACGAGGTCAACAGCTTCGGCGGCGAGGTGAAGCAGTACCAGGTCCTCGTCTCGCCGGAGAAGCTCCTCAAGTACGACCTGACGATCGGCGAGGTCGTCGAGGCGGTCGAACAGGGGAACGCGAACGCGGGCGGGGGCGTCCTCGTCCGGGGCTGGGAGCAGGTCTACCTGCGGGGAGTCGGGCTCCTGAAGGACGTCCCCGACATCGAGCGCACGGTCCTCAAGGCCGTCGACGGCTCTCCCGTCTACGTGCGGGACGTCGCCGACGTCGTCATCGGGGCGGAGCCCCGCCAGGGCGCCGTGTCCCGCGACGGCAAGGGCGAGGTCGTCGCGGGCATGATCATCATGCTCAAGGGCGCGAACTCGCAGGACGTCGTGAGGCGCGTCAAGGCCTCCGTGGAGAAGGTGCAGGAGACGCTTCCGGCGGGAGTGCGGCTGAACGTCTTCTACGACCGCACCTCGCTCATCGAGGCCTGTATCGCGACCGTCGTCGACGCGCTCCTCGAGGGCGGCATCTTCGTGATCCTGGTCCTCTTCCTCTTCGTCGCCGAGCTCCGTACGGCGCTGATCGTCGTCCTCTCCCTCCCTCTCACCTTCCTCGTCAGCTTCATCGTCATGGGCGGGGCCGGGATCACGTCGAACCTCATGAGCCTGGGCGGCCTCGCGTTCTCGGTCGGAATGGTCGTCGACGCTTCCATCGTCGTCGTCGAGAACGTCCGCCGTCACCTCGCTCACGAGGCGGCGAAGGAGCACAAGCGGCGTGTCGTCGCCGCGGCAGTCGCCGAGGTCGCGAAGCCGGTCGCCTTCTCCGTGATCATCATCGCGATCATCCTGGTGCCCCTCTTCACGCTCCAGGGGGTCGAGGGGAAGATGTTCGCCCCGCTCGCGGCGACGATGCTGATCGCCCTCCTCGTCTCGCTCGTGGTCGCGCTCACGGTCGTCCCCGTTCTCTCCGAGGTGTTCCTGCGGCAGCTCCCCGAGCGGGAGTTCGCGTTCATCCGGCGGCTCCGAGAGGGGTACGTTCGGCTCCTCGGTCACGCGGTGCGCCGACCTGCGGTGACGCTGGGCCTCTCGGGCGGCGCCCTCGTCGCCTCTCTGGCGCTCCTTCCCTTCATGGGTACGGAGTTCATGCCGCCGCTGAACGAGGGGGCCATCGCGGTGAACGTCGTCCGGCTGCCGAACGCCTCGCTCGAGGGCTCGGTCAAGGTCGCGACCTTCATGGAGAAGCGCCTGCTCTCGTTCCCCGAGGTCGAGACCGTGGTGAGCAAGACCGGCCGGGCGGAGATCTCGGAGGACCCGATGGGGCCCGAGCAGACCGACGTCTTCGTCATGCTGAAGCCCCGCCGGAAATGGGGCACCGGGCGCGACACGGCCGAGCTGGTCGAGGCGATGCAGGAGGACCTCTCCGAGATCCCCGGCCTGCGCTTCTCGTTCTCGCAGCCGATCGCGCTGCGGGTGAACGAGCTCATCTCCGGTGTGAAGAGCGACCTCGCGGTGAAGGCCTTCGGCCCCGACCTCTCGGTGCTGAAGACGTTCGCGGACCGCGCGGCCGCCGAGCTGACGGGGATCGAGGGCGCCCGCGACGTGAAGGTCGAGCAGGTCTCCGGCATGTCGCAGCTGGACGTCGTCGTCGACCGCGAGGCGCTGGCCCGGTACGGCATCAAGGTCGGAGACGTCAACGCCACGATCGAGACGGCGGTCGCCGGGCGGCACGCGACGACCCTGATCGAGGAGGAGCGCCGGTTCGCCGTCGTCGTCCGCTTCCCGGAGTCGGCCCGCACGGACGTCCCCGAGCTCGAGCGTCTGCTCGTGCCGGCCCCCGGCGGGGAGCGGGTGCCGCTCGGACAGCTCGCCCGGTTCACCGTCGTCGAAGCGCCCGCGCAGGTGAGCCGCGAGAACGGCATGCGCCGGGTGGTGGCGGAGGTCAACGTCCGGGGACGCGACCTGGGCGGGTTCGTCGCCGAGGCCCGGGAGCGGATCGCACCGTTCGCGAAGCAGCTCCCACCGGGCTACACCGTCGAGTACGGCGGCCAGTTCGAGAACCAGCAGCGCGCCATGCGCCAGCTCGCCGTCGTCGTGCCCGTCGCGCTGCTCCTGATCCTGGTCCTGCTCTACCTGGCGCTCGGGTCCGTCCGGGACTCCCTTCTTGTGCTCCTCAACCTCCCGTTCGCGCTCGTCGGAGGCGTCCTCGCCGTCGTCGTCTTCGGGATGCCCGTCTCGGTCTCCGCCGCGGTGGCGTTCATCGTCCTCCTGGGCATCGCGGTGCAGAACGGCGTCGTCCTCGTCGCCTACTTCCGCCAGCTCCGCGAGAAGGGCGAGACCGTGGCCGACACGGTGGCGAAGGGCTGCGAGGTCCGCTTCCGCCCGCTCGTGATGACCGCGCTCACGAGCTTCATCGGCCACCTCCCGATGCTCTACGCGACCGGCTCGGGCGCCGACATCCAGAAGCCGCTGGCCGTCGTCGTCATGGGGGGTCTGATCACCTCGACGATCCTCACGCTCCTCGTCCTCCCGAGCCTCTACGCCTGGGTCGCGCGGCCGAAGGAGGGGGTCGGACTCGCCCCGCCGGAGCCGCTTCGTTGACTCCGCGCCCCCCCGCGCCTACGGTTGCCGGCCGGAGGAACCGCATGAGCCACCCGCGCGCCGGGCAGCCCGCCGAGGCCCGAGACATCGTCCACGTCCCCCGCCTCCTCGCCGCCTACTACACCGAGCGGCCCGACCCGGCCGAGCGCGCCCACCGCGTCGCGTTCGGGACCTCGGGGCACCGCGGCTCCTCTCTGCGCGGGAGCTTCAACGAGGCTCACATCCTCGCGACGACGCAGGCGATCTGCGAGGTCCGCGCCGCGCAGGGGGCCACCGGGCCGCTCTTCCTCGGGCAGGACACGCACGCCCTCTCCGAGCCGGCCTGCCGGACGGCGCTCGAGGTGCTCGCGGGGAACGGCGTCACGGTGCGCGTCGACGCCGCCGACGGCTTCACGCCGACGCCCGTCGTCTCGCACGCGATCCTCGCCTGGAACCGGGACCACGACGGCCCGCGCGCCGACGGCATCGTCATCTCGCCGTCGCACAACCCGCCGGAGGACGGCGGCTTCAAGTACAACCCGCCGCACGGCGGGCCGGCCGACACCGACGCGACGAAGGCGATCGAGAGCCGGGCGAACGCCCTCCTCGCCGCCGGGCTCGAGGGGGTGAAGCGGGTTCCCTTCCCGCGCGCGCGGAAGGCCGCGACGACCGTCGCGCACGACTACCTGACCTCGTACGTCGACGACCTCGCGTCGGTCGTCGACGTCGAGGCGATCCGCGCCGCCGGAGTCCGCATCGGTGTCGACCCGCTCGGCGGCGCCTCGGTCGACTTCTGGCAGAGGATCGCCGAGCGCTGGCGGCTCGACCTGACCGTCGTCAACCCGCGCGTCGACCCGGCGTTCGCGTTCATGACGCTCGACTGGGACGGCCGGATCCGGATGGACTGCTCCTCGCCTTCGGCGATGGCCTCGCTCATCGCGATCCGCGACCGCTACCAGGTCGCCGTCGGGAACGACGCCGACGTCGACCGGCACGGGATCGTGACGCCCTCGGGCCTCATGAACCCGAACCACTACCTCGCCGCCGCGATCCGCTACCTCTTCGGCGCGCGCGACGGCTGGCGGAAGGACGCCGGGGTCGGCAAGACGCTCGTCTCCTCGAGCCTCATCGACCGCGTCGCCGAGGGGCTCGGCCGGAAGCTCGTCGAGGTGCCGGTCGGCTTCAAGTGGTTCGTCCCGGGGCTCCTCTCGGGCGACCTCGGCTTCGGCGGCGAGGAGAGCGCGGGCGCCTCGTTCCTCCGGCGCGACGGGACGACCTGGACGACCGACAAGGACGGGATGATCCTCGGCCTCCTCGCCGCGGAGATGACCGCCGTCCTCGGGAAGGACCCGGGCGAGCTCTACCGCGAGCTGACGGCGCTCTACGGCGAGCCGGTCTACGAACGGGTCGACGCGGCGGCGACGCCCGACCAGAAGGCGCGGCTCGGGAAGCTCTCTCCGTCGGACGTGGCGGCGAAGGAGCTCGCCGGCGCGCCGATCACCGCGATCCTGACGAAGGCGCCGGGCAACGGCGCCTCGATCGGCGGCTTGAAGGTCGCGACGAAGGACGGGTGGTTCGCGGCGCGCCCCTCGGGGACCGAGGACGTCTACAAGATCTACGCCGAGAGCTTCCTCGGCCGCGACCACCTCCGGCGGATCCAGGAGGAAGCTCGGGCGCTCGTGGCGGCGGCGCTCGGGAGCACGTAGGGCGGGGCGCCCTCCCGGACGCCGAAGGGCCCCGGCGCCGCGAGGCGACCGGGGCCCGAAGCGGGGCGGGAGGCGGAGAGGATCAGGCCTGCGGCTTCTCGGCCGGGGCGTTCACGAACTCGCGGGCGAAGGCCTGCCAGCTCTCGTCGTCCAGGCTGGCCGCGGCGCCCTTGCCCGGCAGGCCGCCGTCGGCCATCACCGGCACCGTCGCGTGGACGCGGGTGGGGACCATGAAGTCGGCCAGGCGGTGGAGCTCCTCGCGCAGGAAGGCCGTCGCGGCCGCGCCGATCCGGAGCGGCGAGATCGCCGCGTGGTGGTCGCGCGTCCAGATCGAGGCGACCCAGCCGGCGCCGTAGGGGTCGCGGACGACCGCGGACGGGTCGCGCAGCGCCTTGTCGTTGGCCGACATCACCGTACCTGTGGCCGGCGAGGGGACGACGAGCTTGCGGCCCTTGACGGAGAGGGTGAAGAGCGGGCTACCGCGCTCGATCGTGGTCCCCTGGGCGGGGACCTCGACCTTGTCGACCTGGCCGACGGCCTCGGCGAGGAA
>JAKPXO010000047.1 GCA_029567505.1 Acidobacteriota bacterium
CGCCTCCCGCTGCCGCCGCGCGCCCGCCCCGCCGCGTCGTCCTCTTCTTCGACCGGCTCAACGTCCCCGACGCCGTCCGCCGCGCCGAGCTCTTCGACGCCCTCTCGCGCCTCCTCGAGGTGACGATCGGAGAGGGAGACGAGGCGATGGTCGTCACCTGGAACCGCTCGATCCGGACCGTCCTCCCCTTCACCGGCGACGTCGAGCTCCTCGCGGCGACGCTCCGGGGGATCGAGCGGCAGAGCGGCCGCATCGCCCCGGAGCGGTCCGACCAGGACCTCCTGCGCGCGTCGGACGAGTGGTTCAGCTCCCTGGCTGCCGACCCGCGGATCGGGTTCGACTTCGGCGGCGCCATGCCCTCGGCCGAGCTCGCCGCGCAGCAGGCGTTCTTCGAGATGAAGGCGAAGACGTCCGCGTTGAAGGGGCTCGCCGCGACGCTCGGCGGAATGGACGGACGGAAGGTCCTCGTCCTCGTCTCCCACCGTTTCTCGCGCTACGCCGGCCTCGAGTTCCTGCTCGAGGACCGGGCGGGCGCCGAGGCGCTCGGCGACCCCCGGACCCGGCAGTTCGACTCGAAGAGGCTCCTCGAGGAGGTGGCGCGCGCGGCGAACGCGAACGGCGTCACGCTCCACGGGGTCTTCCCCGCCGAGCTCGACGCGGGGATGCCTTCGGCCGACCGGTCCCGCCTCTCCGCGCCCGGGATCTCGGACCAGCCGCTCGGCGGGAAGGAGCGGATCGTCCTCGACAACGAGCTCGAGGCGCTCTCCTTCGTCGCCGAGAAGACCGGTGGCGTCGCGGTGGTCGGCGCCGGAAACGTCGACCGCTTCGTCGACCGCGTCGCCTCCGATCTCGAGTCGTGGTACTCGATCGGCTACCCCGCGCCGCCGGGCGCGGGCAAGGCCGTGCCGGTCTCCGTGAAGGTGAAGGGGCGCAAGCTGGACGTCCGGGTCCGGAGCTCCCTCGTCGAGAAGACGACCGCCGAGCAGATGGCCGACCGGGTCCTCGCCCACCTCTTCCAGCCGGACGGCCGGGCGCGGATCCCGATCTCGGCGACCGCCTCCCCGGTCCCGGCGCAGGACGGGAAGTTCCGGATCCGTGTCGAGGTCCGGATCCCCATCGCCTCCCTCGTCCTCCTCCCGACCGCGAAGGGGGTCGAGGGGGCGTTCTCCGTCCTCGTCGCTTCCGTGGCCGCCGCCGGGGACTTCTCCGAGGTCTCCCGGCGAAGCCAGGCGTTCGAGATTCCCGCGGCCGACCTCGAGACCGCGAAGGCGGGCCACTACACGTACGAGCTCGAGATCGTGGCGACCGGCCCGGACGCGCGCGTCTGCGTCGGCATCTGGGACGAGAAGGGGAGCGACGCCGGATTTGCCGTCGTGACCTCGGCGGCACCGCCGGCCCCGCCGGAGACGCCGCCCGCCGGCTGAGCTCCGCGCCCGTCGGCCACGGCGACGTCCTCGAGGTCCGGCTGCGCACCGACCTCTCGGACCTCGAGCCGAAGCACCAGGCGCTCATCGCGGAGGCGGCCCCGGGCGCGCCGCGCCGACGCGGAACGAGAGGGAGCGGACGCTCCTCCTCGCAACGGCCGCCGCCTGCGCCGGGAGCTCGTGAGGCCGGCTTTCCCCCCGGAGAAGGGCCACCGGCGGGGGAGACGCGGACCGCGGGCCGTCGCGAGCCCCTCCTCCGCTCAGACGCCGAGCGTGAACCGGATCGTCGTTCCCTGGCCGACGGCGCTCTCGGCCCAGACTCGTCCCCCGTGTCGGTGGACGATGCGCTGGACGAGCGCGAGCCCGATTCCGGAACCGGGGTAGTCCTCGGCCCTGTGGAGGCGCTGGAACACACCGAAGAGACGGTCGGCGAACGCCATGTCGAAGCCGACGCCGTTGTCCCTCACGATGTAGACGCGCTCCCCCTCGACGTCTCGCCCGTCCTCCCCGACCTCGATCCGCGCCTCGCGGCCGCGCGTGAACTTCAGGGCGTTCCCGAGCAGGTTCTCCAGGCAAAGCCTCAGCAGGCGGCGATCGGCATCCACCACCACGCCGTCCGCGACGTCGATCTCCACGGCACGCCCCGGGCTGTCCTCGAGGAGCCCGTCGGCGAGCTCGCGGGCGAGGGCGCTGAGGTCGATGCGCTCCCGCAGGAGCTCACCGCGCGTCGCACGGGAAAGGGTGAGGAGGTCCTCCGTCAGCTGCTCGCCGCTCCGAGCCGTGCTCCAGATCCTCCGGAGGAGCTCCTGACCGTCGAGCTCCAGCCGGTCGAGGTACCCCTCCAGGAGGAACTCGGAGAACGACTCGATCCGGCGGAGCGGAGCGACGAGGTCGTGAGAAGCCGCGAAGACGAACGCTTCGAGCTCTGCGTTCGCTGCTTCGAGCCGCCGGTTCGCGCGCCGGAGCGCCGCCTCGTCGCTCCTCGTCTTCGTGACGTCCCGGATCACGCCGACGACGAGCGGACGTCCCTCCGGATCCACGTGGAGGGACTTACTCACGACGACCCGCTTCGTCTCGCCTGCCCGCACCGTCAGGTCCTCCTCCACGAGGCTCTCGCTGCCGGTCCGAAAGACCTCGTCGTCCCGCTCGTGGATCCCGGGGACCTGACTGGCCCCGAAGAGCTCGGTATCGGGCTGGGCGAGGAGCTGGTCGCGCTCCCTTCCGACGAAGGCGCACATCGCGTCGTTCACGAAGACCCAGCGATGCTCGCGGTCCTTCGCGAAGACCGGATCGGGAATGGCGTTGAGGATGCCGGACAGGAAGTCGCCGGCGGCGGCGAGGCCGCGTCCGAGCCGCCGGATCTCCGTGACGTCCGTGCACAGGGAAACGACGAGGGGCTCGGACGCCGGCCCGACGTACGGAAAAGCGCGGATGAGGAAGGAGATCGCTCGGCCCCCGGGGCCGCGGAGGTCGAGCTCCCGGGCCACCTCGCGTCCCGTCCGGAACGCCTCTTCCTGGAGGGAGACGATCGTCTCCGCCTCCTCATCCGGGAGGAGCTGCGCCGGCGTCTTGCCGATGACGATCGACGGAGGGTGGCCGAAGACCTCGGCCGCGGCCCGGCTCACGAGGGTCAGGCGGTGGTCCCGATTCGCCGTCCATCCCGGCCCGGCCGCGTTGACGAGAGCGAAGAGGAAGTCGCGGGCACCGAGAAGCTCCTGGTCACAGAGCCGATCGTGCGTGACGTCGCGGGTGACCGCCACCGTCCCCCAGAGCTTTCCGTCGGGGCCGCGGATCGAGCGGAAGCACGTCTCGAACAGGCGGCGTTCAACCGAGCCCACCGGGTAGAGGAACTCCTGGACGCGGAACGGGGCCTCCGTCTGCATCACGAGCTCCTGCGCACGACGAACCCGTGTCGCCAGGCTCGGCGAGAAGAGGTCCTCGGGAGTGAGTCCCCGCAGGGCGCCGGCCGGTCTCCCGAGCGCCGCTCCGAACGCCTCGTTCGCCAGAACGAGGTGCCCGCACGTATCGGACACCCAGACCGGGTCCGAAGCGGCGACGAGGAGCGTCTCGACGAGAAGCCGGGCGTCGGTCAGGCCGAGCTCAGCGGCCGGCGCCAGCGTCGGGGGGTCGCCCCTCGGGAGGACGGGAGCGACGCGGAGCGCCATCGCGCGCCATTCTATGCCGCTCGATGTCCGGCTCCGTCGGACGCGACGGGCCGGACTCGGGCCGACGCTGACCTAGAATCTCCGACGTGACGAAGTCGGCGCCGCGGTCGCGCCTCCGTGTGCTCCTCGTCGAAGACTCCGCCGACGACGCCCTCATCGTCCTCCGGGCGCTCGAGAAGGGCGAATCCGAGATCGACGCGATTCGGGTCGCGTCCCGGGAGGAGCTCGCCACGGCGCTTGCAGACGGCCCCGTGGACGTCGTCCTGACGGACGTGGTCCTTCCGTCCTTCAGCGGTCTCGCGGCTCTCCAGCTCGTGGCGGAGAAGGCGCCCGACACACCCGTGATCGTCGTGTCCGGCGCGGTGGGCGAGGAGCAGGCCGTGGCCCTCATGCGGGCCGGGGCGAGCGACTTCGTCGACAAGCGAAACATCCGCCGTCTGCCCGTCGTCGTGGAGAGAGAGCTTCACGCCGCCCGGCTGCGCGGAGCGGAGCGCCGCGCGCGGGAGGCTCTCTCGGCGTCGGAGGCGAGACGGAGGAGCCTTCTCGAGTCGCTTCCGGTCGGAGTCTTCCGACTCTCTCCCGACGGCCACGTCGTCTCCGCGAACCCGTGCCTCCTCGAGATGCTCGGTTACGGGACGGAGGACGACCTCGCCGCGGTTCCGTGTCCGGCGCTCTGGATCGACTCCGCGACGGTCCGTCGGGCCGCCGAGCGGAACGGAATCGCGGAGAGCGAGATCGAAACGAGCCGCCGGGACGGTTCCGTCTTCTGGGCATTCCTGCGGCTGCGCGCGACCCTGCGGGAGGACGGCCTCCTGGCCCACTTCGACGGAACGCTCGAGGATTCCACGGAGAAGAGGGAGCTCGAGCGGGCGATCCGGATCGGCAAGACGGAATGGGAGCGGACGTTCGACGCCGTCCGCGAGCTGATCGTGCTGACTGACCCGTTCCTCCGGATCGCACGCCTCAATCGGGCTCTCGCCGAGAGGCTCGGCGCCGAGCCGGCCACCCTCGTCGGCCGACACTGGCAGGAGGTGCTCGGCGAGCCGCTTCCGCCGGTGGACCTCGCTCGCCTCGTCGAGGCGAGCGAGCATCGCGGCTCCATCGAGTACGACTACGCGAGCAGCTCGCTGGGCGGCGAGTTCCGGTTCAGCACGACGCCCCGCCTCGACGACCGGGGAGTCATCATCGGCGCCATCCACGTGGGGCGGGACGTCACGACCCAGCGCCAGATCGAGGAGCTCCTTCGCCGACAGGTCGCCGTGGACCAGGCGGAAGCGATCTTCCGGACGTTCCGGCACGAGGTCGGGAACGCGATGAACACCCTGAAGGCGACGCTGACGGTCCTCCGCGAGAGTCACGAGCGGTTCGACACGGAGCATCGCGAGCGGTACATCGTTCGCTGTCTCGAGACCGTTCGGATCGCCGAGAACCTCCTCGGCTCGCTCCGCCGGTATCAGACTCTCGACCGGGTCGACTTCGAGCGCGTTCGCGTCGGAGAGCTCCTGAAGGAGCGGAGCGACCTTCTCCTGGCGACGGCGCGAGAGAGGGGAATCGACTGCCGGCTCGAGGTGGGGGACGGCCCGAGCCTCGTCTCCGGTGACCCCGACGCGATAACCCGGGTTCTCCTGAACGCGATCGACAACGCCGCCACCGCGCTCGCGGGCCGGCCCGACGCCCTCCTGGAGCTCACCTGCCGGCGGGTCGGCGGGAACGTCGTCGTCGAGGTCCGCGACAACGGGTCCGGCATCGCCCGGGATCACCTCCCGCACGTCTTCTCTCCGCTCTTCACGACGAAGTCGGACGGTTCGGGCATGGGCCTCGCGATCGTCCAGAAGCTCATGCTCCGAATGAACGGGCTCGCTCTCATCCGGAGCGAGCCCGGAGCCGGCACGACGCTGGAGCTGCGGTTCCCGCGAATCGACGGCGGCGGGTCGTGGCCTCCCGTGGCCGCGGTCTCTTGAGCGTGGACACCGGGCGCGGACCGGACGAGCTCGTCGGGACTCTCGTCGCCGGCCGATACCGCCTGGACGCGCGGATCGGGTCCGGGGCGCTCGGCATCGTCTACCGCGCGAGGCACGTTCTCATCGGACGCGAGCTCGCGATCAAGGTCCTCGCCTTCGATCGGCCCGGAAGCGACGTCTATCGGCCCTGGTTCCTCCGGGAGGCGCGCGCCGCGAATCGCGTCAACCACCCGAACGTCGCGGAGATCTACGACTACGGCGAGACGGACGATGGCCTCGTCTACCTCGTGATGGAGCTCCTCGTCGGGGAGCGGCTCTCCGACCGGATCGCCGCCGGCGCGATGGGCACGCGCCAGAGCCTCGAGATCGTCGAGCAGGTGGCCTCCGCGCTCGGACGGGCGCACCAGCTCGGCGTCGTCCACAGGGACGTGAAGCCCGACCACGTCTTCCTCCTCCGCCGAGGGGACCAGTCGGACTTCGTCAAGCTGATCGACTTCGGTCTCGCGCACGTCGCGTGGGAGCGCCGGCTCGGTCCGCCCGGCGCCGTCCTGGGGACCCCGGAGTACATCGCGCCGGAACAGGCCCGGGGCGAGGAGCCCGGTCCCGCGGCCGACCTCTACTCCCTCGGCGTCGTCCTTTTCGAGATGCTGACGGGTCGGTTGCCGTTCCTCCTCGAGGACGCCGCGGACCTCGCCGAGGCCCACCGTTCCCAGCCGCCTCCGGACCCGCGTCTCCTCAGGCCCGGACTCGACGAGGGCGCCGCGGCCCTCACGCTGCGGCTCCTCGAGAAGGACCCCGCCCGACGTTTCCGCGACGCACCCCACCTGGCGGAGGCGTGCCGGGGGATCCTCGCCCGCCACCAGTCGGACGGTGGCCCCGTCGCTCGCGGAGTGGACTCCCAGCCCGCGCACCCCCCCCCACGTTCGCCGAGGGGTCTCTCTGGGCCGTGGCCGCGTCCCTCCTCGGCCGGATGGCGGCGGCCGCGAACCCGTCCGGAGGCTGCCCGGAGGCGGTCTCCCGAAGCGTGGAGGAGATCTGGGCCCGTGTCGCCGAGCTCGCCCGCGTCGACGGGGAGCTCCAGCTGCTCGAGACCTGGTCGGAGAACCTCTGGCTGAGAGGGCGGGAGACCGCCGAGAGGATCGGTCTTCAGATCGAGGAGCTGGCTCGGCAGGGCTCGCGGATCGCCCGCGAGGAGGAGGAGCTCGCGGACGAGATCCGTCGGCTCGCGGAGGAGAGGGCTGCGGCCGTCCGCGAGCGGGACGCGGCGCGCGAAGCGGCCGAGCAGGGCGACGTGCGCGGTGTCCTCGCGGAGAGCCATCGGGCGCGAGAGGAGGCTGCCGCGGCCGCCGCCCGCAGCGAGCGGAGCGACGAGGCGATTCGTCGGGCCCGCGAGGAGCTCAGGCGTCGCGAGGGCGGGCTCCGGCAGATCGAGGCCCGCTCGAAGCGGCTGAGGGAGCAGCTCGAGCGCGAGACGTCGCGCCTGGAGGCGGACCGGGAGGCGGGCGCGCCGCGGCTCCTGCATCTCGCGACCAACCGCGAGGTCCTCGTCCGGAGGCTCGGAGTCGTGGCGCGCGGCCTTCGGGAGCACTTCTCGCGGCGCTCGGAGTGCCGGGACCTCGTCTGCCGGCTCGACGAGCTTGAGCTCCTGTCCGACGGAGAGGGGCGGCCCCCGCGGCCGCTGCCCGCGCGCGGATCCGGGCCCGTGTAACATCCCCGCGCTTTGGGGTTTCGCGCGGAGCCGGCCGCACCGAGTCCGGGGTTCACGGTCGTCGTGATCGACGACGACGCCCGGCTCTGCGAGACGCTCGTGGACGCGCTCGGGGACGAGACGACGCTCGTCCTGCACGCCCAGACCGCCGCCGCCGGGCTCGCTCTCTGCCGACGCGTGACGGCGGACGTCGTCCTCCTCGACCAGAACCTCCCGGACGCGACGGGCGCCGCGATCTGTCCGGCGCTCGTCGAGCAGAACGAGACGACGAAGGTCGTGTTCATGACCGCGTTCCCGACCTTCGAGAACGCCGTCGCGGCCCTCAAAGTCGGCGCCTCGGACTACATCGCGAAGCCCTTCGAGCTCGAGGAGGTCCGGCTCGCGGTCCGGAACGCCTTCCGCGTCCGCGAGCTCGAGCGGATCGAGCTCCTGCACAGCCGCCGGCAGCGGGAGGAGCTGGAACGCTCGGCGTTCGTCGGGTCGGCGCCCTCGCTCGAGATGCCGCTGCGTCTCGCCGACGTCGCCGCGGCCAGCGATGTCCCCGTTCTCGTGACGGGGGAGACCGGGACGGGGAAGTCGCTGCTGGCCCGCTCCATCCACTATCGCAGCCACCGCCGCGATCACCCGTTCGTCGCCCAGAACTGCGCCGCCTTTCCCGAGCACCTCGCCGAGTCGGAGCTCTTCGGCCACGAGAAGGGGGCCTTCACCGGGGCGATCGCCCCGCGACGCGGACTCTTCGAGATGGCCGTGGACGGCACGGTCTTCCTGGACGAGATCGGCGCGATGGCGCTTCCGCTCCAGGCCAAGCTCCTCGGGGTCCTCGAGGACCGGACGGTGCGCCGTATCGGAGGCGAGGTGGTCCGCCGAGCGAACGCCCGCGTCGTCGCGGCGACGAACTCGGACCTCGAGGAGGCCGTGGCGAACGGTGGGTTCCGCCAGGATCTCTTCTATCGGCTCTCCGTCGTCCGGATCCACCTCCCCCCGCTTCGGGAGCGAATCGAGGACCTGCCGACGCTCTGCCGGCATCTCCTTCGGACGTGCACGGGGAAGGACCTGGAGCTGTCCCGGCAGGAGATCGACCGTCTCGCCGAGTACCCCTGGCCCGGGAACGTGCGCGAGCTCGCGAACGTCCTCGAACGGGCCCGCCTCGTTCAGCCCGAGGATCGCCTCGAGCCGTCGAAGCTCCTCTCGGTCCGGACGGCGTCGCCCCCCGCCCGGCCGGCGGCGAGGCCCGAGACCGAGACGGCGACGCTCGAGGAGGTCGAGAGGCGGCACGTCTCCGCCACGATCGAGCGTTGCGGCGGGAACCTCACGCACGCCGCCGCGGTCCTCGGCATCGCGCTCTCGACGCTTCGCCGGAAGGTCGGGGAGTACGGTCTCCGGGCCGATCGCCGGAACTGAGCCGACCCGCCCGTTTCGAGCGGCCGAAATCGAGCGAGTCGGACCTCTGACGCGCGAGGGAACGGCTGCCTGCGCGGGCTCGTCCCGCGCCGCGGCCTGGCACGCGCTTCGCTGAGTACGGTCCGGAGGCGCGCATGTCCAGATCGTGGAGGCGTTCATGACGCAGAGGGCGGGCCGGAAGAGCGCGATACCCCCGGCGGAGGTGGAGGGCCTGAAGGGGAACCTCGCGATGACGAGCATCCCCGATCTCCTCCAGTTCCTGAACGCGAGCGGCAAGACCGGACAGCTCCTTCTCGAGAAGCACGGAGACCGGCCGGAGGGGCGGACCTACTTCTCCGCCGGCGCGCTCGTCCACGCGACGGCCGGTCCCGCGATCGGGATGGAGGCCCTCGTCGAGATGTGCGGCTGGGACCGGGGCAGCTTCGCCTTCTACGACAACGTCCTCTCCCCGAAGGCCTCGATCAGCATGCCCGTCCAGCAGGCGCTGATGGAGGCGATCCGAGTTCTCGACGAGCGTCGCCGGGAGGAAGCCCGGCCGGCGCGACAGGACAGCGAAAGGAGCCACAGAATGGCGAAATCCACCCGAACCTCAACCGACGTCCTCGAGGACTTCCTGAAGGTGCCCGGGGTCCTCTCCGCGGTCATCGTCGGCCGCGACGGTTTCGTGATCGAGTCCGCCGGCGGATCCAGCACCGTGAACATCGAGGACCTCGGTGCGGCGCTGGCCAATGCCATCAACGGCGTCGAGGAGATGGGCAGCGAGCTCCAGGTGTCCAAGTTCCAGGACCTGTTCGTCGAGTACGGACGAGCCGTGATCATGTGCCGGCCCGCCGGAGACGCGATCATCGTCGTCGTCGCGCCGGACGCCTCGAAGCTCGGGATCATCCGCCACAAGGTGAAGCCCCTCGTCGACGAGCTGTCCCAGATCCTGTGAGGCGGACGAGATGAACCTCGAGCTGAGCCACACTTTCGACGAGGCCTCGTTCCGTCACTTCGTGAACGGGCACAACGTCGTCCTCCACTGCCATCACTACATGAGCCTCACCACGAGGCTCTCGGAGGACTTCGCCGACCTCGGAGGCCCCCGGGTCCTGCGCGAGGCGACGGAGGACTCGATCCGGCCGGTCCTCGACAGCTACTTCGCAGAGCACAAGGTGACCTCTCCCGCCGACCGTCTCGACCTCGGCCGCCAGTACTTCTCCGCGATGGGGCTCGGCCGGATGGAGGTCTCCGGGAGCGCGACCGAGGGCCAGGTCACGCTTCGGCACTCTCACGTCGACGAGGGATGGGTCCAGAAGTGGGGTGCGCACGACAAGCCCGTCAACCACGTCGGGTGCGGATTCGTCGCCGCGATGTTCGCGGCGGCCTTCGACCGCCCGGCCCGGAGCTTCCAGGTGACCGAGAGCGCCTCGATCGTGATGGGCGCCCCGGCGAGCGTGCTGGCCGTCCGGCAGGCCTGAGCGGAGGAGCGTCATGACCGTCATGCGTGACCAGGTCGTCAAGAGCCTCGTCCAAGTCGAAGTCAAGGCCAACGAAGACGGCCTGATGCCCGGCTTCAACGTCCTCGTCAACCAGCTCCCCACGTCGTTCTGGAACACCGTGGCCGAGCGCTTCATGGCGATCGCGCCTCCCGACCGGAAGGCCGACATGGAGAAGGCGCTCGTCAACTGCGCCTACGAGTGCGGCTATCACACCGGCTATGGGATCGTCAGCTCCCCCGAGTTCCAGTCGGTCGTCATGCCGATGGTGACGGAAGGGGCGAAGGACGTCCTTCGCGGAGCGTTCGCCGTCTTCACGGCGTGGGGCTGGGCGAAGTCCGGCGTCGTCCAGGTCCGCGACGGCGAGCGGATGGTCATCCGCGCCGTCGACTACTACGAGGCCGACAGCGGCGGCTCCGGGCTCCGGGCCTACATGGTGCGCGGCGTCAGCGCCGCCTTCATGGAGCTGGCCTATGCGGAGCCCTATCCGAACGGGATGAACACGTTCTCCTGCGAGCAGACGCTCGGCCGCGAGGTCGGCGACCCGCACGGGGAGTTCGTCATCACCAAGAAGTGACGCCGAGCCCTCGGCCGGAGGGAGTCCCACCGAGATGGTCTACCTGAACCACGCGGCCACGACCCATCCGAGACCACCTGAGGTGGTCTCGGCGGTCGTCGCCGCGCTCTCGTCGGCGCCCGCCCACCCGGGGCGCGGCGCCGGCGGGCAGGACCCCCTCACCGAGGCGCGCCTCGCCCTCGCCGAGCTTCTCGACGTCGACGGCGCGGAGCGGATCGCTCTCCTTCCGTCCGCCACTTACGCCCTGAACCTCGCGATCGCCGGGCTGGCGCCGCAGCCCGGCGACCACGTCGTGACGACCCGCCTCGAGCACAACTCCGTCCTTCGACCGCTCGCGCACGCGGCCGCCGCGGGGCGGCTCCGCGTCTCGTACGTCTCGCCGGACCGGCTGGGTCGCGTGTCGGCGGAGGACGCCGAACGCGCGATCGAGCCCCGGACCCGGCTCGTCGCCGTCACCCACGTCAGCAACGCGACCGGGTGTATCCAGCCGATCGGAGAGATCGCCGCGGTCGCGGCTCAGAAGGACGTCGCTCTCCTCGTCGACGCTTCTCAGTCGGCCGGGGTCCTTCCGCTCGGTCACCGATCGCTGCCCGGGCGGGTCTTCGTCGCCTTCGCCGGGCACAAGTCGCTCCTCGGTCCGCCCGGCGTCGGCGGCCTCGTCCTGGCCGACGACCGCCTCCCGCAGGGCGTGGTGGGCGGGACCGGCATTCGGAGCGAGGAACCCCTCCATCCTCCGGAGCTTCCGCTCCGTCACGAGGCCGGGACGCCCGACGTTCCGGCGGCGGCCGGTCTCGCCGCCGGCGTGCGCCTCGTCCTGGCGAGAGGCGTCGCCGCGGAAGGCGCGCGCCGCGGCCGGCTCACGACGCGGCTCCGATCGCGTCTCGCCGCGACCGCCGGCGTCTCCCTCTCGCCAGAGCTCGAGCCGGACCCTCGCGCCGGCATCGTCGCGTTCCGGCTCGCCGGGTGGACGCCGGGCGACGTCGGGGACGCCCTCCTCCGCTCGTTCGACATCGAGGTCCGGGCGGGCCTCCACTGCGCGCCGCTCGTTCACGCTCCGCTCGGCACGGCCCCCCTCGGGACCGTCCGGGCGAGCATCGGCTGGTCCACCACCGAGGCCGACGTCGACGCGCTCGCCGATGCCGTCGACGCGCTCGCGGGCGGAGGCGCCTGATGGTGCGCGAGGTGATCGCCATCCGAGTGCCGCCCGGCTGCCTCCGGAGCGCGCCCGTCCGCGAGTACGAGCTCTCCGAGCCGGTCGACGAGGCGCTGATGCGTCGCCTCGCCGAGGGCGGGACGCTCCAGTACTTCCCGACCTTCCCGCGGCCGTTGTTCCGGATCGATCGCCCGCAGGAGCTTTGCGCTCAGGGGATCGTGGGGTCGGCGGTCCTCCGCGTGACCTTCTCGCCTTCCGCCGACGCCGGCACGCGCGAGGCGCTGCGGCTGTCACTCGGCGGCGGTCGCACCGACGGAGAGGACGGCTGAGCCGATGCCCGTGACGCAGGCGCACGAGGCGATCGCGCTCGTCTCCTTCCTGGTGGAGACGGCCGAGCGACGTGGGAGCGGTTGGCTCGAGGTGCGGCAGGGCGGTGCTCCCGTGGGTACGGTCGTCTTCCGCGACGGGCAGGTCGCGTGGGCCTCCAGCGCCGGGCAGAAGGAGCACCTGGGGCACTTCCTGGAGCGGATCGGCTACCTCTCTCCCGAGCAGCTCCAGGAGACACACGCCCGGCTCCGCGCGGCGGGACCCGACCGGAAGCTGGGACGTCTCCTCGAGGAGGCCGGCCTCATCTCCCGACCCGTCCTGAGGATCTGCCTCCTGCTTCACCTCCGCGCCGCAGTCTCCAGCCTCCTCCTCTCCGAGTCGCTCGCGGGCGACTGGGAGGAAGGGCTCTTCTGCTCGGAGGACGAGCTGACGTTTCCCGTCGTCGACGTCCTGCCGGAGTGGCTTCTCGACCGGGCCCCGGGCATCGGGACACCGCCGGAGGACCTCGCGTCGACGCTGCTTCCGCTTGCCGAGATTCCCGGCTACCGCGGCGCTCTCGCTGCCGACTGGATGGGGCGCCTCGTCGCGTGCCACGGATTCGGGAACGGGGAGAGGGGCTGCGCCGGCCAGGTCGCGGCGGCCGCGCTCGCCATCCTCGGCGGTCCCTGCGCGCTGGGTCGGAGCCGGCAGGGGTTCCTCGAGGCGGACGAGGGCGTCGTCGTCGCCCGGTGGCTCGATCGGGACCGACGCCTCCTGATCGCGTTGAGGCTCGGAGCCGACGGGCGCCCGGGAACGGCCCTCCACCGTCTCGGACTCGTCTCCCCCGACATCCTTCGATCGCTCGATCCCCAGAATGAAGGAGCCCTGATCCCATGACGCACGTCATCTCCCTCGTGAGCTCCAAGGGCGGGTGCGGCAAGACGACCACCGCGTTGAACCTCGGCGTGGCCTTCGCCGAGCGAGGGCGCCGCGTCGTCGTCGTCGATCTCGATCCGCAGGGCGCCGTCGGCCTCGCCCTCGACCGTCCGGACGGCGAGTGGCCCGGCCTGGCGGAGCACGTCATCGAAGGTCGGCCCGTCGCCGGCCTGGTCGTGGAGACGCGCCTCCCGGGCTTCTGCCTCCTTCCACGCGGCCGCCTGGACCCGGTCGACACCTGCAGCTACGAGGCCTTCCTGCATTCCTCCGGGAAGGTCCGGGAGGTCGTCCGTGAGCTCTCCGCGGGGCGGGACTACGTCCTCCTCGACACGCCGTCCGGAGTCGGGGCGATCTCCCGCGCCGCGCTCGCGGCGAGCGACTGGGCGCTCCTGCCCCTCCAGGCCGAGCCGCTCGCGCTCCGCTCGATCGGCCAGGCCCTCCGCGTGATCGAGCACGTCTCCCGCGAGGAGAACCGCGACCTGCGCCTCCTCGGCATCCTGCCGACGATGGTCCAGGTCCGGGACGAGGCGTCCTTCAACGTCCTCCGCACCGCGTGGGCGCGGCTCGGAGGCGTGCTGGAGAGCGTCGTCCCGCGCGCGCCGGTCTTCCTGCGCGCCAGCGAAGCGGGTCTTCCCGTCTCCTTCCTGGCGGGGCGTGTCACGCCGGAGGCCCGGCGCTTCGAGCAGATCGTGATCGAGCTGGAAACGCTGATCGCCGAGTCGGCCGGAGGAGGAGAGGTCGATGAGAGACCGCAGCGTGATCTCCTCTAACGTCGACGTCGCCGCCGCCATCAGCCGCTCGCTCGCGGCGCGCAGGCCCGGCTCGCCGTCCGGCGACGAGCCTCGTGAGGCTTACGTCCGGTTCGAGCGCGTCGTCCCGGCGGAAGCGTCGAGTCCGCGGCCCCCGGCAGCCGAGATCGGCACCTGGGAGGCGTTCCTCGCCTGGAGCCTCGAGCTGACGCGGGCGCACGCCGGCTTCGTCGTGGACTCGCAAGGGTTCGTCATCGCCAGCCGCGGCAACACGCCGAAGGACGGCTTCGAGGGAATCGGCGCCGAGCTCTGCTACGCGATGGACCAGCTCCGACGGATCAACCCGACCGGCGGCGAGCTCCGGCTGCTCGAGCTCCAGTTCGACGCGAACCGGCTCATCGGCCTCCGCGCCGACGCCGGCGCGATGGGAACGATCCTCGTCGGCTTCCAGGGAACCCGCTCGATCGGCGACGACACGCGCGACACCCTGCTGCGGCAGCTCGGGCAGGTTCTGCCCGGGCTCGCCTGACGCTCTCGACGAGAGACCCGTGGCGACGTGGTGATCGAGAGCGGTGCCCACGCGCCGCTGCGCGTCCTGCTCGTCGAGGACTCGGCGGACGACGCCGAGATCGTCCGGCGTCTCCTGAGCCGGGACGGACTGTCGCCCCTGCTGGAGCGCGTCCAGAACGCCGACGAGATGTCGGCCGCGCTGGAGGCGTCGGGCTGGGACGTCGTCCTGGCGGACGACCACCTTCCGTCGTTCAGCTCCGCGGCCGCCCTCAGCCTGGTCCGGGCCCGAGGAACCGATGTCCCGTTCCTCATCGTCTCGGGTGCGATTGGACGCGACGCCGCGGTCCAGGCGCTTCGGGCCGGCGCCGACGACGTCGTCTCCAAGTCGGATCTCGCACGCCTCGTGCCGGCCCTCCGTCGCGGGCTCCAGGAGGCGGAGAACCGGCGTGCGCGCCGGACGGCGGAGGAGCAGCTGACCCGGATCCGCACGCACGATCCGCTGACCGGCCTCGTGAACGGAGACGAGCTCCTGCGTCGGCTGACGACCGCGGTCTCGACGATCGACCGAACGGGACGGCCCGTCTCCTTCGTCCTTCTCGATCTCGACGGGTTCCGGTCGCTGAACGGCGCCCTCGGCCGGGCCGCGGGGGACGCCATCCTGCAGGGCGTGGCGGTGGCCCTGCAAGGGGTGGTCTCGGAAGGCGAGACCGTCGCGCGTATCGGGGTCGACGAGTTCGGAGTCCTGCTCCCGGGTCTCGACGCCGAGGAGGCGACTCGCCGCGGCGCCCGGCTCGTCGAGACGGTCTCGGCGCTGCGCCTCCGTTCGGCCGGGCGCGCGCTCGTCGTGAGAGCGAGCGCCGGCGTCGTCACGATCACCTCCGGCGATCGCGCCGCGGACGACGTCCTGAGGGAAGCCACCGCGGCCTGCGTCGCGGCGAAGGAGCTCGGCGGCCGCCGGGTCCGGCGCTTCGATCGCTCGGACCCCGCGGTGATGAAGCGCTGGACCGAAGCGGAGTGGGTCCCCCGCCTCCTCGACGCCCTCGACAACGATCGCTTCGTCCTCTACGCGCAGAGCCTCCTCCCCCTCAGCCCCGCCGCGCCGAGAGAGCGCATGACCGAGGTCCTCGTCCGTCTCGTCGGCGCCGACGACCGTCTCGTCCTCCCGGGAGAGTTCGTCCCGGCGGCCGAGCGGTTCGGCCTGGCCGCGGCCATCGATCGATGGGTGGTCCGGAACCTGCTCCACCGCGTGTCGTCACACCCGCCACGCTCCGAGGAGAACGGTCCAGGCACGCTTCTCGTGAACCTCTCCGGTGCCACGCTCAGCGACCTCGCTTTCGCGGAGGACGTGGAGGGGATGCTGCGCCGATCGGCCTGCGATCCTTCCCGATTCTGCTTCGAGGTCACGGAGACCGCCGTCGTCCGGGACCTGGAGGCGGCGGTGGACCTGATGGCCCGGCTGAGCCGCCTCGGTTGTCGATTCGCGCTCGACGACTTCGGGACCGGGCTGTCGTCCCTCGCCTACCTGCGGTCGCTCCCCGTCCAGCTGCTGAAGATCGACGGCGCGTTCATCCGCGACCTCGCCCGCGATGCGACCGCGAGAGCGATCGTCGAGTCTGTCGTTCACCTGGCGCGAGCGCTCGACCTCGGAACGGTCGCCGAGTGGGTCGAGGACTCCGCCACGCTCGAGCGCGTCACGACGGCCGGGCTCGACTACGCCCAGGGCTTCGCGATCCACACTCCGGAACCCTTCTGAAGCCGCCGGCCTTCACGCCGCGCCCGGACCTCCGCCTCCGTTCAAGCCCCGGGCCTCTCGAGGAGCGCGCCGTGGCTCCGGCGCTCCGCCACCTCCGAGACCACGCGGAACCCGACGCGCGCGGCCTCGGCGACCTCGCCCGCGAGCGACTCTCCGGAGACGTGCCCCTTCGGCTCCAGCAGGAGGAGCCTCCCGCCGGGGCGGAGCGCGTCGTGGAGCTGCGTGAGGAAGCGCCGAGGGTCGGGCACCTCGTGGAGGACGTGGATCAGGAACGCCGTGTCGATGAGGCCCCTCCACTCCGAGAGCCCGAGGTCGTCCTCCGCGCAGGCCGCGGCGTCGATCCGATCGAGGAGCCCCGCCTTCTTCGCGCGCCTCTTCAGACCCGCGACCATCCCGGGCTGGACGTCGCGCGCGACGACGCGTCCCCCGGGAGAGACGAGCCGCGCGAGCGGCAGCGTGAACCAGCCCATCCCGGGTCCCGGCTCGAGGACCGCCATCCCCGGCGAGACGTGCGGCGAGAGGAGCTTCTCGGGAGAGCCGAGAAGACGCCGGAGCGGGCAGCAGAGGAGCGGCCCCGCCCAGGCCGGGCAGACGTGTCCGCTGCGGGCGGGAGGCGGGGTTCGGATCGGGCTCTCGGTCGGTATCATGCCCAGAAGATACGAGCGATTACTCGCATCGTCGACTCGCTTTTGGAGGCATCGATGGCTCGTCCCCGTCCCGCGCCGCCGAGGCCTCCCCGAAAGGCCCGCGAGCGCACCTCCGCGCCCGGTCCGGCCGCCGCCGCCAGCGCGGCTCGCATTCCGCCGCTTCGTCTCCCCCGCCGTCTCGCCCCGCGCAAGAGCCCGGCACAGGCGCGCGCCCGGGA
This sequence comes from Acidobacteriota bacterium, assembly GCA_029567505.1. Lineage (GTDB taxonomy): Bacteria > Acidobacteriota > Thermoanaerobaculia > UBA5066 > UBA5066 > UBA5066. The sequence goes on from JAKPXO010000047.1 coordinate 16,987, forward strand.
GACCGTGGAGGCGATCCTGGAGGCGGCCGTCGACCTCTTCTCCTCGAAGGGGTACGCGCGGACGAGCACGAACCACCTCGCCGCGCGGGCCGGGGTCTCGGTCGG
>JAKPXO010000053.1 GCA_029567505.1 Acidobacteriota bacterium
GGCCTCATCGCCTACACGCGGAAGAAGATGCTGGAGGCGCAGGCGAAGGGCTGAAGGCACGCCTGGCCTTCGCTCGCGGCCTTCTGATGGGCCAGTAGGGACGAGGTGCAGATGAGGAGAGCTTGGCGGTACGCGATCGCACTCTTGCTCGTGGTCGCGTGCCGCAGGCCCGCGTCCAACGAGGGCCGCGTGGAGGTGATCTCCGATCCCGGCGAGATCGCCGCCGCGCGCGCCCTATACGCTGAGCGCCGCGCAGCGCTCCTGTCCGAGCTCCTCCAAGAGCCCGGACGAATCCGCGATTTTGACCGGGAAGCACTGGACGTCGTGCGGGAGAACCGGCCGCAGGTGCTGGTCGCGCTCCGGAAAGCGACTGAGAATGAAGGTGCTCCGGCCGCAACTCGACTCCAGGCCCTCCTCGCGATTCAGCTCCTGGGCGAGGAGGTCGCTCCCCGCGAGGTGGCAGCTCTGGCGCGCACTGACACGGACGCCGCGCTCGAGCTGACGAGCCGGCTCTGGGACCTCTATCCCGACTCGACACCCCTGCCGCGCGAGCTCAGAGCGTGCGTCGTCGACTGGGTCGGGAGCTCAGACCGTCGGTTGCTGAAGGCGGCCTTGCGAATCGTCGCGTGTTGCGACGTGCCTGAGGCGGCGGATGCCGTCTTCGCTCGTCTGGAGGATACGAGCGAGAAGGACGACGAGCTGTTCCTGGCTGCTGCACGTCTCCGGCCGACCGACGCATTACTGACACGACTCGACAAGAGGCTGACACCTGTCGATACGATGGGTGGACGTTCCGGCCTCGACGCAGTCTGTGCCCTCGGAAAGGCCGCACAGGACGCCGCTCTTCGACTTCGGGCCGCACGCATCGCCGCCCTGCACATCGCTCGGCAGCCCGACATCGCGTGGATCGATGGCGCGACGATAGGCGCACTCGAGTTCGTCGGCACGGTGGAACCCTCGACCGCCGCGAAGGACCTCCTGGCGGAGGTGGTCGCGTCCGCAAGGTCGAAACTGGTTCGACAGCGGGCCATCGAACGGATCGCCGAGATTGACCCGGCGAGGGCGACCGACCTCGCACGGCGCGCCGGTCTCGAGCTGCCGCCGCGCCAGGAATCGGCTACCGCCTCCAAGTCGCTCGAGGAGTGTGCACGCATCCTCGTGGAAGAGCACGTCTTCACACGGGCAGAGATATCGGAGGCGCTGGCCAAGGCCGGAGCCGTCAGTGTCGACCCTGAAGCGAACGTCTCAGGGCCCGAGGCCCTTTTCGAGGCGGCGGGGCGCCTCCTCGCGTTCGACGTCGAAACCGGCATGTTCCCCAACCGTCATGATCTCCTCATTGGGGACCTTGCTCGGGCAAGCGCCGGACAATTTCACCCGGAGGCTGTAGTCGAGTCGTATGAAGCCGGACCGATGGAGTCGGACCCCGTGAACTACCAAGTCCAGTTCGTGCACAGCGAGTCTCTGTATCGCTTCCGTCCGAAGGACCTCGGAGACTGGTACGACCTCGATGCCGTGATCGTCGCCGTGCATCGTGCGCTGGCGGACGCAGGCGTGACCGAGCGCTTCGAGATGATCGCCACGGAGGATCAGACGGCGATGCTCGTCTTCGCGCAGCCCGAGGCCCTCCGAAAGGCCGCTGCGCGACTCGGCCTCGCCCTGGAGACCGAGCATGACCGTCCCTTCACCGTCGGGAAAGCGTACGAGGATAGGGTCCGGGACGCCCTCGGGAAGTAGCTCGAGGAACTCTTGTCGGAGCATGAATGGCGCAGGCGAGGGCAAAGGGTTGAGGCCGTCTGCCCAGCCGGTTCCTCCGAAGGGGCGCCCGGGAGGGCGCCCCTTCCTCGTCTTCATCCCACCTTCGCTGCGACTTCGATTTCCTCGTAGAACGCCCGGACGAGCGCGTCGCACTTCACGTCGCCCTGCGAGACGGGCTTCGCCAGTCTCAGACCGGAGAAGGTCTTGACCCGGCTCACCGCGACGTACAGCTGGCCGTGGGCGAAGGCCCCCCGTCCGAGGTCGATTCGCGCCCGGTCGAGCGTCTGTCCCTGGCTCTTGTGGATCGTCCGCGCCCATCCGAGCGTCAGCGGGAGCTGCGTGAACTTCCCGACGACGTGGGCGACGACCTTCTCCTCCCTGGGGTCGAACTCGAACCGGACGTTTTCCCACGTGACGGGCTCGACAACGACGCGAGCCGTGGAATGGCCATCCACGAGCTTCACGACGACCGCATCGGGCTTCAGCGTCTTGACGATCCCGACCGAGCCGTTCACCCAGCGCTTCTCGGCGTCGTTCTTCGTAAAGAGCACCTGCGCGTCTTCGCGGAGACGCAGGTCCCTCGGCGAGGGGAGCCGGTCCTCGTCGCGGTCGAAGCTTCCCTCGAGCCTGCCTTCGTACACCTTCTCCGGCCCCGGCAGCGATCTCAAGGCGCGGATGTTGTGCTCGTCGACGAGATCGTTCGTCGGGGTGAGGACGACCCAGCCTTCGACGCCTTCGCCCGAGCTCTCGAGCCGGCCGTTGAGCAGGGCGAGATCACCGGACGAAAGCTCTCCCCTGCGCAGCGCGTTCAGGAGAGCGAGGAAGGCCGGATCGGCCTGCCGGAAGGGCGTCGTCAGGACGACCGGGGTCACGTCCAACCCAGCGAGGCAGCGCGCTCCGAAGAAGTACGCCGTCGGGTATCTCGTGCCGAAGAGCTGGGCTTCCGCGCTCGTCTTGACCACGGGAGGCAGCTGGAACGGGTCTCCGACCATGACGACCTGGACTCCGCCGAAGGGCTGACCCGGCCTCGGTCCGTTCAGGCCCAGGAACCGCTCGATCCCGTCGAGGAGGTCCGCCCTCACCATCGAGACCTCGTCGATGATGAGCATGTCGAGCTTCTCGTAGAGCTTCCGGTCCGGGACCCGCTTGATCTCCTCGAGGTTCACGGGCTTCGGCGCGAGCTTGAAGAAGGAGTGGATCGTCGCGCCCCGCGCGTTGAGCGCCGCGATCCCCGTCGGCGCCACCACGACGACGCTCTTCTTCGTCGTGTCGCGGTACTCCCGGATGAACGTGCTCTTCCCTGTCCCTGCCTCCCCCGTCAGGAGGACGACCGGCGCCTCGTCCAGCACCTTCTTCGCCCGGAGGAGCTCCTCGGTCCAGACGAAGCCGCTCCAGGTTCGGCTCCCCGCCGACGGCTGCGGATTCGCCGCGGCCGAGGCCTTCGCCAGGAGCCGCCTCACGATGTCGGGGATCTGCACGCCGTCACGCCCCCTTGAGGACGCCGACGAACGTCCCGACGATCCGGAAGCTCCCCGCATCCTCGCCGGGGATCTCGATCGGCGAATACTCGGGGTTCTCGGGCTTCAGGAGGATCCTCGCGTGGCGCCAGCCGCCGTCGGCGCTTCGGACCTTCTCCGACTCGTAGCGCTTCACCGTGAAGGCCCCTCCGGTTTCCGGGTCGGCCGGGCCGCGGTACTGCGCGAGGACGACCTGGCCCGCGCGCGTCCCCTGCGGGTCGCGACGGAAGACGAGGAGATCGCCGTCGTGGATGCGGGGCTCCATCGAACGCCCCATGGCGCGGACGACGAACATCTTCTCGTCGAGACGTCCGAGCGAGGTCGCGTCGACCCATCCCTCGGGCTCCACCGCTTCGCCTTCGCCGAAGGAGCCGGCCGCCGCCTTCAGCGAGTAGAGCGGAAGGAGCGACCGGAACCTCTCCGCGGCGACCCGCTCGTCCTCGAGAGGGATGAGGGTGAGCTGCGGCCTCGCGCCCTTCGGCGACGCCAGCGCCCCGACGAGGTCGGCGAACGTCCGGACCTGAGCCGCCTGCGCTGCCTCGAACCGCCGCTGCGGGACGAAGAGGTGCCGCCAGGGGCCGTGCCGCGTCTCGCTCATCCGATAGCACCAGAGGCGGGCGGCTTCCTCCGTCAGGGCGGTGTTCGGCCGGATCTCCCCCTTCGTCTCGACGACCCACATCACTTCCCGGCCGCCGGCCTCCAGCACCCGCGCGACGAAGTCCGGGAAGTACTGCCGGGGGCGGCCCCCTTCGTAGTAGGTCACCGAGAAGCCGAACCGCTCGTTCTTCAGGTACCGGAGAACGTCGGGCGCGGCGTCGAGGAAGCCGGCGAACTCGCGCTCGAGGTCCGTGTGGCACGGCACCCGGTTCGTCGCGGCCTTCTTCCCCTCCGCGACGAGCCCCGTCCACTGGAACTTCCGGAGCTTCCCCGAGTCGAGCCACTCGGGCTCCCCGGGGATCGGCACCGGCCGCGTCCCGACCCGCCCGGCGGAGCGGATCGCCGTCTCGAGGGCGTCCTTCGCCTGCACCCGCCAGTAATAGATGCCGAGGTCCTCCGGCGCCGCCCCGGGCTGCACCCGGACCCGCGACGCGAGGTACGCCTGGACCACCTCGAGAAGCTCCTCGAACGTCGGGCCGACGTTCAGGTCGCGGGCCGAGTCGGGGTTCGTCGCCTCGAACAGCTCTTGCGCGAGGAGGAAGGCCGTCTTCAGGACCGGCCACTCCTCCCGGAACGACTCCAGCGTCAGTACCGCTTCCGGCCGGCCGCCGACGACCGGGCGGACGGTCACCTCCGGCGGCGTCCTTCGCGGGTCGATCGTCAGGATCGGGATGTCGGTCGGCCGCACCGCATCGGCCAGCGTCCCCGTCACGCCGACGGCCCAGGCCCGCACGTTCGGCACGCGGAGGGCGTTCCCCGTCTTCTTCGGGTCGGGCTCGATCGTGACCGGCTTCTGCCGGTTCCAGCTCCCCGCCTGCGGGCGCTTGCGCTTCTCCACCGGGAAGCCGACGAA
>JAKPXO010000065.1 GCA_029567505.1 Acidobacteriota bacterium
CGGTCACCGCCTTCCTCGTGGTCGCGCCGGCCTCGTCCGCGCTCGCGGCCGTTGGCGGCGCCGTGGCGCTCGCCACGGCGGGGGTCATCGAGCGCGCGGAGGCACGCGCGATCCTCCTCCCCTGGTTCGTCGGGGACTTCGTCGGCGTCGTCGCCCTCGGCCCCGCCCTCGCCGCGGTCCTCGAGCGACTTGCCGCCACGTTCCGTCTGCGCTCAACTCCCTTCTTCGGGGCGGTCTCCCGGCTTCGCCCGGCACACCCGGGATGGCACCGATTCGCGCTCCTGTTCGCCCTCTGCGTCCTCCCCCTCGCCGGATCGCTCGTCCTGCTTGGAGGCTTCGGCCTCCGCGGCCTGGCCACCGCGTTCCTCGTCTTCTTCGCGATCGTCCCGCTCATGTGGATCGTCCACACGGAGGGGTCGAACCGCGCGTTCGGCGCCGTCGCCGCGCTGAGCGTCGCGATCGCCGGCGCCGGCGCGCTCGCCGGCGCCGGCGATCACACGACGGCGTACCAGTTCGCGATGATCGTCCTGGCGGGCGCCGCCTACTTCGGGCTCGCCGTGCCGTCCCTCTACCTCGACAACGAGCAGCTCCGGCGGCTCGCCACGACCGACCCGCTGACCGGCGCCGCGAACCGCCTCGCGTTCGACGAGGCCGCGATCCGCGAGACGGAGCGCGCGCGCCGGTTCGGGATGCCGCTCTCCCTCGTCCTCCTCGACCTCGACCGCTTCAAGGCGGTGAACGACACCTGGGGGCACGGGGTCGGCGACGCCGTTCTCGTGGAGGTCGTCCGCCGTCTCCGCGCGGAGCTGCGGGAGATCGACGTCCTGGCCCGCGTCGGAGGCGAGGAGCTGGCCGTTCTGCTGCCGATGACGCCGTCTCCCGCCGCCGCCGACACCGCCCGCCGGCTCGCGGCGGCGCTCAGGGCGCGGCCCGTGACGCGGGGGGCGATCGCGGTGCCGGTCACGGCCAGCTTCGGCGTCGCCCAGGTCGACCCGGCGGCTGGCTTCGAGGCGGCCCGCGATCGAGCCGACCGCGCGCTGTACGATGCGAAGCGCCTGGGTCGGGACCGGGTCGAGACCGCCGGCGGAAGCTGAAGGGAGCGGGATGCAGCACCTCTTCGAGGTCGTCAACGACCTCTTCGCGTTCTTCGTGCCGGTCTCCGACCTCCTCTGGGACTTCCCGAAGAACGTCCCCGCGTGGGCGGCGATCCCGGTCCTCGGCGAGTTCTCGTTCGCGATGCTCCTCCTCCTCGGGACGGGGCTCTTCTTCACGCTCCGGACGGGCGCGGTCCAGCTCCGGCGCTTCGGCGAGAGCATCCGGATCGTCATGGACCGGAAGGCGTCGGAGACGGGCATCAGTCCCTTCGCCGCCTTCATGCTCAGCTCGGCGATGCGCGCCGGGCCGGGGAACATCATGGGCGTGACGGGGGCGGTGACGGTCGGCGGCCCCGGGGCGCTCTTCTGGATGTGGGTCGCCGGGACGTTCGGGATGGCGACCGGCTTCGCCGAGGCGACGCTCGCGCAGCTCTTCAAGGAGCGCAAGGAGAGCGAGTTCGTCGGCGGACTGCCGTTCTACGGGATGCGGATCCTCGGGAACCGCCGCTGGGTCGGCGTCACGCTCGCGCTCCTTTTCATCACGTACGCCCTCCTGAACGTCCCGAGCCAGACGTTCCATCTCTTCACGGCGCTCGGCTCCGTCGCGTCGACGCTCGCCGGGACGACCTATGGACGGACCTCGGGCGTCTTCTACGCGATCGGCGCGCTCCTCGTCGTCTCCGTCGCCGCGCTCGTCCTCGGCGGGCTCAAGCGCGTCATCCGCTTCACCGACCTCTGCGTCCCGTTCATGGCGGTGCTCTACTGCGGCGTCGTCCTCCTCCTCGTCGTCCTGAACTGGCGGCTCGTCCCCTGGTTCTTCGGCTCGGTCTTCGCGGAGGCGTTCTCGCCCGAGGCGATCTTCGGAGGCAGCTTCGGCGTCGCGCTCCAGCAGGGGATCAAGCGCGGTCTCATGGTGAACGAGGCAGGACAAGGGACGATCACGATGGCCGCGGCCGCCGCCGACAACCGGCACCCCGTCGAGCAGGGGCTCGTCCAGTCGATGGGGGTCTGGTTCGACACGGTCGTAATCTGCTCGATGGCCGGCTTCGTCACCGTGATGGCGAAGCTCTGGGCCGCCCCGGACGTGTTCGACTGGGGGGCGCGGAAGGCCGACAAGCTCCTCGTCTTCATGTCCTCCGCGCGGCACCTCACGCCGGGGACCGGCTTCGACCCGGCCGTCCAGGTCGCCCTCTCCGTCAGCTACGCCCTCTTCGCCTTCACGACGCTCATCGGGATGATCGTCTTCGCCGAGATCAGCGCGAACATGCTCTCGCGGAAGCCCCGCTTCATCCTCGGGCTGCGCGCCCTCGGCGCCCTCTTCTTCGTCCCGTTTGGCGTCCTGACGGTCCTCGCCGACCTGCAGCTCGGGAACATCTGGTACGTGACCGACCTCGTGAACATCCTCGTCGCCTCGGCGAACGTGCCGATCCTCCTGGCCGGCGGAAAGCACGTCGTCGCCGCGCTCCGCCACTACGAGCGGACCGGCGGACGGGAAGGCTTCGTCTCCGAGAGGGACATCGGCCTCGCGACGCCGTACTGGACGGAGGAGGCGCGGAAGGGCTGAGGCCCGCCCGGCGGCGACGACGGCCCGGAACCCCGGGAGGGGCGCTTCCGTTAGAGTCGGCATGGACTTCCGATCCCGAACGAAGAGAGGTGTCCCGATGACCCGTCTCCGACCGCGTCTCGTGTCGGCGTGCGCCCTTCTCCTCCTCCTCCTCGCCGCGACCCTTCCCGCCGCCGCGGCGAAGCCGGCCGCGCCGGCACAGGAGATCGACGCCCTGCTCGTCCGGGCGATCCCCGCCGACGGTCCGGGCGTCGCGGTGATCGCGGTGAAGGACGGGAAGACCGTCTTCCGGAAGGCCCGCGGGATGGCGAGCCTCGAGCTCGGCGTGCCGCTCTCCCCCGAATCCGTCTTCCGTCTCGGCTCGATCACGAAGCAGTTCACTGCGGTCGCGGTCCTGATGCTCGCCGAGGAGGGGAAGCTCTCGCTCTCGGACCCGATCACGAAGTACCTCCCCGGGTACCCGACGCACGGCCACACGATCACCGTCGAGCACCTGCTGACGCACACGTCGGGGATCCGGAGCTACACCGGCATCCCCGGATACATGAGCGGGCCGAAGATCCGGGCGGGCCTGACGACGGCGGAGCTCGTCGAGGTCTTCTCGAAGGAGCCGATGGACTTCGCCCCGGGGGCGGAGTGGCGCTACAACAACTCCGGCTACGTCCTCCTCGGCGCGATCCTCGAGAAGGTCTCGGGCAAGCCGTACGGCGAGCTCCTCGCCGAGCGGATCTTCCGGCCGCTCGGGATGAAGTCGACGCGGGTCGGCGACGAGGGGCCGATCCTCGCGAAGAGGGCCGCCGGCTACACGCGCGACGGCGAGAAGGTCGCGAACGCCCGCTTCCTGAGCATGACGCAGCCCCACGCCGCCGGCGCGCTCGTCTCCACCGTCGACGACCTCGCGCTCTGGGACGCCGCCCTCTACGGCGAGAAGCTCGTGAAGCGGGCCTCGCTCGTGCAGGCGTGGACCCCGGCCGTCACCCGCGACGGGAGGCCGACGCGCTACGGCTACGGCTTCGGCGTCTCGACGCTTCGCGGCGCCCGCTCGATCGAGCATGGCGGCGGGATCTTCGGCTTCTCCACGTACGCCGTGAGGCTCCCGGACGAGAAGGTCTACGTCGCCGTCCTCGCGAACAGCGACGCCCCCGCGGCCGACCCGGGGACGCTCGGGAAGGAGATCGCCGCGCTCCTGATCGGGAAGCCCTTCCCCGCGCGCGTCCCCGTCCCGGTGGACCCGAAGCTCCTCGAGCGCTGGGTCGGCGTCTACCGCTTCGACCCGCAGACGACCCGGACGATCACCCTCGACGGCGGGAAGCTCTTCTCCCAGCGCTCGGGCGGGCCGCGCCTCGAGGTGAAGCCGCTCTCGGAGAGCGAGTTCTTCTTCGACCGCTCCCTCACCCGGATCTCGTTCGTCGCCGGCGCCGACGGGAAGGCGAAGGAGGCCCTCTTCTACCCCGAAGGGGCCGACGAGGCGGAGAAGGGCGTCCGCGAGGGAGACGTCCCGGCGGTTCCGTCGGAGACGAAGGTCGACCCGGCCCTCTACGACCTCTACGCGGGGGAGTACGAGCTCGCCCCGGGCTTCGTCCTGACGGTCCGCAGGGACGGGAACCGCCTGCTGACGCGCGCGACGGGGCAGGAGGAGCTCGAGGTCTTCCCCGCCTCGGAGACGGAGTTCTTCCTGAAGGTCGTCGACGCGCGGATCACGTTCGTGAAGGGGACCGATGGGAAGGTGGCGAGCCTCGTCCTCCGCCAGGGCGGCCGCGAGATGCCGGCGAAACGGATCCGTTGACCGGACCTTCCACGCGCGGGGAGGGGCGTGAGCACGCGCTCCTCCCCGCGCGACCCCGCGGAGCGACCGGCGCCCGCTCCTTCGCCCACCCCGGCCGGCGGCGTCAGCGCGCCGTCGCGTCCGGAAGGACCCGCCAGAGCGTGAGGCCGGGGTTCGCGTACGCCCGCTCGAGAAGTCCGAGGCGCTCGAGCTCGGAGAGCTTCGCGAGCCCCTCCTCGCCGTAGACCGCCCGCTCCGGCAGGCCGTCGACGACCCACCGGACGCGGTGGCGCGATAGGAGCCGGCGCACGTCCGCGACGGTCGTCCTCCTCTCGCCCGGCCCCTCTCCGGGCGCGGCGAGGCGCGAGCGGTAGAAACGCTCGACCTCCGCGATGCGCTTCTCGACGACGGAGCCCGGAACCACCGCGAGGTGCTGGCGGACGTGCCAGCTCCAGCCGACGACCGCCGGCAGCCCGGTGTGGACGCTGAACCGCGATCCCCAGCGGTACTCGGGGAGGACCGCCTCCAGGATCGCCGGCGAGCCGCGCTCGTTCGCGCGGAGCCAGGCGAACCCCGCCCCGTCGTACCGGAGCGGGACGAGCCGCCCCTCGACGCAGAGCGCGGAGTCGGCGAGGAACGCTGAGCCGTCGAGGCCGCGCGGCCGCCCGGCCGCCCCCGAGCCGAGGGCGTCCGGCGGGGCCAGCGCGCCCTCGAACGGCCGGCACGCCTCCCCGGGCGTGACGCGCGGGAAGCGCTCCGCGAAGCGCGCCGGCGTCGCCGTGAGGGGGTAGAGCGCCGACGCGCCGAGGAGGAGCGCCGCCGTCACGGGCCAGGAGCCGGGACGCGTGCGCTCGCCGTCCCGGAGCGCCACGACGACCCACGCGAGCGCCGGTCCCGACGCGACGGCGAGGAGGGCCCACGCCTGGAAGGAGAGCTTGAAGACGCTGTTCATCCGGTCGCCGCCGACGGAGAGAACGTCGACGCCGAGCGTGACCAGGAGGGCCCCGGCGCCGAGGAGGAGGACGGCTCGGCGCTCCGGGGCGGCGCCGCCGCCCGGTGCGAGCGCCAGCGCGGCCGCCGCCGATGCGAGCGGGAGGACGACGATTTCGGACGGGATTCCCGAGGCGAGCCCGAATGCCAACGCGAGGACGAGGAGTCCCGCAGCGGCGAGCCACGCCCTACGCCCCGCTCCTCCCTCCGACGCCGCATGCCTTCGGGCGACCTCGAGCGCCACGAGGCTCACCGCCAGGAACGCCGGGAGCCCCCAGAGCCCGAGCCACGCCGCGAGCGGCATCGCCGCGCCGGCGTTCCTCGCGACGCTCGTGTAGGGGGCGACGCAGGACGCGTCGAACGGGCGGAAGAGGAGGGCCGAGAGGGCGAGCGGGCCGAGGACGAGCGCGACGATCGCGAAGAGCCCGCCGCGCCCGAGTCCCGTCGCCCGGAACGCGTCCGCGAGCGCGAGCGCGCACGCCAGGAGGAGGAGGCGCAGCTGCCCGAGGTTCCCGAGCAGGTCGAGGGACGAGGCGGAGAGGAGGCCGGCGAGAAGCGGCGCGCCGGCTCGCCTCTCCTCCCCCCGCGCGGCGGCGCTCCGGACGAACGCGGCGGGGAGCGGAGAAGGACCGGACACCGGACGGAGAGTGTCGGCTCCTCGGCCTGCTCCGAGACCCGCAGCGGATCGCCGACTTCCACGCGATGTGCGACGTCTTCGTCCTCCCGAGCCGCTCCGAGATGATGGCGCTGGTCCAGGTCGAGGCGATGCTGGCCGGGACCCCCGTCGTCGCGAGCGACATCCCGGGCGCCCGGGTCGTCGGGCGGGAGACGGGGTTCGGTCTTCTCTGTCCGCCCGAGTCGCCGGAGGCGCTCGCCGCGGCGCTCGAGGGCGCCCTCCGGAGGCGAGAGGAGCTGCGCCCCGACCCGGCGCTCGTCGCCCGGCTGTTCTCGCCCGAGACGGCGGTCTGCCGGAACGAGGAGCTCCTGACGGACGTGGCGGGCGCGTCCGCGCCCGGCAGGACCACGTCATCCTGAGACAGGGTCCCGACATTCGGGCGGTGCTTGCGGGGGGAGATGCCGACGAAGACCAGGAGCGGCACGGGCAGCACGTGGGCATGGCTTCCCGTGATCGCCACGATTCTGCTCGCCACGCTCGTTCCCGGCATCCCGGAGGAACGTGGCGACGGACACGCCGACGTTCACCCCGACCTTCACGCCGACGTCCACGCCGACGGTCACTCCGACGGTGACCCCGACGACGACGATGACGCCCGTCCCCACCGCGGCCCCGGACGTCGACCTCGGCGCGACGACGGCCGTTCCGGGCCAGGCCCTCCTCGCCTCCGGAAGCGTCCCCGACACGTCCCTCAGCTACCAGCTCTGCCTGATCGCACATGCCACGTGGACGCTCGGGTCGCCCTTCGGCGGGGTCTGCACGCTTTCGGCGCCGCTGACGTCCCCGACGATCGCGTTCAGCGGAGTGCCGCTCGGCTCCGCTCCGGGAGCGGGAAGCTATGACCTCCTGCTCCTCGGGCCCGCCTCCACGGTCCTCGCGGCCGACGACGCCTCCGCGGCGCCCGGCCTCGTCGTCACCGGGCTCGCGAACGTCCCCGTCGGCGGACGCGCCGGCCTCCTCGGCTTCGCGTTCCTGATCGCGGCCGGGGCCTGGGTCCTTCTCCGCCAGTTCCGCTGACCGCGAGCCGCCGCGAGGCGGCGGCTCGCCCCCCGAGCGGACGGCCTCCCGTCCGCCCGGGAACGCGCCCGCCTACTCGCTTCCGGCGAAGGCGACGTCGAGGAGCTTGTTCTCGAGGACCTGGGACGAGGCGGGGGCCTCGAGGCGCAGGTAGTGCTCGGCCGCGCCGACGAGGGCGGCCTGCGGCACCAGGCCGACGATCTCGGAACCGACGACCGGGACGCCGAACCGCTCGGCCTCGGAGCGGACCGTCTCGAAGACACGGTGGAGCGGCGTCTTCTCGTAGTTCGTCATGTTGATCGAGACCTGGACGATGCCGCGCGCCTCGAGCCGGACCCCCATCGCCTTCACGAACCGGAAGCCTCCCGAGAGGTGGCGGATCGACTTCGCGATCCGGTCGGCGATCGAGAGATCGGCCGTTCCGAGGTTGATGTTGTAGGCGA
>JAKPXO010000075.1 GCA_029567505.1 Acidobacteriota bacterium
CTCGAGGAGGCGGCGGGCGCCGCGGACGCGCGCGCCAAGGAGGGCCTCGACTCGGCCCGCGCGGCCCTTCGCGGAGGCGCGGCCGAGGTGACGATCGTCTCGCTCGAGAACTTCGACGAGATGCCCGTCCTCCGCTCCACGCAGGGGCACGAGGAGTTCGAGGAGGCGCGGCGGGAGGGAGTCGCATTCCTCCCCCGGCGGGGACCGAAGCGATTCGTCGGAGCCTCCCGCCTGGAAGCCGTCGAGCTGCGGAAGGTCCTTTCCGTCTTCGACGAGAGCGGCCGCTTCTCCCCGCGCTACGACGACGCCGACGTCGTCACGCTCCCGGCCGACGCCTGCGTCCTGGCGATCGGCCAGAAGCCCGACCTCTCCTTCCTGACCCCCGAGGACGGCGTCGCGCTCACGCCCGGCGGCACGGTGAAGGTCGACCCGGCAACGCTCGCCACGTCGGCGCCGGGCGTCTACGCCGGCGGCGACGTGGCGTTCGGCCCGCGGAACCTCATCGAGGCGGTCGCGAACGGCAAGAAGGCCGCCCGCTCGATCCACGAGCACCTCTCCGCCCGCGGCGCCTCGGCGGGTCTCGCTCTGGAGACGCACCTCGAGGTCGAGAAGCTCTTCACGCCGACGTACCGGATGATCGCGGGCTTCGAGCTCGCGGACCGGGTCACGCCGCCGACGATCGACGTCGGCCGGCGGACTGGGATCGCGGAGGTCGAGACCGGCTACGACGAGGCCGAGGCGCGCCGCCAGGGGGCGCGCTGCCTCGTCTGCCACGTCCAGACGATCTACGACCCGGAGAAGTGCGTCCTCTGCAGCCGCTGCGTCGACGTCTGCCCCGAGTACTGCCTCGCCATCGTCCCGTTCGAGGAGCTCGAGCTCGACGAGGCGGAGCGGTCGCTCCTCGAGGAGCGCGCGAACGGGAACGGCCTCCCCCTCTCGGCGATGGTCAAGGACGACGACAAGTGCATCCGATGCGGCCTCTGCGCCGTCCGCTGCCCGACCGACGCGATGACGATGGAGCGATTCACGATCACGGAACGTCTCGTTCCGAAGACGAGCGAGGTTTCTCGATGACGACGAAGACGGACCCCCCGGCCGGCGCCGCCGCGCCTCCTGCCGAGCCGAACAGCCGCCGCGACTTCCTGATGAAGGCCGGCCTCGGCGCCGGCGTCGTCGCCCTCGTCGGGCAGGCGGGCGCCTCCCTGCGCTCGCTCGTCCCGAACGTGTCGTACGACGCGCCGACGACGGTGAAGCTCGGCGCCCCGACGGACTTCCCCGACGGGATGAAGTTCCTTCCCGACGAGAGGCTCTTCGTCTTCCGCGAGGGGAAGACCTTCCACGCGATCTCGGCCGTCTGCACGCACCTCGGCTGCACCGTGAGGGCCGAGGCGCTCTCGAAGGTCGAGGAGGCGAACGTCGAGGGGAAGCCCCTCCGCCTCACGCACCGCTTCCAGTGCCCCTGCCACGGGTCGAAGTACTCCGGCGACGGCACGAACGAGACGGGGCCGGCGCCGAAGCCGCTCGCCTGGTACCAGCTCTCCGTCGCCGCCGACGACGGGCAGCTCGTCGTCGACCTCGCGCAGGAAGTCGGGCACGACTTCCGCCTGACGGTCGCCTGAGCGGAGCGGGACGAACTTGAGCGCGAAGACCGAGCCCCCCGCCTCTTCCTCGGCCCCCGGAGTCCACCCGAAGCCCTTCTGGAGCTTCCGCCCCCGCTCCGACCGCGAGGCGGGAGACGCCGTCGTCTCCAACTTCCTCCTCCACTGGTTCCCGGCCAAGACCTACAAGCCGTCGCTCGACTGGAGCTACTCGTTCTGGCTCGGCACGGCCTCGGCCGCCCTCTTCTTCCTCCTCGTCCTCTCGGGCCTCCCTCTCCTCCTCCTCTACGTTCCCTCGGTCGAGCGGGCCTACGGATCGGTGAAGGACATCGAGTTCGTCGTCACGTTCGGCTCCTGGATCCGCGCCGTCCACCGGATCGCGGCCCACCTCATGGTGGCGGCCGTCTTCCTCCACCTCGTCCGCGTCTTCCTCACCGGCGCCTACAAGAACGGCACGGGGCGCGGGCAGCGGCGCGAGTGGAACTGGGTCCTCGGCGTCGTCATGATCGTCCTGACGCTGTTCCTCTCCTTCACGGGCTACCTCCTCCCGTGGGACCAGCTCGCCTACTGGGCCGTCACGGTCGGGACGAACATCGCGAGCTCGGTGCCGTTCGTCGGCCCCCAGATGCGCGAGCTCCTGATCGGCGGGCGGACGATCGACCAGGCGACGCTCATCCGCTTCTACGTCCTGCACGTCATCTTCCTGCCGGCCGGCCTCGGCGCTCTCCTCGCGTACCACATGTGGCGCATCCGCAAGGACGGCGGGCTCGCGAAGGCCGACCGCTGGACGCCGACGCAGGAGAAGACCGAGGCCTCGCCCGCGAAGTCGAAGACTTATTCGCTCCTCGGCGTCGCCCGCGGCCAGGCCCCGGCGATCCGCGCCGTGACTCTCGAGGCGCGGGACACGACGGTGAACTCCGTCAACGACCTCGTCCGGCGGATCTCGATCGTCGTCCTCGGGACGTTCGCCGTCGTGAGCATCCTGGCCTGCTTCATCCCGTCGCCCCTCGAGGAGCCGGCCAACCCGATGATCACGCCGAACCCGGCGAAGGCGCCGTGGTACTTCCTCTGGCTCCAGGAGATCGTCACCGACACGACGCTGAAGATCGGGTCGTTCACGATCAACGGCGCGTTCCTCGGCGGCGTCATCCTGCCGACGCTCCTCCTCGGCCTCCTCACCGTCTGGCCGTGGCTCGACAGGAGCCCGGCCGGCGCGGCCGGAGTCTGGTTCCACGCCTCGAGGAAGCGGCAGAACCTCGTCTTCCTCCTCGTCGTCCTCCTCGTCCTCGCGTTCACGATCGTCGGGACCTTCCTCCGGGGTCCCTACTGGAACTTCTACTGGCCGTGGGAAGCCTGGCCCGAGCTGCCGACGAGGATCTGACGATGGAGCAGCGCACGAGCTCGCCCTACCCCGGCAAGGACCGTCCCGTCCTCGCCGTCATCGGGGTCCTCCTCGTCGTCTCGACGGTCGTCTTCGCCGTCACCGACCACCGGAAGGACTGGCGCTGGTACCAGGCGGAGTTCCGGAAGATGGTAGCGGAGAAGTACGGCGCCGAGAAGGCCGCGTCCGTGCCGGCCGGTATGAAGCAGATCTGGGTGAAGGACCTCGGCCGCGCGGACCGGTGCATCACCTGCCACCAGGGGATCCTCTGGAAGGGCTTCGAGACGGCCGAACACCCCTGGAAGACCCATCCCGCCGAGCCGCTGAAGATCCACCCCGTCGAGGACTACGGCTGCACCGCCTGTCACGGCGGGCAGGGCTGGGCCGTCGAGAGCGAGAAGGCCCACGGGCCGATCCACTTCTGGGAGGAGCCCGTCCTCGGGAAGGCGATGGGCGAGGCCTACTCGCTCCAGGGGGGCGACAAGGGCGCCCTGATGCAGATGAACTGCAACGTCTGCCACCGGTACGACCGGGAGACGAAGGGGGCCGACCTCATCAACCTCGGCAAGAAGCTCGTGAACGAGAAGGGCTGCCGGGCCTGCCACGTCATCAACGGGCGCGGCGGCACCATCGGCCCCGACCTGACCTACGTCGGCGACAAGGCCGCCGAGCAGTACGACATGAGCCGCCTCGGCGGCCAGAAGACCGCGTTCGCCTGGCACGTCGCCCACCTGAAGAACCCGAAGGAGCTCGTCCCCGACACCGTCATGCCGAGCTTCGGCTTCGGGACGAAGGAGTCCCAGGCCCTCGCGGCACTCGTCCTCTCCTGGCGCCGCGCCCCCGTCCCGGCGACGTACCGACCGGGCGTCCCGCGGACCGACCCGCAGACGCCCGAGGAGATCGCCGAGGAGGAGCGAATGAAGCACGGGCCGGGCGCCTGGTTCGTCTCGACCGGCTGCTTCGTCTGTCACTCGGTCTCCTCGCTCGGGGTGAAGAGCGCCGCGCAGGTCGGGCCCGACCTCTCGACGGCCGTCGAGGACACGCAGAGCCGCTTCGGGAAGACCGTGGACGACTTCATCCGGAACCCGACCGGGACGATGTCGGTCGTCCTGTCGCGCCAGATCGTCCTGACCGACGCCGAGAAGGAGGTCGCGATCCAGAAGCTGCGCGAAGCCTTCGCCGAGCACCAGAAGCAGAAAGCCGCCGGCCCCGAGGCCCGCTGATCGACTCCGGGGGGCGCGCGCCGATCCCGTGCGCCCCCCGCTCACCGCACCTCAACCGATTCGCCCCCGGCCTCGAACCGGGGGCCTCACAGGGAGAAGGAGGGGACCAGATGACGGAAAAAAAGAAGAGCGTCCTGACGTGGGGCGTCCTCGGAGCGATCGTCGTGGCCGGAGTCCTG
>JAKPXO010000081.1 GCA_029567505.1 Acidobacteriota bacterium
GCCCTGCTTGACCTGCTCGAGCTCTACCAGCCGCTCCCGCTCCTTGCCGCTCAACGCCACAACCTGCTCCATTCCGGTCCCCCAGCCCGGACATTTCTATCGAGCTGGCACCGTGACATTTCCATGGAGCTTCGACACCGATTCAGGACCGGGGATGATCTGAAGACGTTTTTAGGGCATAGTAACGAGCCCATGAAGAGGTCTCTCCTTTCGCCGCTCGCGCTGCCGGCCCTCCTGACTGCATTCGTCGTCGCCACGCCGTCGTACGCGCAGGATGCAACCGTCTCCTCCGCGGAAGACAAGGCGCAGGCTCTCGCCCTCGTCCAGCAGCTCGAAGAGGACCCTCTCGCCTCGGGCGCGGACAACAGCCGCCAGTGGTTGACGAACTTCATCGTCAACGCGCCGGACCTCTTCATCTCGACCTGTCCCGAGCTCCTCGGCGCGCTGAACGGCCAGGGGAAGAACGGCGCCCCCGAGCTCGTCGGGCAGCTCTACTTCGGCAACGCGGCCTGGGCGATCCAGAACCCCGACAAGGCGTCCGACCGCGAGGCGATGTACGCCGGCGGGATCGAGAGCACGCTCCGGCTCTACGCGAGCCTCTTGAAGTCGAAGCCGCGCTGGCGCTGGCCGATCCTCGACAAGCTCCGTTCCCGCGCAAAGGACGGCACGCTGATCGAGTACGTCCGCGAGAACATCGCCTCCTGCCAGTAGCGAACGGGGCGACGTGAGCCGCCTCCTTCGACTCCCGCTCGTCGTCGTCCTCCTCGCAGCGGCGGGCTGCGGCGGCTCGCCGGAGACGCGCTCGTTCCCCACGCGGGCCGAGGCGGGGCCGGCCGTCGCCGCGTGGGTCCCGGCCGAAGCGACCGACCTGCGGTTGGCGACGGAGGAGCGGAGCGGCGCGTTCTGGCTCCGGTTCCGCCTTTCGAAGTCCGGGCGGGAGGCCCTCGAGCCGGGTCTGGTCCGTATCCCCGACACCCAGGTGGCGACGCTCACGTTCCGGGCGCCGAAGGGGGTCGACTGGTGGTTCCGCGGCCTCGTCCAGGTCGTCCCGGCCCGGGAGACGACCGTCGTCGCGGCGGACGTCCACTCGGGGAACGGAACGGCGGTGCCGCGGGGGACCTTCGTCGCCTTCGACCGGGCCTCGGACGCCGTCTACGCGTGGGCGGCCGGGCGCTAGGAGCTCTCCGCGCCCGGTCCGGGCGCGCCGGAGCGGGACGCGAACGATAATCCCCGGAGCTGGAGGTTTCAGAGCGTGCTGAGAATCGCGGGAGTCGTCTTCGCCCTCGTCGGACTCGGCGCCGGCGTCTTTCTCCTCGCGGGCTCGTTCGGGCTGACGCCGAACGCTCCGGGCCTTTCCGCCTGGGTCCTCTTCCCGGCCTGCGCGTTCGGCGGGCTCGTCCTCGCGGCGCTCGGCTCGCGAACGGGGGCGCTCCCCGGCCTCCTCGGCGTGGCCGGCGGGGCGCTCCTCCTCCTCGCGCTCGCCGCGGCCGTCGGCCTGCTCCTCTCGGCGGCGGGCTATGCCGAGACGCGGAACGGAAGCGGCTCGCTCTGGTACCTCCTCGGCGTCGCGGGCCTCGCGGGGGCCGCGTGGCTGCTGGCGCCGGAGGGTCCCGGGGGAAAGGCCTGACGCGCCGCGGGCGGCGCCGGAGCGCCGCCCGCGACCTCGAGGGCTTCCCGGGAGCGCCGGTCGCCGGCCTCAGCCCACCTGCCGGAGAGCCGCGGTGATCTTCGTGAAGGCCGCGCGCCCCGCCGGGAAGAGACCGCCGAAGAAGCCCATGACGAGCGAGAAGACGATTCCCGTCGCGAGGAGCTGCGGCGTCAGGCGGAACGCGAAGACGACCTCGGCGAACGTCGCGAAGTTCGTCGTCCCGGTGACGCCCGAGAGCGCGAGCTTCACGAGGAGGAACGCGAGCGCGCAGCCGGCGACGCCGCCGAGGAGGGCGAGCGCGATCGACTCGAGGACGAAGGAGACGAGGATCGAGAAGCGCGAGAAGCCGAGCGCGCGCAGCGTCGCGATCTCGCGCGTGCGGGCCGAGACGGCTGCGTACATCGTGTTCATCGCGCCGAAGCAGGCCCCGATGGCCATGACGACGCCGACGAAGAACCCGAGGAACCTGATCGGCGCGGCCGTGGCCGTCTGCTCGTCGTAGTAGGCGCGTTCGACCTTGCCGTCGAGCGCCAGGCGCGCGTCGCCGGCGAGCGCGGCGACGAGCTGGTCGCGCGCGGCGCGGTCGGTCGTACGGGCGAGGATCGAGGAGTAGCCGCCCCGCTGGAACGTGTTCGCCATCCCCTCGGTGTCGGTCCAGATCTCGCTGTCGGGGGCGGTCCCGCCGGCGTCGAAGTGCCCGACGACCTTCCAGCGGTACGCGCCGAAGCGGATCTCGTCGCCGACCTCCGCTCCCTCGAACCGCCGGGCGACGCTCTCGGCGACGATGACCTCCGAGGTCCCGGGGACGAACGCCCGCCCCTCGGTCAGCCTCATCCCCGGTCGGAGCGCCATCCCCTTCTCCTCGACGCCGCGGAGCGTGACGTTCGAGGAGCCGCCGTCCCTCTTGTCGAGGTTCAGGACGACGACGAGCTCGGCCGAGACGATCGGCTTTCCGTCGGCGTCCTTCTCGATGCCGGGGAGCGCCTTCACGAGAGGAGCCTGGTCGCGGCCGATCCCCGACTGGAGCTCCGACTGCGAGTTCTGGCGGAGGACGAGGACGTTCTTCTCCGACCCGGAGGCCGTGAAGACGGTCGCGAGCCCCTCGCCGAGCGCCATCACGCAGAGGAAGACGGCGACGACGAGCGCGATGCCGAGGACGGTGAGCGACGTCGTCACCTTCCTCACGAAGAGGTTCCGGACGTTGTACTTCAGCGGGATGGAGAGCACGTTCGACTCCTGCCTCTAGCGTGTCCGGCGTTCGGGTGTGAGCGCGGAGAGGGTCCGGGAGAACCCGGCGTTCGGGTTCTCCCGGGAGCATTTCAGCGGGATGGAGAGCACGTTCGACTCCTCTCTAGCCGACCTGGCGGAGGCCGTCGGGGATGGAGCGGCGGGCGGAGCGGATCGCCGGGACGATCCCGGCGACGAGGCCGACGAGGAGCGTCACCCCGATCCCCGTCACGAGGACCTCGGGGAAGAGCTGCATCCCCGCGGCGAAGCCGGCCATCGGCGAGCTGAGGAGCCCTTCCTTCAGCGCGGGGAACGAGAGCCGGAAGAGGCCGAGGCCGACGAAGGCCCCCGTGGCCGAGAGGAGGAGGCTCTCGGCGAGGATGAGCGTCAGGATGAGCGACTTGCCGAAGCCGAGCGTCCGGAGGACGGCGATCTCCGTCACCCGCTCGCGGGCGGCCATCGCCATCGTGTTCGCCGAGATGAGGAGGATGACGAGGGCGATCGCGGTCGAAATGCCGGTCACGACCGCCTTCACGTTCCCGAGCATCGAGACGAAGCCGTTCTGGAACTCCTTCTCCGTCTCCGTCTTCGTCGGGAAGGAGGAGTTCTCGAAGAGGGCGTCGATCTGCCGAGGGAGGCTCTGGACGGCTTCCGCCGACGCGGCCTTGATCCAGAACGTCCCGACCTGCCCCTTCGCCCAGGGGACCGCCTCCTCGACCGCCTTCCGGTCGAAGTAGACGCCCGTCTCGTCGGAGCCGCGGAAGACGGCGCGGACGGTCAGCTCGAGGTCGATCGGGAAGATGTCGCCCTTCAGGACGAACGAGTCGCCGATCTTCCACCCGTAGCGCTTCATGAGCCGCTCGCCGACGAGGGCGCCTTTCCGGTCGGAGGCCCACTCGGCCGCCGTTCCCGCGACGATCGTCACCTCGTCGAAGATCTTCACGAGCTTCTCCGGCTCGCAGCCGAAGCGGGCGAACATGTTCTCGGGCCGGTTGTCCTTGTACGTCCCCCCGAACCAGTTGAGGATCGTCACCTCCTCGACACCGGGGAGCTGCGCGATCCGCTCGCGGTAGGCCTCGGGGATGAAGTTCGCGAGGGAGACCTTGTGTCGCACGACGAGGCGGAACATGCCCTTGCCGCCCGACGGGTCGGCGTCGAGCGTCGCGAGGAGCGTGCCGAGGACGCAGATGACGAAGAAGGGGAGGACGATCGAGAGGATCGTCAGGACCGAGCGCGTCCTCTTGCGGAAGAGGCTCTTCAGGACGTACGGGACGAACTTCATGCGACCTGCCGGAGCCCCTCCGTGATCGGCCGCTGCGCGGAACGGATCGCCGGGACGAGGCCGGCGAAGAGGCCGACGGCGAAGGTCATCCCGAAACCGAGGACGAGGACCTCGGGGAAGAGGCGGATCCCCGCGGCGAACGACGCCATGGGTGAGTTGACGATCCCTTCTCGGAGTCCGGGAAGGAGGAGGACGAACAGGCCGATGCCGAGCCCGCCCCCGATCATCGAGAGCGCGAAGCTCTCGCCGAGGACGAGGCCGAGGACCTTCTCCTTCGTGAAGCCGAGGACGCGGAGGACCGCGATCTCGGTGACCCGCTCGCGAGCGGCCATCGCCATCGTGTTCGCGGCGATCAGCAGGATGACGAGGGCGATCGCCGTCGAGATCCCCACGACGACGGCCTTGACGTTCCCGATCATCGAGACCCACATGGCCTGGAACTGCTTCTCGGTTTCCGTCCGCGTCGGCTCCGGCGAGTTCTCGAACATCGCGTCGATGAGCCTCGGGACGCGCTCCGTATCGGCGACGGACGCCGTCTTCAGCCAGTACCAGCCGACCTGGCCCTTCGCGTAGGGGACGGCCTCCTCGATACCCTTGTGATGGAAGTAGACCCCGCTCTCGTCGGGTGCCTCGAAGACGGCGCGGATCGTCAGCTCGAGCGTCACCGGGTAGATGTCGCCCTTGAAGGTGACCTTCTGCCCGAGCCTCCAGCCGTACTTCCTCATGAGCTGGCGGCCGACGAGGAGACCGGTGCGATCGCCGACCCAGTCGGCCTCGCTCCCTTCGACGATGGTCGCCTCGTCGTAGACACGAAGAAGGCGGTCGACGTCGGTGACGGAGAAGCGCTGGAACTGGTTCTTCGCCGACTGGTCGATGTAGGCCCCTCCGAACCACTGCATCCGTACGGCCTCGGTCACGCCCGGGACGTTCCGGATCTTCGGGTCGTAGGCACCGGGAATCCAGTTCGTGATCGAGACCTTGTGCCGGACGATGAGCCGGTACATCCCCTTCCCGCCCGAGGGATCGGTCTCGAGGCCCCTCAGGAGCGTCCCGAGGATGCAGATGACGAAGAGCGGCAGGACGATCGAGGCGATCGTCAGCGCCGAGCGCGTCTTCTTCCTCAGGAGGTTCTTCAGGACGAGCGGGAGGATCTTCATCGCCCTACTTGCCGGCGGCGATCGCCGCGGCGGCGGCGACCCCGATCTCCCCCTTCTCGCCCTTCGCGCGGACGTCCTCCTTGAGGACCCCCTTGTCGAGGTGGACGAGGCGGTGAGCGCGGGCCGCGGCCTTCGGGTCGTGCGTCACCATGACGATCGTCTTGCCGAACTCGGCGTGGAGCCGCTCGAGGAGGACGAGGATCTCCTCGCCCGACTTCGCGTCGAGGTCGCCCGTCGGCTCGTCGGCGACGAGGAGGGCCGGGTCGGTCGCAATGGCACGCGCGATCGCAACGCGCTGCTCCTGTCCGCCCGAGAGCTGGCGCGGGTAGTGGTCCATTCGGTCGGAGAGGCCGACGACGCCGAGCGCCGTCTCGACCTGGCGGCGCCGGTCCTTCTTCGAGAGGCGGGTCAGGAGGAGCGGCAGCTCGACGTTCTCGAACGCTGTGAGGACCGGGACGAGGTTGTAGAGCTGGAAGATGAACCCGACGTGCTCGCTCCGCCACTTCGCGAGCGCTCCCTCGCCCATCGCGGAGACCTCGGCGTCGCCGACGAGGATGCGGCCCCGCGTCGGCCGGTCGATTCCGGCGATCAGGTTGAGGAGCGTCGTCTTCCCCGAGCCCGAGGGGCCCATGAGGGCGACGAAGTCCCCCTTCTCGACCGTGAGGGAGAGCCCGTCGAGGACGGTGAGGACCTGCGTGTCGCGCGTGTACTGCTTGACGACGTTCTCGATCTTGATGAGGGGTTCGGCCATCGTTTCCTCGTCAGTCCTTCTTCACGCGGACCTTCTGCTCCGCCCGCCACTTCACGTCCGACGCCGCCGCTTCGGCGACGATCTCCTCGCCTCCGTCGACTCCGGAGACGACTTCCAGCTGGCTCCCCGCCGCCGCGCCGAGCTCGAGGGGGCGGAAGAGCGCCTGACCGTCCCTCACGAGGAGGACGCCCTTCTTCGCGCCGACCTCGACGACGGACGCGGTCGGGACCATCACCTTCGGCTTCGCCTCCGCGTCGACCTTCGCCTCGGGGTTCAGGAAAACCACCCGGCACGACATCTCGGGGAGGATCCTCGCGTCCCTGTCGAGGATCTCGATCTTGACCTTCACCGAGCCCTTCTGCCGGTCCGCCGTCGGGACGATCTGGCGAAGGCGCGCCTTGTAGGGCCTGTCGGGGTACGCGTCGAGCGCCACCTCGGCCGGCTGCCCGATCGAGAGCCGCCCGAGGTTCTGCTCGTTGATGTCGGCCTCCATCTCGAGCGAGCCGAGGTCGACGATGACCGCGAACGTCGCGCCGGCCGAACCGGAGCCGCCGAAGCCCTGCGGGGAGACGGTCTCGCCGACGAAGGCCTTCTTCACCGTGACGACGCCGTCGATCGGGGCGTAGATCTCGGCGTTCCGGATCAGCTCCTCGACGTAGCGGACCTGCGCCTCGATGGAGGCGACCTGCGCCTCGAGCGCGTTCACGCGGGCGTCCGCGCCGTCGAAGGCCTGCTGGCTGCCGACCGCCTCCTTCAGGAGCTGCGCGGCGCGCTGCCGCTCGGTCCGGGCGTTCACGAGCTCGGCGAGCGCCTGCTCGCGCGCGGCGGCGTACTGCTTCCGCTGCGCCTCGAGCTCCTGCGACTCGAGGCGCGCCACGAGTTCGCCCTTCCTCACCCGCTGTCCCTCCTCGAGGTTCAGCCAGGCCACGCGCCCGACCGACTTCGGGGAGATCTCGGCCTTGCTCCGGGCGACGATGTATCCGGAGGCGGTCAGGACGGTGGAGGCCTGCGTCGGGGTGACGAGGGCGACCCGGGTGACGGAGACCTCGGGGGAGCGGAGCGTCACTCCGCGGCCACCGAGGAGGAAGAACGCGCCGACGGCGACGACGATCACCGTCGCGGCGGCGGGGAGGACCCAGCGACCCCGGTCCGGGCGTTCGTCGCGCCGAATCTTCAGGGCGGAAAGGTCCGCGGTGCGGTTGCTCGGTTCTGTAAGGCTCATCTCGCTCTCTCGGAGTCACTTGCGGGCCACGGGCCGCCCTCGGCGGCCGTCGGCGCAGCTCGTCCCTCCGGCTCTATCGTGGAATCTACGGGCTGGGGCTCTTCACAGTTTCGGCGAGGGCCCGGGCGGAGCGCAAGGAGTCGAGAAGAACGTCGAGGTGACGCTCCTCGGTCCGGAGGCTTCCGAGGGCGGCGTGGAGGGCGTACTTCCCCTTCACGACGCCGTGCGAGAGGAACGAGCGCCCCTCGCGGTTCACCTCCTCGAGGACCCTCTGGTTCAGGGCGTCGCGCTCCGGCTCGGAGAGCCCGGCCGGGGCGAAGCGGAAGACGACGACGGAGAAGAGGACAGGGGCCAGGACCTCGACGTCCGGCTCGTTCCGCAGGTCGCGCTCGAGGCGAAGGGCGAGGTCGATGTGGCTCCGGAGCCTCTCGCGGAGCCCTCTTGCCCCGAAGGTCCGCATCAGGATCCAAGCTTTCAGCGCCCGGAAGCGTCGGCCGAGCTGGATGCCGTAGTCCATGTATTCGCGGACCCCCGCGCTTCCCTCGGGCGTCTCGAGGTAGGTCGGGACGACGGAGAAGGCGCGCCGCACCCGCTCCATCCGCCGGAAGAAGAGGCCGGTGCACTCGAGCGGGAGGAAGAGCCACTTGTGGGGGTTCCAGACGATCGAGTCGGCCTCTTCCCAGCCGGCGAAGAGGGGCCGCTTCTCGGGGAGGCTCGCCGCCGCGCCGGCATAGGCG
>JAKPXO010000128.1 GCA_029567505.1 Acidobacteriota bacterium
CCGTCCGGGTCGGACGATTCGCCTCCTGCGCCTTGAGGAGGTTCTGGCGGGCGGACTCCTCGTGGGCGAGCTTGCCGGTCGCCGCGATCCGCATGACGTTCCCCTCGAGCACGTAGCCGAGCCCGTTGATCTTCAGGATCAGCTCGAGGGCCTGGTCCCAGGGGATGTCGGTCAGCGAGACGGTGACCGTGCCGCGCACGTCGGGATCGAGGACGATGTTCAGGTTCGTCAGCTCGCTGAACTTCTGGAGGGTGTCCTTGATGTCGGCGTCCTTGAGGTTCAGGGTCAGGGGCTCGCCCGTGTACTGGCGCTCCGTCTGGCCGATCGCCCGGGACTCGTACGGGTTCGAGATGTCCTTCAGCTGGCCGCCGCTCTGCTGCTCGGCGGCGAGCGTCTCGGCGGCCTCGAGGAGCGCACGGTCGTCCGCGGAGGTCTTCCGGCGGGCGGGGCGCGGCGGAACGGGCGCCGGGACCGCGACCTCGGGGGAGGCCACCGTCACCGTCGGGGCCGCCGCCGCGACGCGGACGGGCTCGGGCGTCTTCACGGCGACCGGCTCGGGAGCCGGCAGCTCGGCGACGACGACGGGCTCCGCAGGGGCCGGAGGCTCGACGGCCGCCGGCTCGACGACGGGGGCGGCCTCGGCGACGGCGGGGAGCTCCGCAGCTGCGGGGACGTGGACGACCGGCTCGGCGACCACCGGCGCCGCGGCGACCACCTCGGGAGCCGGCGCGGTCGGGACGATCGGCTCGGCGAGGTCGTCGGCCTCGTGAGCCTCGTACGAACCGGCGGCCGGGACGGCAGGCGCGGGAGCCGGGGCCGCAGCCGCGACCTGAACGGGGGCCTCGGCCTCTCCGCCGAACGAGATCGAGACGGTCGATCCGCTCTGCCGGAGGACCGGGAGGGATTCCTTCTCGAGGTCGAAGACGACGCGCGTGACCGCGGTCGGCTCGGTGCGGAACTGGGAAACGCGGACCCGGGCGACGCCGGCGGCGTCCACGTCCTCGTTGCGGAAGCGCGACGCGTTCCGGACGCCGGAGAGGTCGACGACGAAGCGGGGCGGGCTCGAGAGCGTGAAGGCCTCGTAGGAGAGCTCGCCGTCGGCCTCGAGGCGGACGGCGAGAGCGCCGCGCCGGGTCTCGGTCGCCACGCGCGCCAGACGGGTCGCGACCGCGCCGGACGCCTCGTGGCGGGCGACGACGACAGGCTCCGACGGGGACGCGGCGGCGGGAGCGGGGACGGCCGGGGGAGCGGCCTGCGCGACGACCGCGGGCGCGGTGGGCGCCGCAGGCGTCTCGGCCTGCGCGAGGATCGGCTCCTCGATCCGCGGGAGCAGCGCGATCGACATCGCCCTGGTTGCCGGGTCCCCGGCGATCTGGGCTTCGAGCGCGCCCCGGCCGGTCAGCTCGAACCGCACCTGCGGCTGCCCGAGCTCCGAGAACGACCTCATCTCGAGGGCGGTCAGAAGCGTGCCGTCGGCGCGCGGAGGCTCGAGACCGGGCGTCGCGACCGTTCCGGGGAGGTCGACCACGAGGGTCTTCGACCCCTCGCGGGCGTAGACCATCGGCCGCAGGGGGCCGTCTGCCGCGAGCAGGAGCCGCGGCGCGTCTCCGTCGATCAGGAGCGCGGCGCTCGTCAGGACCGACGGCGCGGCCGAGGCGGAGACGACGTTCTCCGTCGTCGGGGCGGGTCCGGCCTGCGAAGAGCAGCCCGCGGCCGCGAGGGCCGCGACGAGGATTCCCGCGAGCCCGGGTGCCGAGAACCTTCCAGTTCGAAACATGGTTCCTCCCCACGAGAGGTTCGAGGTGCCGAGGGGCCGACCGGGTTCGAGGCGGGTCGTCTTGATCGTCATCGAACTTCCTTCGCTCACGGCTTCGCCTGGAGGGCCAGCGCCTTGACGACGTCCCGGAACGGTTTCGGGCTCGTCGGGTCGTTGACGTTCTGGCGGAACACGATCTCGGTCGGGCCGATCTCCATGACCTCGCCGTCGAAGACCGTGGTCCCCTTCCGGAGCAGGTACGAGCGGTTGTCACCGCCCCTCATCATCGCGATCCACCCCTGCCGGGTCCGAATCGTTCCCTGGAGCTCCAGCTCCTCCACGAGCATCCCCGCGATCCCGGGCGGCCTCTGGCGATCCTTGTCGTCCTGGGTCCTCAGGAGGAGGGACCGGAACGGATCGCGCCGGCCCCGGACCTCGTAGGTGTAGGCCGGCGCGGTGGTGTCCTGCTCGCCCGGCACCGGGACCTCGATCCCGGTCTCGGTCGGAGGCGTCGCGGGAGCGGCGGGCGGAGGCGCCTGTCCGAGCGCGGACGAGGCGGGGAGGATCGAGACGGCGAGAAGCCAGGCCGACGCGCGATTCAGCTTCATCAGACGCCTCCATCGCGTCCCGCACCGGACGGGATCGCGGCTCCGCCGCCGGCGGAACCGCCGCGGGGCGGGGTGGCCCGACCGGATCCGGAGGCCTGGTCGCCGAGGTAGATGAACGTCTTCAGCGTGAAGTTCGCTCCGAGCGTCCGGCCGAGCCTCGCGTCCGAGTACCCCGTCATCGTCAGCGACTCGACGTTGATGATCCGGGAGAAGCGCGCCATCTTGTCGAAGAAGAGCGCCAGGTTGTGGTACGTCCCGTCGAGGACCACTTCGATCGGCCACTCGGCGTAGAAGTCCTTGTTGACGTACTCCTTCGGGCGGAAGTCCTTCAGGAAGAAGTCGCCCTGCCGGGTGAGGGCCTCGATCTTCTTGATGAGCTCCTCGGTGTTCCGCTTCGTCGGGAGGATCTCGAGGAGGCGGTTGAGGTCGAGCTCGATCCGCCGGACCTCCTCGCGCAGCTGCGGGAGCCGCCGCTCGGCGACCCGGCCCCGCTCGATCTTCTCCTGGAGCTTCCCGTACTCGGCCTTCAGGCCGGCGAGCCGCTGCTGCATCTCCTTGAAGTTCGGGTACTGCCAGTTCGCGACGGCCCAGAGTCCGACCGCGAGCGCGAGGCCGATGCCGAGGCCGTAGTACCAGGGCTTGTCTTCGAGCTGCTTCAGTTCGATCGCCACTTCGGCCCCCTCAGTTCCCCGCGGCCGGCGCGGCTGGAGCGGCGGGCGCGGAGGCGGCCTCGCTCCCGTCCGGCTCTGCGGTCACGAACTGGGTCCTGTCGAGATCCGCGAAGACGAAGGTCAACCCGAAGTTGTAGAGGTTCGAGGCGCCGGCGCTCGCGGCGGTAATCGCCCTGACCTTCGGCTCCTGGAACGCCGAGACCCGCTTGAGGTTCGTCAGGTAGTTCGCGACGGCCGGCGGATTGAGGGCCTTGCCGTCGATCGTGATGCTGTTGCCCTTCACCTGCATCCTCTCGATCCAGAGGAGGTCCGGGAGGGCGTTGGAGACCTCGTCCATCAGGCGGACCGGCCCGCGCTGGTTCGCCTTGAGGGCGTTGATGAGGTCGACCTTCTTCTGGAGCTTCGCCTTCTTGTCCTCGAAGTCGGCGACCTCCTTGAGGACCGCCTCGAGGCGCGTGACCTCCTGCTGGGCGATCCGGTTCTTCTCCTGCTGCTCCTTCAGGCGCGACGCCTCGACCCACCACTGGACGCCGACGACGAGGAGCCCGATGAGGAGCCCCCCGAGGATCAGGAAGAGGTTCAGGCGGCCCGCGCCGCCGAGCGCCGAGACGCCCTTCTTCTTCCTCTGTGGCTTCGCTTCGGAGAGGAGGTTGATCTTGATCATCTGGCCTCCTCCGTCACTCGCCGAGCTTCCGCACGGCGAGCCCGACGCCGATCGCCAGCGACGGGCCGTTCTCCGAGAGCCAGGCCGGATCGACGGAGCGGTCCTCGGCGACGACGGAGCGGAACGGATTCATGATCTCGACGGGCAGGCCGAACCGGTCCTTGAGGACCTCGTCGAGCTGCCCGACCCGCGAGCCTCCGCCGGAAAGGACGATGGTGTCGACCTTTTCCGAGCCGGACGTCGCGTGGAAGAAGTCGATCGTCTTCTGGAGCTCGCCGGCCACGTCCTCGCAGACGCCTGCGAGCACGGGCTGGATGCTCTCCGCGGACTGCCCGCCGACCGGTTCCCCCTTCTTGAGCGCCTCGGCCTGCTCGAAATTGAGCGAGAACGCCTTCTGCAGCGCGTCCGTGAACTGGTTCCCGCCGAACGTGATGTCGCGCCAGAAGGCCGTCTGCCCGCTCGCGAGGATGTTCACGTTCATCACCGACGCGCCGATGTTCACCAGGGCGATCACGCGCGTCGGGTCGAGGCCGTAGTTCACCTCGTAGCAGTTCTGGAGCGCGAAGACGTCGACGTCGACGAGGCCCGGCGTTCGCCCGGCCTGAGTGACGACGTTCTTGTAGTCGTCCACCTTCTCCTTCTTCGCGGCGACGAGAAGAACGCCCATCGTCTCGCCCGGAACCCCGGGGTCGAGGACGACGTAATCGAGGTAGACGTCGTTGATGTCGAACGGGACGTACTGCTCCGCCTCCCACCGGATCGACTCGGAGAGCTCCTCCTCCGGCATCGTCGGCAGCTGGATCTTCTTGACGATGACGGAGTGGCCCGAGACGGAGACGGCGACGTTCGGGTTCTTGATACCGGTCGACGCGAGAAGGCGGGAGATCGTCTCGACGACGAGCGAGGAGTCCATGATCGCGCCGTCCACGATCGCTTCCGGCGAGAGGTTTTCCAGGCCGGCCTTGACCAGCTGGAACTGTCCCTCCTTCGCTGCCCGGAGCTCGACCAGCTTGATGGCGGACGAGCCTATGTCGAGACCGACGAGGTTCTTGGCCTTGCGGAACAACACGGTGCGGTCTCCCTCCCTCTACGTTCCGGAACCGACGCGACACCCTGACACGAGCTGGGTAAAGCCTTTGTGGCGGCTATGTTGCGCGGGTCCTCCGAGACTGTCAAGGACGAGAAAAGCCCGAAATGCCTCTGGACACGGAGACGGAGGGGCGCTATAAGTCGCAGTTCCGGCGGCGACCCCGGTCCGCTCCGACGAGGACGGGACCGGAGCGTCGCCGGGTATCGCGTTCAGGATTCAGAGGGAGCCACCCCATGCCCCAGATGTGCGAAGTCTGCGGAAAGGCCCCGGTCGCCGGTCGCCGGGTCAGCCACGCCCACAACGTCACGAACAGGCAGTTCAAGCCGAACCTCAGGAGGGTCCGGGCCGCGGTCCCCGGAGGCTCCAAGCGGGTCACGGTCTGCACGCGCTGCCTTCGGTCCGACAAGATCACCAAGGTCGTCCGCTGACGCCTCCGCCGGCCGCGGGGAACCCCTCCTCGCGACCGGCGTGACCGAGCCCTTCAGCGCGACCCGAGCCGGGAGACGTTGAACTTCCGTCTCACTCCGGTCACCCCGGGCACGGAGCGTATCGCGAGGAAGAGCTTGTCGAGGTGGCGGCGCCCCGGAGTCGTGACGCTCCCCTCGATCAGCGCCGTTCCGCCGGGGCTCGTCCGGGCCTCGATCGACTCGATGTTCGACTCCGCGTCCGAGATGACCTGGGTGATCCGCGCCAGGATTCCCGGGCGGTCCTCGACCTCGACCACGAAGTCGACCGTGAACGACGCGTCCTTCCCCACGTGCCACTCGACCTCGATCTCGCGGCTCGGGTCGAAGAGGAGGTTCCTCACGTTCGGGCAGGCCGCGGCGTGGACCGAGACCCCGCGCCCGCGCGTCACGTAGCCGACGATCTCCTCTCCGGGCACCGGCCTGCAGCACTTCGCGAGGCTCGCGAGAAGGTCGTTCTCGCCCCTCACGAGGATGCCCGTTCCGCCGATCGGGAGGATCTTCCGGACGACCTTCTTCAGGGCGTCGGTCCGCGACGGCCCCTTCTCCGCGGACGGCTCCTCCTGGGGAAAGAGCTTCTGGACCACCGCGCGCGGGAGGACCTTGCCGTAGCCGATCTCCGCGAGGAGGTCGTCCACGCGCGGGACGCCGAGCTCGGGAAGCAGCGGCTCGAAGGCCTTCGACTCGAGGAGGCGGCCGAAGGAGCGCTTCACCTTCTTCAGCTCCTTCTCGAGGAAGCGCCGCCCGATCTCGATCGACTTCTGCTTCTCCTTCGTCTGGAGGAAGGCGCGGATCTTGTTCCGCGCGCGGGAGGTGACGACGAAGGCGAGCCAGTCGCGCGACGGGGCGCCCGAGGGCGCCGTGAGGATCTCGACGATGTCGCCGTTGACGAGCGGCGTCCGGAGCGGGACGAGCCGGCCGTTCACGCGCGCGCCGACACATCGGTGCCCGACGTCGGTGTGAATCCGGTAGGCGAAGTCGACCGACGTCGCGCCCCGCGGGAACGAGTAGACGGCGCCCTTCGGCGTGAACGTGTAGACCTCGTCGGCATAGAGGTCCATCTTCAGCGAGGAGAGGAACTCCCGCGGGTTCGCGATGTCGCGCGTCGTCTCGAGGATCTGGCGGATCGCCGCGATCCCCTCCTCGTCGACCTTCCGGCTCCCGCGCCCCTCCTTGTATTTCCAGTGCGCCGCGATCCCCTGCTCCGCGACGAGGTCCATCTCGCGCGTCCGGATCTGGATCTCGAAGGGCGGCTCGCCCTCGGGGATCACCGTGGTGTGGAGCGACTGGTAGAAGTTCTGCTTCGGCATCGCGATGTAGTCCTTGATCCGGCCCGGGACGGGCCGCCAGGCCTGGTGGACGATGCCGAGGGCGCTGTAGCAGTCGCGGACCGAGTCGACGAGGACGCGGAACGCGAGGACGTCGTAGAGCTGGTCGAGCGGGATCGACTGACGGATCAGCTTCTGGCGGATGGACCAGAGGCGCTTCACGCGGCCGGTCACCTCCGCGGGGACGCCCGCCTCCTCGAGGCGGGCGCCGATGTCGACGCGGAGGCTCTCGATCGCGGCGCCCGACGCCTTCATCCGCTCGTCGACCGCCGCCGAGAGGGCGATGAACTCGTCGGGGTGGAGGTACCGGAACGAGAGGTCCTCGAGCTCGCCCTTGATCCGGCCCATCCCGAGCCGGTTCGCGAGCGGCGCGTAGATCTCCATCGTCTCGGCGGCGATCACGCGCCGCTTCTCCTCCCGGAGGTGGTGGAGCGTCCGCATGTTGTGGAGCCGGTCGGCGAGCTTGACGAGGATGACGCGGAGGTCCCCCGTCATCGCGAGGAGCATCTTCCGGAACGTCTCCGCCTGCTGCGCCTCCTTCGAGGTGTAGGCGTAGCGGCCGATCTTCGTGACGCCGTCGACGACCTCCGCCACCTCGATTCCGAAGAGCGCGGCCAGCTCCTCCTTCGTCGTCTTCGTGTCCTCGAGGACGTCGTGGAGGAGGCCGGTCGCCACGGAGACCTCGTCGAGCTTCAGCTCGGCGAGGAGCATCGCCACGCCGATCGGGTGGACGAGGTAAGGCTCGCCCGAGGAGCGGAGCTGGTGGCGGTGCGCCTGGGCCGAGTAGATGTACGCCCTCCGGAGGAGGTCCTCGTCGGCCCCCGGAAGGTAGCTCTCGACCGCGTCGAGGATGTCCTCGAACCTGAGCACGTCCGGATTATGGCGTCCCCGTCTCCGCGCTGCGCGCCGGGCGAGGTTCGGGTAACCTCCGCCGGATGCCCGCACCGGCCCCCGAGCCCGAGACCGCTCCGACCGACCCGTCCGCCGACCCGGCCGCCGGCGGCCTCCACCCGCTCCTGCGGGCACTCTCCGCGCCCCGGCGTTGGCTCCGGGCGACCTACGACTGGACGATGCGCTGGGCCGACAAGCCGCACGCGCTCGCGGCCCTCTTCCTGATCGCCGTCGTCGAGTCGTCGGTCTTCCCGATCCCTCCCGACGTCCTCCTCATCGCGATCGTCGCCGCCTCGCCCCGCCTCTGGCTCCGCTCCGCGGCGCTCTGCACGCTCGGATCGGTGATCGGCGCCGCGGGCGGCTACCTCATCGGGACCGCGTTCATGGCGACGCTTGGCCAACGGATCGTCGAGTTCTACAACGCGCAGCACCACTGGGCGAAGGTCGTGGAGCTCTATAACGGCGAATGGGGGATCTGGTTCCTCGCCGCCGCGGCATTCACGCCGATCCCCTACAAGGTCGCCACGATCGCGGCCGGAGCGACCGGGATGGCGTTCGTCCCGTTCCTCCTCGTCAGCCTCGTCGGACGGGCGGCCCGCTTCTTCCTCGTCGCCGCCCTCCTCCGGGTCTTCGGCCCGGCGATCCGCCGGACGCTGGAGAAGAACTTCGACCTCGCGGCCCTCGCGTTCCTCGTCCTCCTCGTCGGCGGCTTCCTCGCGCTGAAGTACTTCTGAGGCGCCGCCGGCCGCGAGCCCTCCGGCGGGCTCGGGCGGCTCCGGAGGAGGCGCCTACTCCGCGCCCGCCTCGCGAGGCGGGAAGGCGAGCGAGAGGACGATCGAGGCGACGAGCAAGGCGCCGATGATCCCGAGCGACAGGCCGATCGGGAAGTGCCCGCCGAAGGCGTCGTTCAGCCACGCCATCTTCAGCCCGACGAAGACGAGGACGAGGCCGAGGCCGTACTTCAGCAGGTGGAACTTGCCGACCGCGCCCGCGAGGAGGAAGAAGAGCGCGCGGAGCCCGAGGATCGCGCAGATGTTCGACGTGAAGACGAGGAGCGGCTCTCGCGTGATCGCGAAGATCGCCGGGACCGAGTCGATCGCGAAGACGACGTCGGACATCTCGATGAAGACGAGGGCGAGGAGAAGCGGCGTCCCCATCAGGCGCCCGCCCTCGCGGGCGAAGAGGTGCGGCCCGTGGAGCTCGTGCGTGAGCGGCATCCAGCGCTTCAGCGCCTTGAGGACCGCGTTGTCCGCCGGGTCGACCGGCTTGTCCGGCCCGAAGATCAGCTTGACCCCCGTGATCACGAGGAACGCCCCGAAGACGTACATGACCCAGTGGAACTGGAGGAGGAGCGCGCCGAGCGCGATGAAGATCGCCCGGAAGACGAGGGCCCCGAGAATGCCCCAGTAGAGCACGCGGTGCTGGTAGGCGGCCGGGACGCCGAAGAACTGGAAGAGGACGACGAAGACGAAGATGTTGTCTACGGAAAGCGCCTTCTCGATGACGTAGCCCGTCAGGAACTCCAGGAAGACCTGTCGGGCCGCCGCGTCGGGGACGAAGCCCGGTACGGCCAGGAGGCGCGGGTCGGCCGCGAAGCGAGCCGAGGCCCAGACGTAGAGGACCGTGCCGACGCCCATCGCCACCACGACCCAGACCGCGCTCCAGGCGGCGGCCTCGCGGAACCCGACGACGTGCGCCTTCCTGTGGAAAACGCCGAGGTCGAGGGCGAGCATCCCGACGACGAAGACGACGAAGAGGCCGTAGACCCACCAGGTCTCGGCGAAGGGGAAGAGGGAGACGCTCGTCATCGGGGTCCTCTCGGGCGGTCCGTGGGTCCGGGCGCCGGGGCGCCCTCACCGTGGCCGCGCCGCCCGGCGCGACCACGGTGGGGGGGCGGCCTCAGCGGCCCTTCGCGGCCGCCTTGCCCGGCTTGCCGGGATCGGGGACGGAGGCCGGGTGGCGCGCGGCCCGCATCGCCTTCCACGTCTCCCAGTTCACGACCCAGGGGGCCGCGATGAAGATCGTGGAGTAGGCGCCGATGAACGCGCCGACGAAGAGGACGAACGAGAAGCCGCGGATCACCTCGCCGCCGAAGAAGAAGAGGGCGGCGACGGTGAGGAACGTCAGGAACTGGGTCAGGAACGTCCGCGAGAGCGTCTCGTTGATCGAGCGGTTCACCAGCAGGGCGAACGGCTCCTTCTTCGGCTTCTCGAGGTTCTCGCGGATCCGGTCGTAGATGACGACCGTGTCGTTCGCCGAGTAGCCGATGAGGGTCAGGAAGGCGGCGACGACCGTGAGCGAGATCTCGACGCCGAAGATGGCGCAGAGGCCGAGCGCGATGAACGCGTCGTGGATCAGGGCGAGGACGACGCCGGTGCCGTACGAGACCGACCGGAAGCGGAACCAGACGTAGACGAGGATCGCACCCCAGGAGAGGACGACGGCCCAGGTCCCCTTCCGGCGGAGGTCCTTCCCGACCGCGGGGCCGACCGACTCGGCTCCAATGAGCGTCACCGGGCCGGCGACCGTCTTCTCCTTCAGCCAGGAGGCGACGGCGGGCGAGAGGCCGGGCGTCGCCGCGGCGGCGTCGAGGCTCGCGAAGAGCCCCGTCTGCGAGCGGTGCGCGATGATCGCCTGGGCGATGCGGGCGTACTCGACGGCCGGGTTCGCGTCGGCCCGGCCGGCCATCTTCTCGGGGTCGTCCTGCTGGAGCTTCGCGGAGAGCGGGTCGGCGCCGTTCAGGTTCAGGTCGAAGACCCCGTCGCCCCGCCCCGCGGGGGAAAGCGCCTTGACGAGAGCCGGCGTCACCTCGCCGGAGACGTCCCGCCCCTCCTTCTGCTCCATCGGGACGCGGAGGAGGATCTGGTTCTTCTCGGCCTTGTCGTAGCGCTGGACCGACGTGACGGGGACGCCCGCGCTCTCCACGATCTTGCGGACCTGGTCCTCGTCGGGGGTCTGCTGGAACGCGTAGACGATCTGGGCGCCGCCGGTGAAGTCGACGCCCCAGTTCAGCCCCTTCGTGGCGATCGCGCCGGCCGAGATCAGCGCGGCGACGATCGATCCGATGACGAAGGGCTTCTGGAGCTTGAGGAAGTCGAAGTTGGGGTTTCGGAGCAGCCTCACGGGTCCCTCAGATCGAGATGGCCTCGACCTTCTCCTTCGACCCGTAGAGGAGGTCGAAGAGGAGGCGCGAGACGAAGACGGCGGTGAACATGGAGGCGCAGAGGCCGATGACGAGCGTCACGGCGAAGCCCTTGACGGGGCCGGTGCCGAACTGGAAGAGAAACGCGGCCGCCGCGATGGTCGTCAGGTTGGAGTCGACGATGGCGCTGAGCGCCTTCTTGAACCCGAGGTCGATCGCGGCCTTCGCGGCCTTCCCGCCGTCGAGCTCCTCGCGGATCCGCTCGAAGATGAGGACGTTCGCGTCGACCGCCATGCCGATCGTCAGGATGAAGCCCGCGATGCCCGGGAGCGTCAGCGTGGCGTTGATCCAGGCCATCGCGCCGAGCAGGATGATCGCGTTCATCGTCAGGGCGAGGACGGCGTTGAGACCCGCGAGGTTGTAGTAGACGACGACGGCGATGAAGACGAGGAAGATCCCGACGAGCGCGGCGAGGATCCCCTGCTTGATCGAGTCGAGGCCGAGCGACGGCCCGACCGTCCGCTCCTCGAGGATGACGAGCTGCGCCGGAAGGGCGCCGGAGCGGAGGACGAGCGCGAGGGAGTCGGCCCGCTCGGGGGTGAAGTTCCCCTCGATGATCCCGTTGTCGGTGATCTGGGTCTTGATGTTCGGCGCCGACTGGACCCGCTTGTCGAGGACGATCGCGAGCTGGCGGCCGACGTTGTCGCCGGTGACCCGGCCGAACTTCTCGGCCCCCGCCGCGTTCAGGAAGAACTCGACCGCCGGCTGGTTGAAGCGGTCCTGCCCGACGCGGGCGTTCTTCAGGTCGCGTCCGGTGACGGCGGAGGCCCGCTCGAGGACGTAGTAGACCGTCGTCCGGGTCCGGGCCTCCTCGTCCTCGGCGTTCCCCTCGACGAGCTCGAGGTTCGCCGGGATCGTCCCGCCGTAGGCGGCCGCGGCCGCCTCGGGCGAGGAGTAGGGGCCGCCCTTCAGGTCGACGATCTTGAGCTCGAGGAGGCCGGTCGTCCCGATGATGTCCTTCACCCGGGCCGGGTCGTCGACGCCCGGGAGCTGGATGACGATCCGGTCGTTCCCCTGGGGCTGGATCGCCGGCTCGGCGACGCCGAGCGCGTCGACGCGGTTCCGGATCGTCTCGACGGCCTGGCGGAGCGCCTGCCCTTCGATCTCGATCCGGGCCGGCTCGCGGAACGTGACCCGCATCTCGCGGCCGCTCTGGTCCGAGGCCCAGTCGGTCGGCGAGAGGGCGCTCTTGACGAGGTCGGAGACGGCGGCCGGGCTCACGTCCTCCCCCATCGTGATCGTGAACCCTTCGTGCGTGGCCGGGTTCACCGTCCCGATCGTGACGCCGCGCTTGCCGGCCTCGGTCTTCAGGTGCTCGGCGGCGTCGTTCGCCTCCGCGCGGAGGGCGTCCTCCGCCTTCACCTGCATGACGAGGTGGATGCCGCCCCGAAGGTCCAGCCCGAGCTTCAGGCCGTTCTTCAGGACGTCACCGACCGTGGGGTTCGGAGGTGCCGTGGGGTTCTTCTTCAGGGCCTCGCGGCCCCTGTAGACGTAGGCCGCGATGGATCCGATAAGGACGACCAGCGTCAGGGCGAGACGCCAGCCTGTGGGCCTTTTCACGAAACGCAACCTCCGAAGGCGGACCGGCCCGGACGAGGAAGCGCTCGCCTCCTGAAGACCTGGGCCCCCGACTGGAATCGGCCCGGCTCGCCCGGGCCAAGGCGGGGAGTCTATTCGCCGCCCGGCGCCGGCGTCAATTCGCGATCCGGGCCCGCCCGGCGCCGGCTCGCGAGCGGCACCCTCCGGACGCGCGCCGCCCGCTCCGTCGAGAGCGTCTCGAGCCAGCGCTCGTGCCGCGATCGGTGGCAGGAGACGAGGAGGACCGGCCTCTCGGTCAGGACGTCGTCGAGGAGGAACTCGAGCACGGCGTCGAACCGGTCGTCGTCCGCTCCGACGAGGGGGTCGTCGAGGAGAAGCGGCAGCCCGCGCGGTCCGGTGCCGAGGTGGCGAAGTGCGGCCAGGCGAGCCACGAGGTGGAGCTGCTCGCGCGCGCCGGTGGAGACCGACGCGCCCAGCTCGGCCCGCGTGACGGGGCGCCCGCCGCGGCCGACGACCGAGACGGAGAGGTCTTCCCCGAACTCGAGCGCCTCGTACGGCAGCCGGCAACGGGCCAGGATCTCCCGGGACGCCCGGGCGAGACCCGCGCGGAAATCCCCGTAGGTCGTCGTCGCGGCGGACGCCAGGACCTCCCGGGCGGCGTCGAGGGCGTCCCGGTAGAGCACCGCCCGCTCCCGGGCGACGTCGAGCGCCGCGAGCTGCTCCTCGGCCTCCCGGCCCCGCTCGCCTCCCTCCAGCGCCCTCTGGGCGAGCTCCCGCTCGGCCCCCTGCCGTTCCTCCTCCAGGCGGGCGGCCCGCTCGCGCAGCACCTCGGCCGCGCGACGTGCGGCTTCCGGCTCGGCCGGGACCGAGAGGTCCGGGAGCGCCGCGCCGAGGACGTCCAGTCGCATCTCGACCTCGGCGGCGAGGAGCCGGACGCGCTCCTCGACGGTTTCGTCCCCGTCGGGCGGCGACGCCACGGCGAGCGCGGGCAGCTCGACCTCCTGGATCTCCCGCCGCCGGGCGGCCCGGGCGCGGCCCGCCTCGACGAAAAGGAGCGACTCCGGAAGCGAGAGTCCCGCAGGGACCTCGAGCCGGGACAGGAGACCGGCGAGCTCTTCCTCGAGCCGGCGGAGCTCGCGCTCCTCCGTCGCGAGGCGCTCTTCCTCGCGCTCCGCGGCGTCCCGCCGCCCCGCGAGCGCCGAGTCCGCCTTCTCGAGGTCGGTGAGCATCTGGAAGACACGCCTCGACTCGTCGTCCGAGGGCAGGCCCGTCGCGAGACCGAGCGCCGCGCGGTAGGGCTCGAGCCCTTTCGTGGCCGCCGCGAGGCGCTCTCCGGCCGCGAACAGGCGCACCCGCTTCTCGACGAGCCGCTGCCTCTCCTCGTCCGCCGCGCGCGCCTTTCGCTGGGCCTTCAGGAGCCCGAGCGAGTCCTTGAACCCCGCGCCGCGCGCGATCTGCTCGAGGCGCAAGCGCACCTCGGACAGGCGCCGCCGCGTCTCCTGGGCCTCCGCGCGGGCGGACGCCTCCTCCTGCCGGAAGCGCGCTTCTTCCTCCCGGCCGTAGCGGTTTCCGCGGGCCCAGGCGATGCCGCCGTACAGCGCGAGGACGAGGCCGAACGCGAAGAGCATCAGGACGAGCGGGTCGTCCAGCCGGCCCCGCCGGAAGAGCGTCCCGACGGCGAGGGGCGCCACGAGGCCGGCCGCGACGACGAGGACCCGGGCCCTCCGGACGAGGACGCGGCGCTCGCCCGCGACGATCGAGGCGCGCGCGCCGGCGTCGGCGAACCGGCGGTCCAGCTGCACCCCTTCGAGCTCGAGCCCCTGGCGGCTCTCCTCAGCCCCGGCGACGAAGTCCCTGTCGGCCGCGTCGAGGCCGTCGAGCCGGCGGAGGTCTTCGGCGAGCCCTTCGCGGCGAAGCTCCTGCCATTCGGCCTCGAGGGCCTTCTCGGCCGCCTCGGACTCGACCTCCGCTTCCCGGGCCGCTTCGAGATGCCGCCGGAGGAGGGCCCGGGCTTCCGGGTCGAGATCGGCGAGGCCGCCCGCTCTCTTCCGCCGCTCCCGGTCCTCGGCCTGGGCGGCGGCGCGCTCCGCGGCGAGCGCCGCGCGGGCCGCGACGAGCGCCTCGGGCCGGGAGCCACGAGAGGAGCGGAGGGCGTCGACCGCCGCCAGCGTCTCGGGCGCGAACAGGACGGCCTCCCGCTCGAGCGACCGCGCCTCGGCCTCCAGCTCGACCCGGCGCCGCTTCTCGGTCCGCCTTCGCTCCAGCTCGGCCGAAAGGCTCCGGCGCTCGCTCTCGACGACGGCCACCTCCGCGAGCGCGGCCGCTCTCCGGGCGGCGTCCCGCTCCGCGGTCCGCGCGGCGAGCCTCCCGGCCGCCTCCGCGGCCGCCTCCCGCGCCTTCGCGAGGCGGGCCACCTCGGCCCGCTTCTCCTCCACCCGCCGGCTCGCCCGCACGATCTCGGTCTCGACCGACACCTGGGCACCCGTGGTCGCCTCGGGCATCCGGGCGCGGGCCGTCTCGAGGAGCCGGAGGGCACGGACGACGCTCGCCTCGCCGCCGCCAGAGTCGGCGATCCGCGCGAGCTCGACGGTGAGGGAGGAGTCGAGGGCGTCGCCGTCGAGGACGTTCTGACCGACATAGGCCGTCGTCCGGAAGAGCGCCTCCGTCAGCCCGGTGAGCTTCTCTCCGACGGCATCGCGCCCGCCCGCGCGGAGGAACTCCGCGGTCCGGTCCTCCCCGCGATCGCGGTCCACGACG
>JAKPXO010000132.1 GCA_029567505.1 Acidobacteriota bacterium
GCCGAGACGGCGAGCGCGGCGCGCGGCTCCGTCAGCAGGGCTCGGGTGTGGAGCGCCATCTGGGAGAGGTGGAGGTAGAGCGAAGCGCCGTCGGGCGCGAGGGCGTAGGAGGTCATCGCGGCGGCGGGGGCGCCGTCGACGACGACGGCGAGCGCTGCCCAGCGGCTGGAGAGGAGGAGCCGGGCGGGAGGGAGGTACGTTTCGGAGACCATCGGCCCCTCATCAGCCGCGCAGCGCGCGGAAGTAGTCGATCGTCGCGGCGAGCCCGTCCTCGAGGCTCACCTTCGGCTCCCAGCCGAGCTTCGCCTTCGCGAGCGAGATGTCGGGGCGACGCTGCTTCGGGTCGTCGACGGGCAGCGGCTTGTGGACGATCGTCGACTTCGTCCCGGTGAGCCGGCGAATCGTCTCGGCAAACTGCATCACCGT
Organism: Acidobacteriota bacterium; assembly: GCA_029567505.1. GTDB lineage: Bacteria > Acidobacteriota > Thermoanaerobaculia > UBA5066 > UBA5066 > UBA5066. The sequence continues at coordinate 427 of JAKPXO010000132.1, forward strand.
CATCTCGGCCGGGTTCCCGACGTTGCAGGGGTCGGACTGGTCGGAGAGGAGGAGCCGATAGATGCCGTCGACGAGGTCGGAGACGAAGCAGAAGGAGCGCGTCTGGGAGCCGTCCCCGAAGACGGTCAGCGGCTCGCCCGCGAGGGCCTGGTTGATGAGGGACGGGACGATCCGGCCGTCGTTCGCCCGCATCCGCGGACCGTAGGTGTTGAAGATCCTCACGATCCGCGTCTCGACGCCGTGGAAGTTCCGGTAGGCGACGGTCATCGCCTCGGCGAACCGCTTCGCCTCGTCGTAGCAGCCGCGTGGCCCGACGGGGTTCACGTTCCCCCAGTAGGTCTCGGGCTGGGGGTGGACGAGCGGGTCGCCGTAGACCTCGGACGTCGAGGCGAGGAGGAACCGGGCCTGCTTCGCGTGAGAGAGGCCGAGCGCCTTGTGCGTGCCGAGCGCGCCGACCTTGAGCGTCTGGATCGGGATCTGGAGGTAGTCGATCGGCGACGCGGGCGAGGCGAAGTGGAGGACGGCGTCGAGAGGGCCGTCGAGGTAGATGTACTCGGTCACGTCGTGGTGGAGGAACCGGAAGGCCCGGTTCCCCATCAGGTGGGCGATGTTCCGGACGTGGCCGGTGATCAGGTTGTCGATCCCGACGACCTCGTGCCCCTCGGCGAGGAGACGGTCGGCGAGGTGGCTCCCGAGGAATCCGGCGGCGCCGGTCACGACGATGCGCATGCAACCCATCATTCTACGGGATCGATCGAAGGGGAGACGGAAGCCCGCAAGGAGCACAATAAACCGTTCGGAGGAGCCCCGATGCCGGGGCTCGGGGAGGACGGCATGAGAGTGGTGACGCTCCGCTCGCTCGTCGGTTTCCTGGTCCTGGTCTTCGCCGTGGCCGGCCCGCTCGCGGCCGACCCGCCGACCCTCGAGGGGACCTGGCTCTTCGACGCGAGGGCGTCGAAGAACGTCCCGGAGGCGCTGAAGGGGGTCGACCTGAAGATCGACGTGAAGGACCCCCAGGTGACGATCACGAAGCTCGCCGGGGAGCGCCCCGTCGGCGAGCCGATGGTCGTGATGCTGGACGGGAAGTCCCGCCCGCAGGACGTCGGCGGCCATCGCGCCACGGTGACCGCGAAGTGGCTCGAGAAGGGGCGCCGGTTCGAGCACGTCATCAGCATGATGCAGGCGGGGAGCGTCTTCGCGACGACGCAGACGATTGTGACCGAGGTCTCGGAGACCGGCGGCACGATGCTGCGGAAGTACTCCATCCGGCAGGCGCGCGAGACGCAGGAGCGCGCGCTCGTCTATCGCCGCAAGCCCTGACGCCCGGGCGGGGGCGACGGGGAAAGGACCGCGGGGCCGCCGCGACCGCGTTCGATCCCGGACGGAACGCTCAGGCCCGGCCGATGGCCACGTACTCCCAGCCGAGGCGCTTCATCTCGCGCGGCTCGTAGAGGTTCCGAAGGTCGACGAAGCGCTTCGCCTTCATCGTCGCCTCGAGGCGCGCGAGGTCGAGCTTGCGGAACTGGTTCCAGTCGGTGGCGAGGACCAAGGCGTCGGCCCCGGCCGCGCACGCGTAGACGTCTTCCGCGTACTCGATGCCCGGGAGGACGGCCTTCGTGTTCTCCATCGCCGCCGGGTCGTAGGCCGCGACGGAGGCGCCGCGGGCCACGAGGTCCTCGATCAGCTTGAGGGACGAGCTGTCGCGGATGTCGTCGGTCTCGGGCTTGAAGGCGAGGCCGAGGACGGCGACCCGCTTGCCGGCGAGCTCTCCGCAGACCTGCTCGACCTTCTCGACCATCCGAGCCTTCACCGCGTCGTTCACGCGGAGGACGGTCTCCATGATCTCGAACGTGTAGCCGTGCTTGCGGGCGACGTCGACGACGCCGGAGGCGTCCTTCGGGAAGCAGGAGCCGCCGAAGCCGGGCCCGGGGAGGAGGAAGTGGGGGGAGATCCGCTTGTCGAGGCCCATCCCCCGGGCGACGTCCTTCACGTCGGCCCCCATCCGCTCGCACATCGCGGCGATCTCGTTGATGAAGGAGATCTTCAGCGCGAGGAATCCGTTCGAGGCGTACTTGATCAGCTCGGCCGACTCGACGTCGGAGACGACGAACGGGACGCCCGCCACGATGAGCGGGGAGTAGACGTCCTTGACGATGGCGATCGCCTCGGCGTCGCGCGAGCCGATGACGACCCGGTCGGGACGCATGAAGTCCTCGATGGCCGACCCTTCCCGGAGGAACTCGGGGTTCGAGACGACCGAGAACTTGTGTCCGCCGGGGTTCTTCCGAAGGATCTCCTCGATCTGCGCGCCCGTGCCGGTCGGGACCGTCGACTTCGTGACGACGACCTTGTAGCCGTTCATGTGCTCCGAGATCGCCTCGGCGACCTGGAAGATGAACGAAAGGTCGGGGGAGCCGTCCGCGCGCGGGGGAGTCCCCACCGCGATGAAGATGACGAGGGCGCGCTCGACCGCCTCGCGGATCTCGGTGGCGAAGTGGAGCCGCTTGGCCTGCGCGTTCTTGTGGATCAGCTCTTCGAGGCCGGGCTCGTAGATCGGCGAGACCCCCTTCTTCAGGAGGGCGATCTTCGTCTCGTCCTTGTCGATGCAGGTGACGTCCATCCCGAAGTCGGCGAGGCAGGCGCCCGTCACGAGGCCCACGTATCCCGTTCCGACCATGCAGATGTTCATGCGTTCCTCCAACAGGGGACTCCCACCGGGCGGTGTCCGGACGGCGGAGTCTAGCGTCGGAGAGGGGAACCTGTCTTCAGCGCGAGCGCCCGCCGCCGAGCGGGCCGCGGAAGAAGCCGAAAAGCTCCCTCCGGGAGACCTCCCGGGGCGCGTCGGGCGCGGTTGCGGCGGCTGGGGCGGGCCAGACCGGCCGGAGCGCGGGGCCGGGGCGGCTCGTGGGGATCTGGGGAGAGCCGAGGCGGGCGGTGACG
>JAKPXO010000133.1 GCA_029567505.1 Acidobacteriota bacterium
CAGAACCCCGCGAACCTCTGGGGAGGAATCGTCGGGCCGCCGGGCACGATGAAAACCCCTGCGATCTCGGAGGCCCTCCGACCTCTTCGGCGCCTCGCCGCGGAGGCGAGGAAGCGATTCGAGGACGCCGAGGCGACGCGAGAGGCCGACCTGGAGGCCCTCGGGGCGAAGCGGAAGGCGATGCGCCACAAGCTCGAGCTCGCCGCGAAGAAGGGCGAGGAGGCCGACCTCGCGCGCTTCCGCGACCAGCTGAAGGAGCTGAAGGCCGAGGAGGACGCCGGAACGGTGCGAGAGCGCCGCTACATGACGTCCGACGCGACCATCGAGAAGCTCGGGATGCTCTCGAATGAGAACCCCCGCGGCCTGATGAACGCCCGGGACGAACTCACCGGATGGCTGAAGGGACTCGACCGCGAGGACCGCGCCCAAGACCGCGCGTTCTTCCTCGAATCGTGGAACGGAACGGGCGCGTTCACCGTGGACAGGATCGGCCGCGGGACGCTCCACGTCGAAGCACTCTGTCTCTCCGTCGTCGGTGGGATTCAGCCGGGCCGGCTCTCGGCTTACGTGAGGGGCGCGATCGGGGGCGAGGAGGACGCCGACGGCCTCTTGCAGCGCTTCCAAGTCCTCGTCTGGCCCGACGAATTCGGAGAGTGGCGAGGCGTCGACCGCTGGCCCGAGAAGGAGGCTCGCGAGCGCGCGTTCCGGATCTTCGATCGCCTGGCGAACGCTGAGGCCCTCGACTTCGGCGCCGACGCGCCCGAGGAAGACCTTCCGTTCCTCCGCTTCGCGCCGGACGCTCAGGGCCTCTTCATCGAATGGCGACACGACCTCGAGCGCCGCATCCGTTCGGAGGAGGTCAAGGCTGCGCCGGCCTTCGAGGCGCACCTGGCGAAGTACCGGAGCCTCTTCCCGAAGCTCGCCCTCATCTTCCACCTGGTCGACGTCTCCGACGGGGCGAGGCCGGGCTCCGTGACGCTGAAGGCCGCGCAGCTGGCCGCAGCGTGGACGGAGTTTCTCGAGTCACACGCTCGAAAGGTGTACGCCGAAGAGCTCGCCGGAGGCGTCTCCGCGGCTCACGCGCTCGCCGAGAAGATCACGCGCGGGAAGGTGACCGACGGGATGGCCGTCCGCGACGTCGCCCGCCGCGAATGGTCCGGGCTCCGGACCTCGGGCCGAGTCTTCGAGGCCGCCGAGACGCTCGAGGGCCTCGGGTGGCTCCGCGTCGAAACCGTCGACACAGGGGGGCGCCCTTCGGACGTCCTCCGCCTTCACCCGAAGTTCCGGGGGATCGACCCGGAGGAGGAGGAGTCTTGAGCGCCGGATTCCGGTCCCGTTGGCTCGGGTGGACCCCCGAATCTTCCGAGATACCCCCTACCCCCCCACCGCCAAAACCGACAAAAGCCCCTTTCGTCGGTTTCGTCGGTGCCCCTCCTGCCTGCATCCCGGAATCTGCGCTCCTCTCCTGCACCTCCTGCGGCGCCCCCGTGGACGATCCGGAAGCCGTCCTCTGCGCCCGGTGCTACGCCGCCCGCCGCAGCCACGGCCGGGTCCTC
>JAKPXO010000135.1 GCA_029567505.1 Acidobacteriota bacterium
GAGGACCCCGATCGCGGCCGCCGCGGTGAGCGCCAGCGCCGACCCCGCGAAGACGGCCCACTTGCTGACCTGCTTGTCGGCCGAGAAGAGCAGCGTCGCCAGCTGGGTCTTGTCGCCGATCTCGGCGACGAACACCGTGACGAAGACCGTGGCGAACGTTTTCCAGTGCATCCGGTCCCTCCGCGCCCGGCCGCGCGGCCGGAACCGCGGAGGATAGCGGACTCCCCTCGCCCCCGGGCGCCGGCGCCGATACGATCGGCCCGTGCGCCGCGCCCTCCTCCCCGCCGCACTCCTCCCCGCGCTCGCCGCGGGAGCGGGGCTTCGCGCGGAGGAGCTGCCCAAGTTCGGCGTCCTGCATCGGCCGAAAGGCTTCTCGGCGATCCGCGTCGTCGCCGCCCCGGGCCTCTCGGTCTTCCTCGACGACGCGCCCGTCGGGACGACGGACGTGCTCCGGCAGGGGCTCCTCGTCGACGAGCTCCCCGCGGGCACCTACACGCTCCGCGTCGAGCAGGCGGGCTTCGAGCCGAAGGTCGTGAAGGTGACCGTCGCCGAAGGGGACACGAAGGAGGTCCGGATCCTCGGGCTTCGCCCGATGCCGACGCCGCTCCCGGAGCCGCAGGGACCGCCCGCGCCGCGAGCTCGGGCCGCCGGCCCGGAGCCGACGCCTCCCGCCCCCGTCCGCGCCGTCGTCTTCGAGCGCAAGCCCGTCCCCGGCGGCACTCTCGTCATCGGCGCCGCCTCGAGCCCCGCCGACGTCCTCCCCCTCATCGACGACCTGAAGAAGCAGTGCTCCTGCACGCCCGCCCTCGAGGAGCTGAAGAAGAGGAAGGACGGGCTGTACGAATTTCGGGTGAGGGTGTCGGGGAAGTAGACTGCGTCCATCGCCGACGGGGCGGCCTCGAAGGCATGGACTCGCGCAATACCGACACCTCCGGACTCGAACGCGAGCCCTTCGGCCCGCTCCCGGCCCCCGTGCCCGGCGACGTCCTCGCCGGGCGATGGGAGCTCCGGCGCCTGATCGGGCACGGGGGCTCCGGACTCGTCTTCGAGGCCTGGGACCGCGAGCTCAATTCCGTCGTCGCGCTCAAGGCCCTCCGTCCCGACCGGCTCACGCCGTCCGCCTTCGCCCGGCTCCGGCGGGAGGTCCGCGTCGCCCACTCGGTCGCGAGCCCGCGGCTCGTCCGGGTGCACGATCTCGCCGAGGACTCCGGCCGGCCCTTCCTCACGATGGAGCTCGTCCCCGGGCCCTCCCTCCGCGATCGGATGAAGGGGCCGATGCCGGTCGAGGACGTCCTCCGCATCGGGATCGAGGTCCTCGAGGGGCTCGCCGCCCTTCACGCGCAGGGGATCGTCCATCGTGACGTGAAGCCCGGGAACGTCCTCCTCGGCCCGGACGGCGAGGCGAAGATCGTCGACTTCGGGCTCGCCCGCAGCGTCGACGGGGGGGACACGCGCCTCACGGAGACCGAGACCGCCCTCGGGACGGCCGACTACATGTCCCCCGAGCAGGCGCTCGGGCGCGACGTCGAC
>JAKPXO010000143.1 GCA_029567505.1 Acidobacteriota bacterium
GGTCGTCTCGTCGGACCCATCGGCCTTCGGAACGGAGCGGACCTTCCGAATGACGACGCCGCCGAGGGCCGGGGCCATCCAGTAGGTCGTCGTCGGGGAGTTGAGGACCTCGGGGTCGTCGGCGTAGCGCCAGATGGCGCAGGCGTTTCCCGCGAAGACCGCGTCCGACTCCCGGTGGTATTTCGTGATTCCACGCCGATTCGCCTCGGCCGCGTGGTTGAAGTCGGCGCCGAGCGGGAAGTCGTCGAGGTGGGCGAAGAGCGCCTCTTCCGTCGCCTCGCGGTAGCTCTTCGAAGCCGGGTCGATCTCCCAGACCGGCCCCGCCGCCGACTCACGGACGAAGTACCGCGCGTCCTTCGCGTCGGACATCGTTCGCCGGAGCGCCTCGCCGCGAACGTCGATGCGGAACTTCGCGAGCTCCGCCCCGGCCGCCCGGACCGTCACGAGGCCCGAGTAACCGTCCGTCCTGGGCTGCGGCGGCGGGCTCAGCATCTTCCCGCAGGCGGGGAGAAGGACGAGGAGCGCGGCGAGGAGGGAGAGCGCCGCGAGAGGCGTCCTCCCCGCCACCGGGCGGGCGCCGTTCGGTACGTCCGTGCTCATGGGGCCCCCGTGATCGTCAGGCCGAGGAAGTGCTGCATGACGACGAGCGCGCGGAGCGTCACCCACCGGGAGAGCTCCCCCTCGCGCTCGAGGGGGACCGGGAGGCGGACGCCGACCGGACGCTCCAGCTTGAAGCGCCCACGGTGGTCCGCGCGCGCGGCCAGGCGGGAGAGCGCCTCGTCGAGGCCCGGCGTGCGCGGCGCACCGGCCGCGACGAGGGCCCCGAGGATCTCCAGCAGGTCGGACGGGTCTCCGACGCCGATCCCGGTCTTCTGGGCGTCCACGGAGAGCGCGGGGAGCTCCACGGCCGTGGCCCGCTCGACAGAGAACGCGATCGCGTTCTGCAGGAGCGCCGAGCGTCTCGCCTCCGGGATCCCCGAGAGGACGAGGAGGTCCCCCGCGACGCCACCGGAGACGCTCTCGGAAGCGACCCGTCGCCGCGAGAGGAGCTCGGCCGCTCCGAGGAGCCGGTCGTCCTCCGCGTAGCCGAGACGAAGGAGGGCGCGGCAGGCGGCGACGAAGCCGCTCCCGACCGCCGGCGTCTCGCCCCGCTCGATCTCGACGAAGACCCGCTCCCAGCGGGCGAGGAGGAGGTCGGCGGCGTGCTGCAGCTCCGGCACGTCCGCGTCGCAGCCGATCTCCAGCAGGAGGAGCACGAACGAGGTCCCGGCGTCGACCGGTGCGGCGAAATCGGCCGGGGCGCCCACGGGGAGCATCCCGCGCAGGTGCGGGAGCGCGTCGCGCAGGAACGGGTCGCGCAGCAGGCCCTGGCGCGCCTTGCGCCGCTCGATGTCCTTCGGAGGCCGATGGAGGAGGTCGCGGAAGGCGACGTAGCGGGCGGCCGGGTTCTCGCGGGAAAGAAGCCAGTCGAGCGTGGAGAGCGGGAGCGGGTAGGCCCCGGCCGGGAGCTCGCGCGACGGCCGCGGCTTCAGCTCGCGGCGCACCTCGGCCGGCATCGCGTCGGCGACGACCTCCGCGCGCGGCGCGGGCCGGGTCGCGGGG
>JAKPXO010000161.1 GCA_029567505.1 Acidobacteriota bacterium
CGTCGTCAGGATCGCCTGGTACTTCTCGGGCGGGTAGGCCTTCGTCCCGCGGAACATCATGTGCTCGAAGAAGTGGGCGAAGCCCGACTTGCCCGGCTCCACCTCGTTCCGCGACCCGGTCTTCACCGGGATCTGCAGCGAGACGAGGTTCGGGAAGCCGGTCGGGACGACGATCACCTTCAGGCCGTTCGGTAGGGTCGTCTCGGTCGCCGGGAGCGTCAGGACGTCACGGGACATCTCGGCACCTTTCGGAGCGGCGGGGGCCGGCGTGGCGCCCGCGAGGATCGCGAGGGCGAGGGCGGTTGTCGGGAGGGAGGTGCTTCTCATCGGTCTCCTAGGCGGCGCGGGTGGCGCCGCGGTTCGATCGTGGCTGCGGATTCGCCGTCAGGCGTCCCGCTTGTAGAGGTAGGCGCAGTCGAGGGTCCGGACGCCTTCCGCGTCGCCGACGACGTACTTCGACCCGCTCCAGATCGCGGCGCCCGCGGTCCGTCCGGCCGCGTCGACGCAGTAGAACTGGACGTTGAACGTGGGGCGCCCCTTCTCGTCCCGGTGGCGCGGGACGTGGTGGGTCTTCTCGGCGATGCGCCGGAGGGCCTTCAGGCAGGCTTCCTCCGGGGCGAGGCCGTCGCGCAGGTGCTCGACGACGGTATGCGAGCCGCAGGTGAGGAGGTTCGCCTCGCCGCGCCCGGTCGACCCGGCCGAACCGACGCCGTTCTCCGAGTAGAGGCCGGCCCCGACGACCGGAGAGTCGCCGACGCGCCCGGGGATCTTGAAGAAGAGGCCCGACGTCGTCGTGACGCCGACGAGGTCGCCCGAGGCGGACCGGACGGACATGTGGATCGTCCCCTGGGGGCGGAAGATCCCCTTTCCATACTTCCGGACGAACTCCTTCACGTCGGGGTCTTCGGCGTCCTTCGCGGCCTCGATCCAGTCGTCGAGGTCCGAAAGGCGGTCCTTCCAGTAGAGCCAGATCTTCCGGGTCTTCTCGGTGAGGAGCTCCTCGTCGGGGAATCCGTGCGCGGTCGCGAAGCGCCGGGCGCCGGCGCCGACGAGGAAGACGCGGTCGGTCCGCTCCATGACGAGCTTCGCGACTTTCGACGGCGTCTTCACGCCGGTGAGGGCGGCGACGGCGCCGGCTTTCATCGTCCGCCCGTCCATGACGGCGGCGTCCAGCTCGACGACCCCGTCCTCGTTCGGGATGCCGCCGTACCCGACGGTGACGTCGTCCGGGTCGAGCTCCACGACGTTCACGCCCGCGATCGCCGCGTCGAGCGGGTCGGTCCCCGCGAGGAGCGCCTCGCGGGCGGTCTTCGCCGCCTCGAGGCCGTTGCCGGAAGTGACGATGCGGAAGCCGTCCGCCGCGGCCGGCCTCGGCGGGGCGGGCGCCGGGGCGGCCAGGCCCTCCGGCAGGACCGCGGCCGCGCCGGCGAGGGCGGCCGTCCCGATGAGGGCGCGCCGGGTGAGGGGGGAGTCGGTCATCGCGTCTCCTCTCGGCGGGGATTCGGCGGACCCCGCGCGCAGGGCGAAGCATCGCACGCCCGCGTGAGGCGGGGTTCAGAAGAGGACGAGGCCGGCGAGGCACGCGACGGCGAGCGCCGCGAGCCCGGCGCCGGCGAGTCGCCGGTAGGGCCCGGCGCCGAGGGCGACGGCGAGGGCGAGCTTCAGGAGCGTGTTCGCGAGGACCCCGACGGCG
>JAKPXO010000166.1 GCA_029567505.1 Acidobacteriota bacterium
CGCCGTCGTCGAGGAGAGGCGGCGGGCCGCCCTCCGCGAATCGGCCCAGACGGTGAGGATCCGGCCGAAGTGACGGAAGGCGCGTGAGCCCCGCCCCGGCCCCCGCGGCGACGATCGTCATCTTCGGAGGCTCGGGCGACCTCGCGCGCCGAAAGCTCGTTCCGGCCCTCTTCGAGCTCCACCGCCAGGGTCTCCTGGCGCCGGAGACGGCGATCGTCGGCTTCGCCCGCTCGGTCGGCTCCGACGAGGAGTGGCGCGACGAGCTCGCCGCCGCCCTCGACGAGCACGGGCGTGGAGGCGAGGACGCGGAGGAGGCGCGGCGGTCCTTCGCCTCCCGGCTCCACGCCGTCCGGGGAGACCTCCGGAGCGACGCGAGCTACGCGGAGATGAAGCGCCGTCTCGAGGGGATCGAGGCGGCGCGCGGCCTGCCGGGCAACCGGCTCTACTACCTCGCCATTCCCCCGTCGGGGATCGGCGATGCCGCCCGGAGGCTCGGCGCGGCCGGGCTCGTTCACCCGGTCGAAGGGGACGGCCCCTTCTCGCGCCTCGTCGTCGAGAAGCCGTTCGGCCACGACCTCGCCTCCGCGCACGCGCTCAACGAGGCGGTCCACGCCTCCTTCCGCGAGCGGCAGGTCTTCCGCATCGACCACTACCTCGGCAAGGAGACGACGCAGAACATCCTCGTCTTCCGCCTCGGCAACGGCATCTTCGAGCCGCTCTGGAACCGCCGCTACGTCGACCACGTCCAGATCACGGTCGCCGAGACGATCGGCGTCGAGGGGCGCGGGAAATTCTTCGAGGAGGCGGGGATCTTCCGCGACGTCGTCCAGAACCACCTCCTCCAGCTCCTCTGCCTCGTGGCGATGGAGCCGCCCGTCGCGTTCGAGGCGAACGTCGTCCGCGACGAGAAGGTCAAGGTCCTTCGCTCGGTCCGGCCGCCGTCGCGGGAGGAGGTCCTCCGCGACACGGTCCGCGGGCAGTACGCCGCGGGCGCGATCTCGGGACGGGCCGTCGCGGGCTACCGCGACGAGCCCGACGTCGCGGCCGCGTCGACGCGGGAGACCTACGCCGCCTGGAAGCTCCAGATCGAGAACTGGCGCTGGGCCGGCGTCCCGTTCTACCTGCGGGCCGGCAAGCGGCTGCCGAAGCGGGTCACCGAGATCGCGATCACGTTCAAGACGCCGCCGATCGCCCTCTTCCGGCACGCGGGCTGCGCCGTCGGCGAGCCAAACGTCCTCGTCCTCCGGATCCAGCCCGACGAGGGGATCGCGCTCCGGATCGGCGCCAAGCGCCCCGGGCCGACGATGCGCGTCGAGACCGTGAAGATGGACTTCCGCTACGTGGAGCAGTTCGGCGAGGCGACGCCCGACGCCTACGAGCGGCTCCTGCTCGACGCCCTGAACGGCGACGGCACCCTCTTCGCGCGGCGCGACGAGGTGGAAGCGGCGTGGGAGCTCGTCGAGGGGGTCCTCGACGTCTGGGCCGAAAGCCCGCCGGTCGACCTGCCGAACTACGAGGCGGGAACGTGGGGCCCCGAGGCGGCGACCGAGCTCCTGGCGCGCGACGGCCGGCGCTGGCGGCGGCCGTGGAGGGGCCGGCCCCGTGGCGACGACGCAGGTCACCGTCTTCCCGTCGGCCGCGGCGCTCGCGGAGGGGGTCGCGGAGCTTTTCGCCGTCCGCGCGGCCGAGGCGGTCGCCGAGCGCGGACGCTTCCGCGCGGCGCTCGCCGGAGGGACGACGCCGCGCGCCGCCTACCGCCGCCTCGCGGACGCGCCCTGGGCCGAGCTCGTCCCCTGGGGCTCCGTCGAGCTCTTCTTCGGCGACGAGCGCGCCGTCGGCGAGTGTGACGGGGAGCGGAACGACGCCGCCGCGCGCGACGCGCTCCTCCTGCGCGTCCCGATCCCGCCCGAGAACGTCCACCCCGTCCCGGCCCTCGCGCCGGACGGCGCGGAACGCTACGAGGCGCTCCTTCGCGCGCGGCTCGGCGCGCCTGCGCCCGCGATCCCGGTCCTCGACCTCGTCCTCCTCGGCCTCGGCGAGGACGGCCACACGGCCTCGCTCTTCCCGGGGCACCCGGCGGCCGACGAGACCGAGCGGCTCGTCGTGAGGGTCGACGGCGCGCCGAAGCCGCCGCCGTCGCGCGTCACGATGACGTTGCCGCTCCTCAACGCGTCGCGCGTCGTCGCGTTCGTCGTCTCCGGGGCGGGCAAGAGCGCCGCGCTCGCCCGCGTCCTCGCGGGGGACCGGGCGCTCCCCGCCGCTCGCGTCGAGCCTCTCGACGGCGAGAGGCTCTTCCTGCTCGACCGCGCCGCCGCGGGGGAGGTGTGACGATGCTGCTTGCGGGAGACGTCGGCGGGACGAACCTCCGCCTCGCCCTCTACGACCTCGCGGACGGCGCGCTCGTCGAGCGCCGCCGCGCCCGCGTGCCGACGCGCGACGTGACGAGCCTCGTCGAGGCGGCCGCCGCCTTTCTCGCCGGCGAGCCGGGACTCGAGGCGGCGGCGTTCGGGGTGGCCGGCCCGGTCCGCAACGGGAAGGCGGAGGGGACGAACGTCGCCTTCGCGATCGACGCCGCCGGGCTGGGCGGCACGCTCGGCGTCCCCGCGGTCGTCCTGAACGACCTCGAGGCGAACGCCTGGGGGCTCGACGAGCTCGACCCGGGTGACTTCGAGACCCTGAACCGGGGCGAGGCCGACCCGCGCGGGAACGGGGCGCTCATCTCCGCGGGCACCGGCCTCGGCGAGGCGATCCTCTTCCGGACCGAGGCCGGGTTCGTCCCGATGCCGTCGGAGGGCGGGCACGCCTCCTTCGCGCCGCGGAACGACGAGGAGATCGAGCTCCTGAAGACGCTCCGCCTCCGGCACGGCCACGTCTCCTGGGAGCGGGTCGTCTCCGGGCCGGGCCTCGGCACCCTCTACCGCTTCGAGCGCCAGCTCTCGGGCGTCCCCGAGCCGGAGTGGCTCGCGCGCGAGATCGCCGCCTCCCGCGATGCGGCCCCGGTCGTCAGCCGGGCGGCGCTCGACGAGACGGACCCCGTCTGCCAGCGGACGCTCCACCGCTTCGTCTCGCTCTTCGGCGCCGAGGCGGGGAACCTCGCCCTGAAGGCGCTCGCCACGGGAGGCGTCTTCGTCGGCGGCGGGATCGCCCCGAAGATCCTCCCGCTCCTGCGCGACGGCTTCTTCACCGCGTTCACGGCCAAGGGGCGCTTCGCCCCGGTCCTCGCCCGGATCCCGATCCGCGTCATCCGGAACGACTCCTGTGCCATTCTCGGCGCCGCGCGGGCCGCCGCCAGGGCGGCCCGCGGAGAGGTGACGACGTGACGACGTCGTATGGAACGATTGGGACCCGGCTCCACCGGCACCTCTTCGAGACGGAGAGGCGCTACCCGCACGCCACCGGCGAGCTCTCGGCGCTCCTCTCGCAGCTCGCGCTCGCGGGCAAGAGGATCGCGCGCGTCCTCTCCCGCGCCGGCCTCGCCGAGGTGCTCGGCCCCTCCGGCGTGACCGACGTGCAGAAGGAGCGCCTCCAGAGGCTCGACGCCCTCGCGAACGAGATCTTCCTCGAGGCGTTCGCCTACGGGCAGCTCGTCCCCACGGTCGTCACGCAGCAGATGGACCTCCCGGCGCGCCTCCCCGAGAACGAGGCGGTCGCCGCCTCGGCGGGGAAGTACGTCGTCTTCGTCGACCCCCTCGACGGCGCCTCGAACCTCGACATCAACGGCGCGGTCGGGTCGATCTTCTCGGTCCGCAGGATCGGCGGGTCGGGGCCGATCCTCTCCGAGGCGGAGCTCCTCGCGCGGATCTCCCAGCAGCAGGTCGTCGCGGGCTACATCGTCTACGGCCCCGCCACGATGCTCGTCTACACGGCCGGGCCGAAGTCGGGTGTCCAGGGCTTCACCCTCGACCCCGGGATCGGCGAGTTCCTCCTCTCTCACCCCGACGTGAAGGTCCCGCGCCGCGGCCCCTACTACGCCTGCAACGAGGGGGGCCTCGAGGCCTGGCCCGAGGCGCCGCGCCGCTTCGTCGAGTCGCTTCGCGTCCCGGACCCCGCGCGCGGGCGGCCGCTGTCGACCCGCTACTCGGGCGCCCTCGTCGTCGACGTCCACCGGATCCTCCTCCGCGGGGGCGTCTTCCTCTCGCCCGGCACGGACTCCGAGCCGGACGGCAAGCTGCGGCTCATGTACGAGGCGGCGCCGCTCGCGGCGGTCGTCGAGGCGGCGGGCGGGATGGCGATCGACGGGGCGCGGCGGATCGTCTCGATCTTCCCCGAGGAGAACCACCAGCGGACTCCGCTCTACATCGGGAGCCGCGAGGACGTGGAAGAGCTGGAACGGGAGATCGCGGCCGTCCGGTGACGGAGGGGCGGGAGTCGGGCCGATCGGGTACCCTTCCGCCTCCGCGATCCGCGGACCCGGGAGGACGAACGATGAAGAAGACGACGGTGCTCCTCTGCGCCCTCGCGATCGCCGGGGCGACCCCGGCCCTCGCCCAGAAGCCCGCGGCGGCGAAGAGTGCGAGCGAGAAGGCGGTCGCGCCGAAGGAGCCGGCCCCCGAGGCCGAGAAGAAGGAGTCGAAGATGGTGAAGACCGAAAGCGGCCTCGGCTACGAGGACCTCGTCGTCGGGACCGGCGCGTCGCCCGAGACCGGCCAGACCTGCGTCATGCACTACACCGGCTGGCTCTTCGAGAACGGCGCGAAGGGAGCGAAGTTCGACAGCTCCGTCGACCGGAACCGCCCCTTCGAGTTCCCGATCGGGCGCGGCCGCGTCATCAAGGGGTGGGACGAAGGCGTCGCCACGATGAAGGTCGGCGGCAAGCGGACCCTCCTCATCCCGCCGCAGCTCGGCTACGGCGACCGCGGGGCGGGGAACGTCATCCCGCCCGGCGCCACGCTCCTGTTCGAGGTCGAGCTCCTCGGCGTCAAGTAGCTCCGGGGACCCGCCTCCAGAGGACGAGCGGCCCGCTCTCCGAGCGGGTCGCGAGCGTCCCTCCCTCCGGCGACGCCGTCAGGAGGACGAGTCCCGCTCCGAACGGAAGCGCGGTCGACGAGCGCCCCTCGCGCTCGAGGAGGAGCGCGCGGCGGGAGCCGGCCTCGAGAACGGCCACGCTGCCGTCGCGGGTGACGGCCGGGCGGCCGCGCGGGTCGAGCCGCACGTCGGGGCCGAACGGGACCGGGGTCCCGTCGGCGATCCGGACCGAGAAGAGATAGCCGGTCCCGGCGTGCGGGCCGCTCCGCTCCACGTCGTAGAACAGGAGGCTGTCTCCGTCGGCCGAGAACGCGGGCCACGCCCAGAACGTCGCTTCGGCCCGTGCGACGCGACGGGCTTCCGACGCGTCGCGCCGGGCGACCCAGAGCTCGCTCGTTCCTCCCTCGCGGCGGACGTACGCCAGCGACGACTCGTCCCGGGAGATGGCGGGCTCCGAGGCTCCGGGGACGAGCATCCGGAGCGGCGTGCCGGCCGGCAGGGGCGCCTCAACGACGCCGGCGGCGGACGTCGCCGCCACCGCCGATCCCGTCCGGCCGACCGCGAGCCCGGTCAGCGCGCCGCCGAGGGCGCGCGGCCGGAGCGCCCCCGTCGTCGTGTCGAGCAGCTCGCCGCTCCCGAGGATCGCCTTGCGGCCGCTCGGCAGGAGCGCCGCTTCGGACGGGGAGGACGCCGGAAGCGCGACGGCCTGCGCCGTCCAGCTCCCGGTGAGGTTCGCGTCAGCGCTCGGGGCCGGCCGGGACCGGCCCGCGGCGAAGCCGCCGGCGAACGCCAGGAGGACGGCGAGCGCGCCGGCGAGCCAGGCGACGGGAGACGGGCCGCGCCGGTCCGCTCCCGGCGGCGGGAGCGGAGGAAGCTCGGTCGTCGGCTCGAGCGGAGCGGCCGCGAGCTCTCGCTGGATCGACTCGAGGTGGGACAGCACGTCACGGGCCGAGGCGGGGCGCTTCCCGGGCTGCTTCTCGAGACACCAGGCGACGACCCGCGCGAGCCGATCCGGGACACCCGCGACGAGGACCGTCAGCGACGACGGCTCGTGGTTCAGAACGGCGTCGAGCGCCGCGTCGGCGCTCGAGCGGGCGAACGGCGACGAGCCCGTCAGCAGCTCGAAGAGGAGGACGCCGAACGCGAAGAGGTCGCTTCGCCCGTCGACCGGCTCGCCGCGCACCTGCTCCGGGCTCATATAGCCGAGCGTCCCGACGACGAAGCCGGTCTGCGTCAGCGTTGCCGGCCCGTCGCGCTCCTCCTCCCGCGGGGAGGGGGCGGCGGACTGCGGGTAGATCCAGCGGACGAGGCCGAAGTCGGCGATCTTCGCGTTCCCCTGCCCGTCGACGAGGACGTTCTCGGGCTTCAGGTCGCGGTGGATCAGCCCCTTGGCGTGCGCGGCTGAAAGGGCCCGGAGGATTCCGACCGCCCAGCCGACCACCGTCGTCACGTCGGGCCGCCAGCTCCCCTTGAGCGCGCGGCGGAGCGAGCCGCCGTCGACGTACTCCTCGACCAGGTAGCGGATGCGCGTCTCGCTCCCGCCGAAGGGGCCCGGGATCGCGACCGAGGCGTCGCCGACGTCGTGGATCGCGACGATGTTCGGATGGGAGAGCGCCGCGGCCGCGCGCGCCTCGCGCAGGAACCGCTCCACGGCCCTCTCGTCGCGCATCATCCCGACGGGGAGCACCTTGACGGCGACGTCGCGGAGGAGCCGTCCGTCCCGCCCGCGGTAGACGGAGCCCATCCCTCCCGCCTCGATCGGCGCGAGGACCTCGTATGGCCCGAGTCGGGTGCCGGGAGGCAGCTGCATGCGGCGTCCGTCGTCTCCGTGTCGAGCGGATGATGTTCGAGGTCCGAACGGGAGGCAACGTCTTCCCGCCGACACTAGAATCGCGCCCGATGATCCACCTCTCCCGGACCATCCATTTCAACGCCGCCCACCGCCTCTTCCGGCGCGACCGCTCCGAGGATTGGAACCGCGCCACCTACGGCGCCGCCTCGAACCCCTCCGGCTATGGGCACAACTACGCGCTGGAGGTCGCCGTCGAAGGCGAGATCGACCCCGTCGACGGCATGGTCCTCAACCTCCTCGACCTCGACCGGATACTCAAGGAGGAGGTCGACCGACCGCTCGACCACCGGAACCTCAACGAGGAGATCCCGGAGTTCCGCCAGACCGTTCCCACGGCCGAGAACCTCGCCCGCTGGATCTGGGACCGCGTCGACGCCCGCCTCGTCCGCGACGGCTGCCGCTGCCGCGTTGCGAGCCTCACGCTCACCGTCACCCCGACCTTCCGCGTCGAGCTCACACGATAGGGGATGCCGTTCGGCCCGTCGTTTCCGGAACAAGACGTGTCCGGTCGCCCCGGCGGCCTTCGCCTCCGCGACGACCTGCGGGAGACCCCAGCCGACCTCGGCCGGGGCGTGGCCGTCGGAGGAGAAGACGAGAGGCACCCCGGCGGCGACGAGCTTCGAAAGCAGCGCGGGCTCCGGGTACTCCTCGCCCACCGGCTTGCGGAGGCCGGCGCTCGAGACCTCCACGGCGACGCCGGCCGCGCGGATCGCTTCGACCGCGGCCTCCTCGGCCGCCACGCACTCGGCCGGGCGGCGATGCCCGAACTTCTTCGGCAGGTCGAGGTGCGTCATCACGTCGTAGGTCCCGTTTCCCGCCGCCTTCGCCACGAGCCGGAAATACTCGTTCCAGAGGTTCGCCGACCCCTCGCGCTCGTGGCGCGCGGCGGCGCCCGGGGCGTCGATCCAGCCCCCCGCCACGAAGTGGACCGATCCGAGGACGACGTCCCACGGGTACGGCGCGAGGAGCTCGCGGAGACCCTCCTCGTGCCCCTCCGCGAAGTCCGCCTCGATCCCGAGCAGGACGTCGATCCGGCCGCGGAACTCCTCGCGTAGCGCGAGCACCTCTTCGACGTACTCCGGCAGCTCGGCCCGCGTCATCGCGAGGCCGGGCTCCGGGTCGTCGCCGGGGAGGAACCAGAGGGGCACGTGGTCGGTGAACGCGATCTCGTCGAGTCCCCGCGAGATCGCCTGAAGGACGTAATCTCGGGTCGCGCCGCCCGCGTGCCCGCATCGGGCGGTGTGGACGTGGTAATCCGTCGCGCGCATCGCGGCGGAGGGTAGCAGGCCGCCCGGGCACGGAGCGGCGGGAGGAGAACGGAATGCCGATCCGGATCAACCGTGTCTACACCCGGGGGGGCGACAAGGGCGAGACGAGCCTCGTCGGGGGACAGCGAATCGCGAAGGACTCGATCCGGATCGAGAGCTACGGCACCGTCGACGAGCTCAACGCGGTCCTCGGGCTGGCGCGCGTCGCGAACCGCGACCTCCCGGGTGCCTCCGACGCCGACCGCGCGCGGCTCGACGCGCTCCTCTTCCGCCTTCAGAACGAGCTCTTCAACCTCGGCTCCGACCTCGCGACGCTCCCGGCCGACCGCCACCCGAAGCAGCCCGTCGTCGAGCCCCGGCACGTCGCCGCGCTCGAGGCCGACATCGACGCGCTGAACGTCGGGCTCCCGGAGCTCACCTCCTTCGTCCTCCCGGGCGGAGGCCCCGTCGGCGCCCACCTCCACCAGGCCCGTACCGTCTGCCGCCGTGCCGAGCGCCTCGTCACGACGCTCGCCCGGCAGGAGGCGATCGGCACGCTCGGCCTCGTCTACCTGAACCGGCTCTCCGACCTTCTCTTCGTCCTCTCCCGCTGGGCCGCCCGCGCCCGCTCCGAGCCCGAGACCCTCTGGCGCCCGGAATAGGGTGGGGTCAGGTCTACCATCTACACTATACTGGCGGCATGAGCCGTCCCCTTCGCCTCGACCACGCCGGCGCCCTCTGGCACGTCACCTCCCGCGGCAACGAACGCCGCGAGGTCTTCCGCGACGACGCCGACCGGCGCGAGATGTTGCACGTCCTCGGCCGGGTCGTCGACCTCTTCGGCTGGCAGCTCCACGCGTGGGTCCTGATGGGGAACCACTACCACCTCCTCCTCGGGACGCCGGAGGCGACGCTCTCGCGCGGGATGCGCCAGCTCAACGGCGACTACGCCGGCCACTTCAACCGGCGCCACGGGCGGGACGGCCACGTCTTCCAGGGGCGGTTCAAGGCGATCCTCGTGCAGCGCGAGGCGCATCTCCTCGAGGTAGCGCGCTACGTCGTCCTCAACCCCGTCCGCGCGGGTCTCGCGGCTTCGGCGGCCGACTGGCCGTGGAGCAGCTTCCGCGCCACCGCGGGCCTCGAGCCCGCGCCCGAGTGGCTCGACACCTCGCTTCTCCTCGACTACTTCGGCTCCCGGCGCGGCCCGGCCGCGGCGAAGTACCACGAGTTCGTCGAGGCGGGAGCGGCCGGCTCGTACGATCCGTGGAACCAGGTCGTCGGCCAGATCTACCTCGGCAGCGCCTCGTGGGCCGAGTCGGC
>JAKPXO010000170.1 GCA_029567505.1 Acidobacteriota bacterium
AGCCGTTCCCCGCCAGGACGAGGTCGAGGGCCTGGTCCCACGGGACGTCGCGGAGCGACGCGGTAACCGTCCCGCGGAAAGACGGGGGCGCGACGACGGAGAGGCCGCGCCCGTCGGTGAGGGTGCGGACGACGTCGGCGAGGTCGGCGTCCTTCACGTCGAGCGAGACGGGCTCGCCCGAGAACCGCGCGGCCCCGGACGCAGGCCCGGCGAGCGGGCGAGAGGCCGGTGACGGCGCGGGCCGCTCGTCTCCCCAGAAGAACGTGAGCGCGTCGGCGAGGCGGGCGCGCCAGGAGCCCCAGCTGTGCCCCTCGGGGACCTCTCGGTACTGGACGACCTGGCGCTGGGAGAGAGCGGTGCGGAGGCGGCGCGTGAGGGAGAGGAGGTCGAAGCCGTGGAAGAGCGCTTCGAACGTCCCCGCGTCGAGGTGGACGCGGACGCTCGCGGCCGGGAGGCTCCCGAGGTCTGCGAGGAGCGCCTCGAATCCCCCGCCGTCGCCGCCCCCGGTCGACTGCGCGCCGCACCGGCCGAAGACGCCCGGGCGGCGGGCCGTGACGGAGAGGGCGGCGAAGCCTCCGAGCGAGGCCCCCATCACGCCGCGCCCCGCGGCATCCTTCCGGACAGGCCAGCGGGCTTCGACGGCGGGGACGAGCTCGTCGACGAGGAATCGCGTGAAGGCCGCGTGCGGAGGGGCGACGCCGGGCGCCTCCCGGCCCCGCGGTCCGTTCGCTCCGCCTCCGTCCGGCGCCGAGCGATCGTCGTCGTACTCCGCGCGCCGGTCGACGGGAGGGACGAGGACGAGGACGAGGGGTGGGAGCCGGCCCGCGCCGACGAGGTTCCCGGCGACGACGTGGGCCTTCGCGAAGTCGCGGTAGTCGGTGCCGTCGAGGAGGTAGAGTACCGGGTACGGTCCCGTCGCCCCCGCGGGCGCGGACGACCAGACGAAGGCGGTCCGGGGGCCGTTCATCGCCCGGCTCTCGATCTTCAGCTCCGCCCAGCTCCCGTTCGCGGTCGGTGTCCCCGGCTCGACCTGGGCGGGCGGGACGTACGCCGGGGTCCGGAGCTCGGAGTTCGGGCCGTAGCCACCGGTCATCGTCCGCGGGTTCCACGGGTCGAGCGTCCACTCCGTTCCCGAGACGACGAGCTTGTAGTCGAGGCGCGCGCCGTCGGGGACCTCGACCTCGAGGACGTGGAGATCGGTCCCCGCGAGCTTTTCGAAGGGCTGGGCCGAGGTGCTCCAGCCGTTCATGTCGCCCGCGAGGAAGACCTTCTCGGCGTTCGAGCGAACGACGAAGAGGGCGCGGACGCTCCCCGGCGAGCGTCCGGGCGAGAGGAGGGGCGTTGTCGCGCGGGCGGCGCAGTCGGCGAAGCCGTTCGCGATCCGGGCCCGCGCCGCCTCGTCGGCGGCGCGGGCGAGCGCGGCCTTCAGCTCCGCCGCCGTTCCGCAGGGAGGGGCGACGGGCTCGCCCGCGAAGGACGGCGCCGAAACGAGGGCCGTCAGGAGGGCCGCGACGAGCCGGAGTCGGCCAGCGCGCTGCGCGACGAAGAGTCCCGGCATCGGTCTGTCCGATTATCGGGGGGCGTTCTCAGAATGCGGCCCGGACCTCCTCGGACGCCGGGAGGTCGCGTCTGCGCCGGGCGCGCCACCTCCGGAAGCGTGCCCAGGAGAGCGTGAATCCGGTGTAGACGAGAACGAGGGAGAGCGCGCTCGCGGCGACGGCGACGATCCGTCCCGGCCACCCGAGCGCCTCGCCCGTGTGGAGGAAACGGATCAGGACCCGGGCGCGCGTCCCGGCGCTCCGGTCGGCCCAGCCGAACGTGGAAAGGACGTCTCCGGTGAACGGGTCGACCTTCAGCTGGACGCGGCCGCGCGTCTGGAACGGGGCGGGCTCGAAGACGACGACGTCGAGCGGACGCGGCGGGCCTTCGGTCGGTGCGAGGGGCAGGGCGATCGCCTCGTGCCCCGGGTGGAGGGCGGCGGCGGCGGCGTGGATCGTCTCGAGCGGGAGGGGCGTCCGGCCGGGAGGGCCGTCCGGCAGGGAGACGGGCGGGCCCGCGAGCATTCCGGGGCCGCGGGCCGCGGGCGCCTCCTCTCCGAAGGCGGCGAAGACGAGGCGGTGTCCCCACTCGAACGAGAAGACGACGGCGGTGCCGGCGAGGATCGCGAGGACGGGAAGAGTCCAGAAGCCGAAGACGTCGTGCCAGCTCCGGTCGCGGGCCGGCCCCTCGAGGCCGCGCCTGAACCAGAGCCGGCGCCTCCAGGCCGCCCGGCCGGCCGGGAGGCGGGGAAGCCAGACCCAGAGCCCCGTCAGGCAGAGGAGGACGAGCGCGGCGTTGCAGACACCCGTCACGAGCTTCCCGACGGGACGCCCCCGCCCCTCGAGGCCGAGCCACCGGTGCCACTCCTCGAGCGTGTGGAGGATCTCGTGCGCCGCACCCGAGCGGGGGTCGGAGACGGCGCCGGAGTACGGGTCGACG
>JAKPXO010000173.1 GCA_029567505.1 Acidobacteriota bacterium
TCCGACGTTCTCGCCGGAGGCGGTCGAAGAGCTGAAGAAGCGCCCCTGGCCGGGAAACGTCCGCGAGCTGCAGAACGTCGTCGAGCGGGCGCTCCTCCTCGCGGACGGCGCCGTCATCGGCCCCGAAGACCTCCCCGGCGACGTCCTCCGCCTGCCGCGGACGGCCACCGGAGAGAACGACGGCCTCCTGCCGGGCCAGACGCTCGCCGACGCGCGCGACGCTTTCGAGCGGCGCGTCGTCGTCCGGGTGCTGGAGGAGTGCCGGGGCAACGTCTCCCGCGCCGCGGAGCGCCTCGGCCTCGACCGGACGACCCTCCACCGCCGCCTCCGCGCCTGGGGCCTCACCGACGAAAAGTAGGATGGGGTCAGGTCTTGCGATGAGGCATTCGCGATCGCGAATGCCTCATCACAAGACCTGACCCCATGGTCTTCTCAGGGGACGAGACGGAGCGGGATCTCGGGCGGCGGCAGGTCGACGCGGTACCCTCCGCCCGGCGAGGCGACGAGGCGCACCGCGATGGGCCCCACGTCGAGGAGAAGCGCCGGGAGCTGCGACTCCTCGGCGGCGGCGGGGTTCTCGAGCCGGCCGCCCGCGGGGAGGTCCTCCTTCCTCCGGAGGAGACCGACCGTCCGTCCTTCGTAGAGGTAGAGTTCGCGCCCGTCCTGCAGCCGTTCCGTCCGGGCGTGGAGCCGGTCCCACGCGACGTGGTAGACGCCGAGCTCCTTCATTCGCGCGCGGACCTCCCGATGGGCAGCGCGCGCGGCCCGTGTCCCCTCGCCGGACCGGGCACCGTCGTCGAGGAACCACCGGAACTTCTCCCGCGCCAGGGAGAAGCTGCCGTGGTCGGCGAGCGTCGCGACGAACCGCTGCCCGACCGGGAACGGCTTCCCCTTCGCGAGGACCTCCCGGGCCTCGTTGCGGTAGTGGAGCGGGAGGAGGACGCGGACGAGGATGTACGAGAGAAGGAGCGCCCCGGTCACGAGGGGCGAGGTCCGCCAAAGGAGAGCGAAGACGCCCCAGAGGAGGCCGAGGACGACGAACGTCCCGAACCACCTCCAGAAGCCGGACGGAGGCTCCTGCCGGAGGAAGGCGACGACGAAGAGGATGTAGGCGACGCCGTAGACGAGAGGCGCCTTCAGGGGGTTCCCGAGCGTCGCGAGGAGGAGGACCGCCGCGACGGCGGCGTCGAGGGGCAAGAGCGACGCCGCCTCCGCGACGGAATAGCCGAGGACGGCGAGGCGGAAGGCCGTGAGGCCCGTGACGACGAGGAGCTCGAGGGCGAGGAACGTCGGGAGCGAGAACGGGAACGGCTCCCGGAAGAACGGCGACTCGTACAGGAAACCGAGGCCCACGGCAGTCTCCCTTCCGTTCCCGCGGCTCTCTCCTCGCGGGCGCCCGACCCCTCGCGAGGAGAGTCCACGATACCGCGCTCCCCGGACCCCTACATCTTCTTCTCGCCGAAGAGGGGGGCGAGCTGCTCTTCGGTCGGGGGCGGGGTCAGGAGGCTGACGACGACGAGGGCGCCGATCGAGAGGATCGCCGCGGGGTAGATGCTCGGGATCCCCCACGGGTCACCCCCGAAGTAGGCGGCGCCGGCCCCCTTGGCCCCCTCGATGACGCCCGGCGCGATCCGCGGCAGGACGACCTCGAAGAAGACGGTCGCGAGCGTGCCGACGACGATCGAGGCGAGGCCGCCCTGGCGGGTGGCCCGCTTCCAGGTGAGCGCCGCGAAGAGCGCCGGGGTCACGGCGACGCCGTAGATCGTGTAGGCGAAATAGGCGTACTGCAGGACCGAGATCTGCAGCTTGAAGTAGGTCGGGACGAAGATGAGGAGGAACGCGAGGACGCCGAGCGCGAGGACGAACACCTTCTGGAGCGCGACCATCTTCGTCGGGTCGGCGTCGGTGTTGACGAAGCGCTGGTAGATGTCGCGCATCACGTTGGAGCTGGAGGAGAGGAGGTAGTTCATGCCGGTCGACAGGACGACCGCGCAGGCGGCGCCGAGGAGGAGGATCCCCACGGGGCCGGGGACCATGTGGCGGGCCGCGTTCAGGACGAGGGAGCGCGGGTCCCAGCCCATGTTGTGCTCGGCGTTGTAGGAGGAGGCGTAGACGGCGATCGCGATGACGATCGACTCGACGACGATCGTGCCGACGATCCAGATCGCCACGGCCGTCTTGGCGTCCTTCGGGGAGCGCGCCGCGTAGAACTTCTGGTACATCGACTGCACGCCCATCAGGAGGAGGAGCGTGGAGAGGAAGTACGACAGCCCCTTGAGTGCGGGGTACTTGCCGAAGTCGTCAGGGATGGGGTCAGGTCTTGCGATGAGGCATTCGCGGCTCGCGAATGCCTCATCGCAAGACCTGACCCTCGGATTCAGCGACGGACGAGGAAGCGATCGTAGGCGAGGAGGGCGGCGGTCGAGACGAAGCCGAGGCCGGAGAGGATCATCCAGGCCTTCGCGGGCTGCATCGTCTCCTTGAGGTAGCTCTGGAGGAGGACCCCCCCGAGGGGGCCCGCGAGGAGGGCGCCGAGGGCGATCGGGAGGAACGCGAAGCCCATGAAGGTGCCGACCTGCTCCTTCGGGGCGAGGTCCGCGATGTACTCGTAGTAGCGCGGCGCCTGAAGCACCTCGCCGAGGGCGAGGAGGAACATCGCGAGGGCCGCAGCCTGCCACGTCTGGAAGAAGACGAGGACGAGCCAGGAGCAGCTCCCGACCGCGAGGCCGAGCGTCATCTGAGGCACGGCCCGGACCTTCTTCATGAGCGCCGCGACGGGAACGGTCAGGAATATGACGGAAAACGCCTCGAGCGAGCCGATGAGCTCGAAACGCTCCACCTTCAGGACGTCGCGGACGTAGAAGGGGAACAGGTCGTAGACCTGCCAGAACATCACCCAGAAGCCGGTGAAGATGACGAGGAAGCCGATGAATCGGCCGTTCGCGAGGACGAGCGCCGCGTCCTTCAGGACTTTGCCCAGAGTCCGCTCCTCGGCGCCGGGGTCGCGCGCGGGCTCCTTGAAGAAGACGAGCGTCCCGAGGAACAGCAGGAACGAGACGAGCGACGCGCCGACGAGGACCTGCGCGATGCCGAGGGAGACGCGCACCTGGCTCGCGAGGACCGGCCCGAGCCAGCCCCCGATGTTCACGAGGGTGTAGTAGATGGAGTAGCCGAGGGCCTTGGTGTCCTTCGTCGTCGTCCGCGCGACGGTGCCGACGATGCACGGCTTGATGAGCGAGCCGCCGACGGCGGTGATCAGGAGGGCGCAGACGACCCAGGTCTTCGTCCCGACGGCCGACACGAGCGGCTGCCCCATCGGCATCCCCGAGAGGCCGATGAGGAAATAGCCCAGCGAGAAGATCGCGAAGCAGGCCGCGAGGCTCTTCTTGAAGCCGAAGCGGTCGACGACGGGACCGGCGAGGATCGGGAGGAAGTAGACGGCGAACCCGTAGAGCCCGACGAGGCTGACGCCGAAGGGGCCGAGGCCGACCGTCTCGGCGAGGAAGACGGCCAGGACGATCTTCGAGCCGTAGAACGAGAAGCGCTCGAAGAGCTCGAGGACGTTGGCGACCCAGAAGGAGCGGGCGAAGCCGGACTTCAGCTCCGAGAAGCGAGCGGCGAGGTCCACGCGGGCGTCAGCTGCGGCGGTCTCGGGAGATGAGCCAGCCGACGAGGACGCCGACGGCGAGCGCCCCGGCGGCCATGAGGAAGGCGTTCTCGCGGCCGACGCGGTCGACCTGCCTCCACCGCCTCGCGAGCTCTTCCTTCACCTCGCGCTGGAGCTTCCGCCCTTCGGTCCCGGCCTTCTCGAGAGCGTCCTCGATCTTGTCGGCCACGTCCTCCACGGCGTCCTGTGTCTTCTCGCGAACGGCTCCGGCGCCCTCGCGGATGGAACCGACGATTCGGTCGACGTCGACCTGAGGCATGTGTCACCTCCATGGCCCGACGGGGCCCGGCCCGATTCTCGCAGAGGCGGGGCACCCCACGGTTCGCTAGAATTCTCATCCTTGGACCCCCGCTCCTTCCTCAGGGCGCTCTACCGCGCGGCGGTCTCGGCCGTCGAGCCCGCGCGACTCGTGTCGGAGGCGCTCTCCCGCCGGGGCAGCGCCGTCGTCGTCCGCTCGGTCGAGGACCCCGGACGGCGCGAGTTCGTCTTCGTCCCCCGGCGCGTCGTCCTGCTCGCGGTCGGGAAGGCCGCGCCGGCGATGGCGACGGCGGCTCTCCGGGCGATCGGGAACCTCGTGAACGAGGCGGTCGTTGTCGCCCCGGCCGGCGTCCCGCCGGAAGAGCTCCCCTCCGGCGGTCGCTATCTCCCCTCGTCGCACCCCGTGCCGGACGAACGGAGCCTGACGGCGGGCCGCGAGGTCCTGTCGCTCGCCGCCGGCCTCGGGCGGGACGACCTCCTCGTCGTCCTCCTCTCGGGCGGGGGCTCGAGCCTTCTCGCCCTGCCGCCCGAGGAGGTTCCCCTCGCCGACAAGGTCCGGACCGTCTCCCTCCTCGCCGCCGCCGGGGCGCCCGTCGAGGACGTGAACCTGGTGCGCGGGGCGCTCTCGCGTCTGAAGGGGGGGCGGCTCGCCGCCGCGGCCCGGCAGGCCGACGTCGTCACGCTCGTCCTCTCCGACCTCGGCGACGCCGGCTGGCACCTCGTCGCCTCGGGCCCGACCCTCGGGGTCCCGCCGTCCCGCCGCACCGCCGCGACGCTCCTGGAGACCTGGCGAATCCTGCCGCTCGTCCCCCCGTCGGTCCGCTCGTTCCTCGCCACGCCTCCCGCGCACGAGGAGGTCCGGGACGGGGGCCAGCGGTGGGGGGTCCTCCTCGGCGACGTCCGGACGGCGCTCGACGGGGCGCGACGGGAAGCGCTCCGGCTCGGCGCCGATGTCCGCGTCCTGCCCGAGCTCCTCTCCGGCGAGGCGCGCGCCGCCGCCCGTCGGCTCGCCGTCGCCGGCGCCTCTGCCGGAAACCTCGTCCGCCGCGCCGGCGCGCCGCCGAGGCGGCTCGTCACCCTCTTCGGAGGGGAGACGACCGTGACCGTGAAGGGGCGGGGCCAGGGCGGACGTTGCCGCGAGCTGGCCCTGGCGACGGCGTTCCACGTCGACGGGATCGCCGGCGCCACGCTCCTCGTCGCGGGTACGGACGGCGTCGACCACACGCCCGACGCCGCCGGCGCCTTCGCCGACCACGCGACCCTCGCGCGCGCCGCGGCGCTCGGCCTCGACCCGACGGTCGCGCTCACCCGGAACGACTCCGGCCCCTTCTTCGCCGCGCTCGGGGACGCCTTCGCCCCCGGACCGACGGGGACCGCCGTCGGCGACGTTGCTTTCGTCCTCGCCCCCGGAGGAGAGGACGTCCCCGCGGCCCTCGAAGTGGAGGAGGAGGGAATTCCCCTCCCCGACCGGATCTGACCGATGGCCCGACCCGCCCCGCGTTCCGCCTCCGAGCCTTCCCCACGGGCCACACTGACGCTCGAGGAAGACGGCGCCCGGCACACGTTCCACCTCGACCACGCCGTGACCGTGGGGCGCGACCCGGCCTGCGACGTCCTCCTCTCCTCGCCGACGGTCTCCCGCCGTCACGCCCTCGTCTTCCCCGACGGCGAAGGGTGGACCGTTCGGGACCTCGGCAGCGGGAACGGGACGTTCCTCGACGCCCGCCGGGTCGACGAGGCGCCGCTTCCGAACGGGGTCGCGATCCGCTTCGGCAGCGTCCCGGCCTGGTTCGAGGAGGAGCCGCAGGAGCCGCTCACGCCGAGCCAGAAGCTCCAGCGGGCGCTCACGCAGACGCTCTCGATCCAGCCGGCGAAGCGGGCCCGGAAGAAGGCCGCGGTCGCGGCGCTCGCGGGCGGCGTCGCCCTCCTCCTCGGCGCGACGTTCTGGCACCGCGGCTGCTCGGCCCGCGGCGCCGGCCCGGACGGCCCCGCCGAGGCCACCGCTCCCATCGCGTCCACGGAACGGCCGGGCTGAGCCGAGAAACCCCAGTTGACGGCGCTTTCGGTGGTAACGCTTTGCCTGTGCAGCACTTCGCGTGACCCGTTTCAACTGCGCCACAGTTGGAATCGTGCGTGACTGCATTCACTTACGCGCGAACTGAGGTTTCTCGGCTGAGGGCTTTCCGGTCTCCCGCGGCCGGCCGACCGTCGTATAACGGAGCATCACCCGCGGGGAATGCCCCCGGAAGGAGACGCCCACGATGGCCACGAAAGTCGGAATCAACGGGTTCGGCCGCATCGGCCGGCAGGTCCTCAAGGCGATCCGCGACAAGTACCCCACCGAGCTCGAGGTCGTCGCCGTCAACGACATCGGCGACCTCAAGACCATGGCCCACCTCCTGAAGTACGACTCGACCTACGGGCGTTTCGACGGGACCGTCGAGGTCGCCGGCGAGGACCTCCTCGTCGACGGCAAGCACCTGAAGATGCTGAAGGAGACCGACCCGGCGAACCTCCCCTGGAAGGACCTCGGCGTCGACATCGTCATCGAGTCGACCGGCCTCTTCACGATCAAGTCCGACGGTGTGAACAAGAAGGGGAAGGCCGTCAAGGGGGCCGAGAACCACATCACGAAGGGCGGCGCGAAGAAGGTCATCATCTCCGCTCCCGCCGAGGGCGAGGACCTGACGATCGTCCTCGGCGTCAACGAGAAGTCCTACGACCCCGCGAAGCACCACGTCGTCTCGAACGCCTCCTGCACGACGAACTGCCTCGCGCCGGCCGCCAAGGTCGTCCACGACAAGTGGACGATCCAGCGCGGGTTCATGACGACGATCCACGCCTACACGAACGACCAGCGAATCCTCGACCTGCCGCACAGCGACCTGCGCCGGGCGCGCGCCGCCGGGCTGTCGATCATCCCGACGACGACCGGCGCCGCGAAGGCGGTCGCCCTCGTCATCCCCGACCTGAAGGGGAAGTTCGACGGCTACTCGCTCCGCGTCCCGACGCCGACCGTCTCCGTCGTCGACTTCACCGCGCAGCTCGCGACCCCGACGACGACCGACGAGCTCCGCCAGGCGTTCCGCGACGCCGCCGCCGGAGCGATGAAGGGAATCCTCGCCGCCGTCGACGAGCCGCTCGTCTCGGTCGACTTCAAGGGCGACCCGCACTCCTCCTCGGTCGACCTGCCGTTCACGATGGTCCTCGGCAAGGAGAAGAGCGACTTCGTGAAGGTCGTCACCTGGTACGACAACGAGTGGGGCTACAGCATGCGGACGGCCGACCTGGCCGCCCTCATGGCGAAGACGCTGTAGGTCGCGGCGCTCGCGGCGCGAGCGCCGCGACGGGACGAAAAAGCTACGGAACGCGAAGGGGAGGCACCGAGGCCTCCCCTTTCGCTTCCCTACGCCCCCATCTTCATCAGCTCCTCGTACGCCGAGAGCGTCAGGAACTCGGGGAGCTCCTCGCTCCGGATCATCTCGTCGAAGAGCCGCGCGGCGAGCTCATAGCGGCCGCTGCCGACCCCGTCCTCGGCGAGGCGGGCGCGGACGGCGCCGACCTCCTCGTCGAAGACCTGGCCGTAGAGCTCGGGGGTGAGCGTCCTCCCGTCGGCGAGCGTCACGCGGTTCTTCAGCCACTGCCAGACCTGCGTCCGCGAGATCTCGGACGTCGCCGCGTCCTCCATGAGGTTGTAGAGCGGCACGCAACCGTTTCCGCGGAGCCACGCCTCGAGGTAGAGGATCCCGACGTTCAGGTTCTGGCGGAGCCCCTTCTCCGTGATCGGCCCCTCGGGGACGGCGAGGAGGTCCTTCGCGGTGATCTCGGCGGCGGGCATCGCGGTCGCGATCTGGTTCGGCTGCGGCATCCCCGCGTCGAAGACCTCCATCGCGATCGGGACGAGGCCGGGGTGCGCGACCCACGTCCCGTCGTGCCCGGCCTTCACCTCGCGGAGCTTGTCGGCGCGCACCTTCGCGAGCGCCGCCTCGTTCGCGGCGGGGTCGTTCTTGATCGGGATCTGCGCCGCCATGCCGCCCATCGCGTGGATTCCGCGGCGATGGCAGGTCTGGATCAGGAGCGTGACGTAGGAGGCGAGGAAGCGCTTCTCCATCGTCACGAGGCCGCGGTCGGGGAGGACGTAGCCGGGGAGGCGTCCGAGCCTCTTGATGAAGGAGAAGATGTAGTCCCAGCGGCCGCAGTTGAGCCCGGCGGAGTGGTCGCGGAGCTCCCAGAGGATCTCGTCCATCTGGAACGCGGCGAGGATCGTCTCGATGAGGACGGTCGCGCGGATCGTCCCGTGCGGGACGCCGAGGTCCTTCTGCGCCTTCGTGAAGACGTCGTTCCAGAGACGCGCCTCGAGGTGGTGCTCGAGCTTCGGGAGGTAGAACGCGGGGGTCTTCCCCTGCGCGATCAGGCGGCGGCCACCGTGGAAGAGAAAGAGGCCGAAGTCGAAGAGGCTCCCCGAGCAGGGCCTCCCGTCGACGAGGAGGTGCTTCTCGAGGAGGTGCCAGCCGCGCGGCCTCACCATGAGGACGGCGGTCTTCTCCGCCAGCCTGTACTCCTTGCCGGAGTCGGGCGCGCGGTACTCGATCGTCCCGTCGACGGCGTCGCGCAGGTTGAGCTGCCCCTCGACGCAGTTCGCCCAGGTGGGCGAGTTCGCGTCCTCGAAGTCGGCGAGGAAGACGCTCGCGCCCGAGTTGAGGGCGTTGATCACCATCTTCCGGTCCACGGGGCCGGTGATCTCGACGCGGCGGTCGAGGAGCATCGGAGGGATCGGCGCGACCGCCCAGCCGCCCTTCCGGATCTCCTCCGTCTCGGGGAGGAAGTCGGGCAGGACGCCCGCGTCGATCCGCCTCTGCACCTCGACGCGCCTCTCGAGGAGCTCCTCGCGGCGCGCGCCGAAGGCGCGCTGGAGGGAGGCGACGAAGCGGAGCGCCTCGGGCGTGAGGATCTCGTCGTACAGCGGGCCGATCGGTCCGAGGACCTCGATCCCTTCGCTCGCGAGGACGGACAGGACGTTGCTCTCGGGCACGGGGGCCTCCTCGTCCGATCGTGTCGGGAAGACGCGCGCAGTTTACGTTGTGGTGCCGCGACGCGGCAGACGGTCGAAGGCGCCGCGCGGATATGCTCGCGCGACCGATGCGGCTCGCCCTCCCGACCCGGCGCTCCGGCCGGCGGCTCCGCCGCGCGGCGGGGGCCGCGCTCCTCCTCGGCGCCCTGCCGCTCGCGGCCGCTCCGCCGCGAGGGCGCGTCGAGCCCGGGTTCGGCGTGACGCCCGGCGGCCTCGTCTGGGTCGTCGAGCCGGCTGCGAGGCGGCTCGTCCTGCGCGAGACCGGCGGATCGGTGATCGGGGCGTTCCCCATGGCGGGCGACGAGGGATTCGTCCTCGGCGCGACCGACGGCGGCGCGCGGGTGACGGCCCCGACGCCCGACGGTTTACGGCGCCTCCCGTCGCGGACGGCAAGCGAGGCGCACGTCGAGGCGCGGTTCGTCTTCCGCGGCCCCGACGGCTCGGTCCGCGCGGCCGCCCGGACGACCGCGCTGCGCGGGTCGGAGCCCGCGTTCCTCGGCGACGAGGTCTGGCTCGTCCGTCGGGAGACGGGGAGCTTCCGCCTCTTCCGGGTCGGTCCCGACGGGGAGGCCCCGGCCGGCTCGATACCGGAGGCCGACGTGAGGCGGCTCGCCGGCCGGGTCTCCTCCCCGCGCGTCTTCGGCGGCTCGTCCGCCGCCGTTCTCTTTCCCGGCGCGCGCGCCGAGGTCCTCTGGACCGCCGCCACCGGCCTCGTCGTTCCCGACCCCCTCGAGGCGTGCGGCGAGGGGCGGTCCCGGTTCCTCTATCGCCACGCCGAGGGCCTCGTGCGCGGGTCGGTCCGCACGGCCCCCTCCGCGGACTCCTCGTGGGGCGGCGAGCCTCTCGCCGTCGCGGAGCTCTTCGACGCCCAAGGCCGCCTTCTCCGCTCGGCGCCGCTCGGCGCCTGGGCCGAGCTCTTCCCGCTTCCCGACGGCGGGCTCCTGGGTCTCGACGGAATGGAGGCGGTGCGGTTCGACGACCGCTTCGTCGAGGTCTCCCGCGCCGTCCTCCCGCTCGAGGAAGGTTCCGACACGGAGGCGGCGACGCGCGTCGTCGAGCAGCTTCGGCGGCTCGAGCGGCTCGGAGCGAAGGCCTCCGGCGCCGACTGGGCCGAGCTCGCGCTCCTGCCGGGGGCGCCCGCAGGGAGCCACGTCGCCCTCGCACACCGCGACCCGGGCGGAGCGCTCGCGCGGCTCTCCCGGGTCCGCGACGGGGATGCCGCCGCTCCTTTCGCCGCGCGGGCGGTCGCTTTCCTCGTCGATCTTGCGGAAACGGAGGAGCGCTCCGGCCTCCGCCGCGACCTGCGGGCGCTCGTCGAGGCCGGAGGCCCCGTCTGGCTCCGTCGAGCGGTCGCGTTCGTCCTCCTCGACGGGCCCGGCGAGGCGCCCGCCTGGGCGCTCCCCGCCGTGGCCGAGGCGGTGGCCTCGGGAGCCGCCGGAGATTCGCTCGAGCTTCCCGACGAAGCCTGGACGACCGAGCTCGCGGAGCTCGTGACGGCCGTGGACCGGGCGAGGATCGACCGGATCGCCGCGGAGCGGCCGGAGCTCGCCGAGGCGCTCCTCGCCGGAAGCCTCGACGACGCCTTCTCGTCCTCGTTCGAGGAGCTCCGCTTCCACGCGCCGGCGCGCCTCTTCGCCCGGACGCTCCTCGACTGCGCCGCCGGGCCCCCGTCGGTCGCCGGGTTGCTCGCGCTCACCCGCGTCGCGGAGGCCGCGATCGAGGCGGCGCCCTCGCCCGCCGAGGCGCTCTTCGGCCGGAGCGACGAGGCGAAGGGCTCGAGCATCCGGGGCGCCCTCGCCGCGACGCTCCTCGAGGCATTCCGCTCGCCCGAGCCCTCCCTCCGCGCCGGAGCGCTCGCGCTCGGGCCGCTGACCGGCCTCCCTCTCGACGCCGGCCTCTTCCGTTCCGAGGTCCTCCGCCGCCCCCACCTCGGCGCGCTGGCCACGCTGGGGCTCCTCTCCGACCGCTCGCTCCCGCCCCGGGACTGGGTCGGCCTCTTCGCCGAGCTGCTCGCGGTGGCTCGCGCCGCCTCGGCCGACCCGTCGGCCTGCTCCGTCAGCGCGTGGCCGGTCCTCCAGGCGGAGGGCGACGGGAACCGGGACCGCTACTGCAACCTTTTCGCCATCGTCCGCTTCGCGGCCCTCGACCTCGGCGGCGACGACGATCCGGCCGTCATCTCGCGCGAGCGCGTCGTTCTGCTGGCCGAGCTCGCGCGCTCCTCGGCGGCCCCCCCCGAGCTCCGCGCGGAGCTGAAGCTCAGCCGGGCGCTCCGCGGCACGGCGTCCGAGGAGGAGGTCACCGAGCTCCTCGACGAGAAAGGGCTCGCCTACGCCCACCGGCGGCTCGCGCTCGAGAAGGCGCGGCCGCCCGCCCCGCGCCTCGCCGCCCACCTGGAGCGCGAGCTCGCCTCGGGCCGGGTCCCGCCCGCCGAGCGCGGGACATGGATCGACGCGCTCGCCCGCCTCGACCCGGCCGCGGCCGACCGCGTCGCCGCCGAGGCGTGGGCACGCGGAAACGTCCCGCTCGACGGCGACGACGGGGAGGCGGGCGCCTTCTGCCGGGCCCTCGACGCCGACCGGGTCCGGCAGAGCGAGCCGCTCCGGGCGGCGCTCCGGGCCGCGCGCACGCGCCCCGCCGCGAGCTTCGAAGCCGCCTCGCTCCTCGCAAAGGCGGGTGACGCCGGCTCCGCCGGCCCGCTCGCGAACGCCCTCCTCGAACGCTGTCCCGCCTGCGTGTCGTCCTCGGAGCTCGCCGCGCTCTTCGGGCCGCTCGGCGAGGCGGGGCGTTCGGAGCTCGCGCGGGTCGCGGAGGCGGTGCTTCCGCTCGGCGTCTCGCCGCTCGAGGCGCTCTTCGAGGTCGACCCGGCGCGCGCCGAGGCGCTGGCCCTCGACCACCTGGACGCGGCGCTCGAGAGGGGCTGCGTCCCGGAGCCGCTCGTTGCCGCGCTCCTCGGGAACGGGCTCGACCCGTTCCGCGCCCTCCTCTCCGCGCTCGAGGAACGCGGCTGCGACCGCGCGCGGCTCCGCCCCGGGGAGCCTGTGGCCGTCGGCCTCGCGAGGCCCGCGGGAACAGAGTCCGGCGACGCGGCCCGAGACGCCCTCGACGCCGCGCCGACGGAGCTCTGCCGCCGCGCGCTCGCCCGTCTCCTCGGGGTGGAGGACGACGAGCTCCTCCCGGATCGTCCGGAGGGACGATGACGGCCAGTGCGCGCGCTCCGCGTGTCGTCGTCGTCGGCGGCGGCTTCGGCGGCCTCTCGGCCGTCCGCGGCCTCCGCGGCGCCCCGGTCGAGGTGACTCTGGTGGACCGCCGCAACTTTCACCTCTTCCAGCCGCTCCTGTATCAGGTGGCGACCGGCGGGCTCTCGCCGGCGAACATCGCCACCCCCCCTCCGCGCGCTCTTCAAACGCCAGAAGAACGTCCGCGTCCTCCTCGGCGAGGCGACGCGCGTCGACGTCGCGGGCCGCCGGCTCCTGCTCGCGGACGGGGAGCTCTCGTACGACGTCCTCGTCCTGGCCACCGGCGCGCGGCACTCCTACTTCGGCCGTCCCGAGTGGGAAGAGCTCGCCCCCGGCCTGAAGACGCTGGAGGACGCGACGCGCATCCGGGCGCGCGTCCTCGCCGCGTTCGAGGAGGCGGAGCGGGAGGAGGGACCGGCCCGGCGGAGGGAGGCGCTCACGTTCGTCGTCGTCGGAGCCGGCCCGACGGGCGTCGAGCTCGCGGGAGCGCTCGCCGAGATCGCCCGGCACACGCTCCGGGACGAGTTCCGGAGGATCGACCCCGCCGAGGCCCGGGTCCTCCTCGTGGAGGGGACGGAGCGGGTCCTCGGGTCGTTCGCTCCCGCGCTTTCCGCGCGGGCCGCGCGAGACCTCGCCCGGCTCGGCATCGAGCTCCGCACCGGGAGCCTCGTGACCGGAGTCGGCCCTCGCGGCGTCACGCTCCGCCGCGGCGACGTCGTGGAGGAGGTCCCCGCCCGGACGGTCCTCTGGGCGGCGGGCGTCGAAGGCTCTCCGCTCGGCCGCCTCGTCGCCCGGGCGGCCGGAGCCGAGGTGGACCGGGCAGGGCGCGTCGTCGTGGAGCCCGACCTGACGGTCCCGGGGCGCCCGGAGCTCTTCGTCATCGGCGACCTCGCGCTCGTCAAGCCGACTTCCGGCCGTCCGCTCCCGGGCGTCGCGCCGGTCGCGATGCAGCAGGGACGGCACGTGGCGCGCACGATCCGGGCGCGGCTCGAAGGGCGGCCCGGCCGCCCGTTCCGCTACGTGGACAAGGGGAGCCTCGCGACGATCGGCCGCGCCTCGGCCGTCGCCGAGATCGGCGGCCTTCGCTTCGGCGGGATTCCGGCGTGGCTCGCCTGGCTCTTCGTCCACCTCCTCTACATCGTCCAGTTCGGCAACCGGGTCCTCGTCCTCGTCCAGTGGGCCTGGAGCTACCTGACCTGGGCCCGCTCGGCCCGGCTCATTACCGGCACGAACGCGGAGACACCGTCTCCGAATGGAACTTCGGACGCCCCGTGACGTACTTCGTTATCGAGTGCAACTGCACGCTCTCAACCGGCTCAAGGAGGCCTCGACGATGACCTGTTCGCCCTTCCGGCCGCGCCTCGCGCGGCTCCTGCTCGCGTCGGCTCTCGCCGTCCCGATGGCCGCGTCCGCCGCCGCTCCCGCCCCGAAGGGGCTCCCGCCGCTCCTCGACCGCGAGCTCTTCTTCGGCAACCCCGAGATCGCCGGCGCCCAGCTCTCCCCCGACGGGAAGTGGACCGCCTTTCTGAAGCCCTGGAAGGAGACCCGGAACGTCTGGGTGAAGAAGACGGGCGACCCGTACGACAAGGCGCACCTCGTCACCGCGGAGCCGAAACGCCCGGTGGCCGGCTTCTTCTGGAGCCGGGACTCGAAGTACATCCTCTTCGTCAAGGACAATGACGGCGACGAGAACTACAACGTCTGGGCCGTCGACCCGGCCGCGAAGGCCGAAGCCGGCAAGGATGCCCCCCCCGCGCGGAACCTGTCCGACGCCAAGGGGGTCCGGGCTCAGATCTACGCCGTCCCGAAGAAGGACCCCGACACCGTCTTCGTCGGCCTGAACGACCGCGACGCGGCCTGGCACGACCTCTACAAGGTGAAGATCTCGACCGGCGAGCGGACGCTCGTGAAGAAGAACACCGAGAAGATCTCGGGCTGGGTCTTCGACCTCGACGGCCAGCTCCGGCTCGCCGCGCGCATCGCCGACAACGGCGACACCGAGGTCCTCCGGGTCGACACCGAAGGCTTCGTCAAGATCTACTCCTGCAGCGTCTTCGAGAGCTGCGGCCCCGTCCGCTTCCACAAGGACGGCAAGCGGGTCTACATGGAGTCGAACAAGGGTGAGCCGGACCTGACCCGCCTCATCCTCTTCGACCCGGCCACCGGGAAGGAAGAGCCCGTCGAGACCGACCCGAAGGGGCGGGTCGACTTCGGGAACGCGATCTTCTCCGAGGCGACCGACGAGCTCGTCGCCACGGCCTACGAGGACGAGAAGACGCGGATCTACTTCCGCGACAAGGCGTGGGAGGCCGACTACCGTCTCCTCGAGAAGAAGCTCCCCGGCCGCGAGGTGATCCCCGCCGGCGCCACGGCCGACGACCAGCTCTGGATGGTCACGGCCTACTCCGACGTCGACCCCGGCACGCGCTACCTCTTCGACCGGAAGACGAAGAAGCTCTCCGTCGAGTACGTCTCCCGCGAGCGCCTCCCGCGCGAGCACATGGCCCCGATGACGCCGATCAGCTACCCGTCCTCCGACGGGCTCGTGATCCCGGCCTACCTCACCGTCCCGAAGGGAGTCCCCGCGAAGGGTCTTCCGCTCGTCGTTTTCCCGCACGGCGGCCCGTGGGCGCGCGACGGCTGGGGCTTCAACAACTACGCCCAGTGGCTCGCGAACCGGGGCTACGCCGTCCTCTCCCCGAACTTCCGCGGCTCCACCGGCTACGGGAAGAAGTTCCTGAACGCCGGCAACAAGGAGTGGGGCCTGAAGATGCAGGACGACATCACGTGGGGCGTCAAGCACCTCGTGAAGGAGGGGATCGCCGACCCGAAGAAAGTCGCCATCATGGGCGGCTCCTACGGCGGCTACGCGACCCTCGCCGGCCTCACCTTCACCCCCGACCTCTACGCCGCGGGCGTCTCGCTCGTCGGCCCGTCGAACCTCCTGACGCTCCTCGAGACGATCCCGCCGTACTGGGAGGCGATCCGGATCATCTTCCACGAGCGGATGGGGAATCCGAACACACCCGAGGGAAAGAAGCTCCTCGAGGCCGCCTCGCCGCTCAACTCCGCGGCGAAGATCGTCAAGCCGCTCCTCGTCATCCAGGGGGCGAACGACCCGCGCGTGAAGAAGGCCGAGTCGGACCAGATCGTCGTCGCGCTCCGCGACCGCGGCTTCCCGGTGGAGTACATCTGCGCCCCCGACGAGGGGCATGGCTTCGCGCGGCCCGTCAACAACATGGCGGCGATGGCTGCGTCCGAGGCCTTCCTCGCGAAGCACCTCGGCGGCCGGTTCCAGGAGGGCGGCACGCCCGAGGTCGTCGCCCGGCTGAAGGAGATCACGGTCGACCCGAAGACGGTCACGCTCGCGAAGAAGGTCGACGCGGCCGCGGTCGGCGCGCCGAAGCCGGTCGCGGAGCCCGTCCCCGGCACCTACGCCTACGCCGGGACGATCTCGGCCGGCGGGCAGAGCATGCAGGTCTCGGCCACACGCGTCATCAAGGCGGACGGGGAGACCTGGGTCGTCTCCGACACGGCAAAGATGCCGATGGGCGAGGCGACCGACGTCACGACGCTCGCGAAGGGAACGCTGGCCCCGGTCAAGCGGAGCATTCGTCAGGGTCCGGTCACGATCGACCTCGCGTTCGCCGACGGCAAGGCGACCGGGACGATGGCGATGGGGGCCGAGCCGAAGCCGATCTCGGCCGACCTCGGCGGGCCGCTCTTCGCCGACGGGAACGCCACGTACGACTCGATCGCGTGCCTTCCGCTCGCGGCCGGGTACGCGGCGACCTACCGCAATTTCGACGTCCAGAAGCAGAAGGCCACGCTCCGGCAGCTGAAGGTCGCCGGCACCGAGGAGGTGAAGGTGGCCGCCGGGACGTTCTCGGCGTGGAAGGTCGAGCTCACCTCGGCCGAGGGTGAGCCGGGGTCGACGACGCTCTGGGTCGACTCCGCGAGCCGGAAGGTCGTCAAGACCTCCACGACGCTGCCGCAGATGGGCGGCGCCGTCGTGACCTCCGAGCTCCAGCCCTAGGAAAGCCCCTCCGGAAGCTCCAGGGGGCGGCGACCCGCTCGGGTCGCCGCCCCCGTTTCGTCTCCGGAACGTTCTCTCCCGCGCGCGGCGCGGCGGCGACGCCTCAGGCGTCGGCTCCGACGACGGACGCGAGGTGGGTCACGGGCACGCGGGCCGCGAGGGCGGCCTCCTGAACGTCCTTGAAGCCCCTCTGCACCTGCCGGACCGCCCACTCCATCCGAATCCTGCGGTCGAGCTCTTCTCCGGTCCTGGGCCTCGTCGCGAGTCCGTTCATGTCGCGCCTCCGTGGCGCGGGAGCGTCCTCGCCC
Source organism: Acidobacteriota bacterium (assembly GCA_029567505.1). GTDB lineage: Bacteria > Acidobacteriota > Thermoanaerobaculia > UBA5066 > UBA5066 > UBA5066. The sequence goes on from JAKPXO010000173.1 coordinate 16,577, forward strand.
CGCACGCCCCTCCTACGCCGGACCCCGCGCAGCCGGATTTCGCACGGGCCCGCGTGGCCGGCGCTCCGGTATCGTCCCCGTCCGGAGGCTCCCGTGAGAGACGCAGCGCGCTTCGCCCCGGCCTTCGTCTTCTTCCTTCTCGCCCCGGTCACCGCTCCGGCCCTCGCCGCGCCGGTCGACTCGAAGGCCGCGGTCGGAAAGCCCCCCGTCGAGAACCGCTTCGACGGAATGCGGTTCCGGAACATCGGGCCGTTCCGCGGCGGGCGCGTGACGGCGGTCTCCGGCATCCGCGGGCAGAGAAACGTCCACTTCCAGGGGGCGACCGGGGGCGGGGTCTGGAGGACGACGGACGGGGGCACGAGCTGGGAGCCGGTGTCGGACGAGTTCTTCCGGACCGGCTCCGTCGGCGCGGTCGCCGTCGCCGAGTCGGACCCGAACGTCGTCTGGGTCGGGATGGGCGAGGCGCCGATCCGTGGAAACGTCTCGCACGGCGACGGCGTCTGGCGCTCGACCGACGCGGGCCGGACGTGGAAGCACCTCGGCCTGGAGGCGACCCGCCAGATCGCCGCGCTCCGCGTCCACCCGAAGGACCCCGACACGGCCTGGGTCGCGGCGCAGGGGAAGCTCTGGGGGCCGAGCGAGGAGCGAGGCGTCTACCGGACTCGGGACGGCGGGAAGACGTGGGCGCGCGTCCTCTTCGTCGACACGGCGACCGGCGCGAGCGACCTCGCCCTCGACCCGACGAACCCGCGAATCCTTTACGCCGGAATGTGGCAGGTCGTGCGGCGGCCGTGGGAGCTCGTCTCAGGCGGCCCGGGAAGCGGCCTCTACCGCTCCGAGGACGGCGGCGACACGTGGACGAGGCTGACGAAGGGGCTCCCCGAGGGGATCTGGGGGAAGGTCGGCGTCGCCGCCTCGGGCGCGAAGCCGGGCCGCGTCTTCGCGATGGTCGAGGCGGAGAAGGGGGGGCTCTTCCGCTCCGAGGACTGGGGCGAGAGCTTCACGAAGGTGAACGAGGAGAACGACCTCCGCCAGCGGGCCTGGTACTACACCGGCGTCTGGGCGGACCCGAAGAACGCCGACACCGTCTGGGTGACGAACGTGCAGCTCTGGCGGTCGCTCGACGGCGGGAAGAGCTTCACCGCCCTCCCGACGCCGCACGGCGACCACCACGATCTCTGGATCGACCCCGACGACTCCTCCCACGTCCTCGTCGGCGACGACGGCGGCGCGTACGTCACCTACGACGCCGGGAAGAGCTGGTCGTCGATCGACAACCAGCCGACCGGGCAGTTCTACCGGGTCGCCGTCGACGACCGCTTCCCGTACCACGTCTACGGCGCGCAGCAGGACAACACGACCGTCGCGATCGCGAGCCGCTCGCGCGGCCGCGAGATCGGCCGCGCGGAGTGGCACCCCGTCGGCGGCTGCGAGAGCGGCTGGATCGCCCCGAAGCCGGGCGAGCCCGACGTCGTCTTCGCCGGCTGCTACGGCGGGTCGATCACGCGGTACGACCACCGGACGGGCGAGGAGCGGGAGGTGACCGCGTGGCCGCAGCTCGCGATCGGGCGCCCCGCGAGCGACCTGAAGTACCGGATCCAGTGGAACGCGCCGATCCTCGTCTCGCGGCACGACCCGAGCGTTCTCTGGCACGCGGCCCAGGTCCTCCTCGAATCGAGGGACGAGGGGCAGAGCTGGAAGGAGGTCTCCCCCGACCTGACGCGGAACGACAAGGCGAAGCAGGGCTCCTCGGGCGGGCCGATCACGAAGGACAACACCGGCGTCGAGGTCTACGGGACGATCTTCGCGCTCGCCGAGTCGCCTCTCGCGAAGGGAGTCCTCTGGGCCGGGAGCGACGACGGCCTCGTCCACGTCACGCGCGACGGCGGGAAGAGCTGGAGGAACGTGACGCCGAAAGGCCTCCCGGAGTGGATCCAGGTCAACTCGATCGAGGCCTCGCCTCACGACGCGGCGACGGCGTACCTCGCGGCGACGCTCTACAAGCTGGGCGACCTGACGCCGCACCTCTGGAAGACGGCGGACTACGGGGCGAGCTGGACGCGCATCGACGCCGGGATCGCGCGGGACGCCTTCACCCGCGTCGTGAGGGAGGACCCGGTCCGCAAGGGCCTCCTCTTCGCCGGGACGGAGACGGGGCTCTGGATGTCGCTCGACGACGGGAGGGGGTGGCAGCGCTTCCAGCGGAACCTGCCGGCCGTCCCGATCACCGACCTCGCCGTGAAGGACGGCGATCTCGTCGTCGCGACGCAGGGGCGGGCCTTCTGGATCCTGGACGACCTCTCGCCGCTCCGGCAGTGGACGGAAGAGGTCGCCGCTGCGAAGACCTGGCTCTTCACCCCGCCGGCCGCTTTCCGGCTGCGCGGCGGCGGCGACTTCGCGAAGGCCCCTCAGGGGGCCGGGCAGAACGCCCCGGCCGGGGCGCTCGTCTCGTTCTGGCTGAAGGAGTCCCCGAGGGAGTCCGACGTCGTCACGCTCGCCGTCCTCGATGGAGGGAAGCTCCTCCGGTACTTCTCGAACGAGAAGCGGGACGAGAAGCTCGCCGCGGAGGCCGAGGAGCCGCTCGAGAACCGTCTCGAGCTCTCCGCCGGCCTCAACCGCTTCGCCTGGGACCTCCGCGCCCTCGGACCGACGCTCGTCCCGAAGGCGGTCCTCTGGGGACCGAGCACGGGGCCGCGCATCCTGCCCGGGACCTACACCGTCCGCCTCACCGCGTTCGGCGAGACCCGGACGGTCCCCCTCGAGGTCCTCCCCAACCCCGCCGTGAAGCAGACGAAGGAGGACCTCGCGAAGCAGGCCGCCTTCCTCGGCGAGCTCTACGACACCCTCTCGCACGTCCACGGCACCGTCCGCAACCTGCGCGACGCCCGGGAGCAGATCTCCACCCTGGCGGAGCGCGCGAAGAGATCCCGGGTCCGTTCCTCGGTGCTGGACGCGGCGAAGGAGGTCGACGCGCGGCTCCTCGCCGTCGAGGAGAAGCTCGTCAACCCGAAGCTGAAGAGCCCGCAGGACGTCCTCAACTTCGTCCCGGCGCTCGACCACCAGGTCGTCGGCCTGATCAGCGCCGCCTCCGGCGCCGACGCTCCGCCGACGGCGGGCGCCCTCGCCTACTGGGCCGAGCTGAAGAAGACGGTGGACGGGGCTCTCCGCGACGCGACCCGGACGCTGATCGACGAGGTCGCGGCATGGAACGCCCGGCTCGCGGATGCCGGGGTGCCGCCGGTCGTCATCCCCGCCCGGCGGATTCCGACGCCGCGCTGAGGGGCGGGGCGCTCGCCCGTTCAGCCTCGGCCGGAGGGCTCGGCCGGGGCGGCCAGGTCGTGAAGGGCGTCCTTCTCGTCCTCGAAGACGTGGAAGACGGGAAGGAGGGCCGCGAGGTGGAGGGTCTCCTTGACCCGCTTCGGAAGCCGGAGGAGCCGGAGCTGGGCGCCGAGCTTGTTGCAGAGCTTGTGGCTCGCGACGAGCTCGCCGATCCCGGCGCTGTCGACGACCTGGACCCCGGAGAGGTTCAGGAGGATCTTCTTCCACCCCTCGGCGAGGAGCTCGTTCACGACCTCGCGAAGGATCTCGTCCCCGACCCCCCCCACGAGTCGTCCGGTCAGGTCGGCGACGACGACGTCACCCTTTTTTCGGACCTCGACGTGCATGGTGGGACGATCCTAGCAGCCCGGCCGGGAACAGTGTGCTCTACCTCGGACCTGGGGGGTCCGGGGGGCGGCGAACAGCGCCCCCCGGAGAGGCTAGCAGCCCGGCCGGGAACAGTGTGCTCTACCTCGAACCCGGGGGGTCCGGGGGGCGGCGAACAGCGCCCCCCGGAGAGCGCGCCCCCCGGCGAGGCGAGCAGAATCAGGCGGGGGGGCGCGTGACGAGGGTGGGCGCCGAGGGCGAGCCGGGGGGGCCGCCGCCCGCCGGGAAGACCCAGCCGGGGCCGGTCGAGGGGAGGCCCTCGAGCGCCGCGGCGAGCGCGGCGGCCCAGGCGACGACGTCCCGCGGGCGCGCCTCGGGCTTCTTAGCGAGCGCGGCGCGAAACGCCGCGTCGACCGCCGCTGGCGCCGCCGGGACGAGCGCGGAGACGGGCGGAGGCGGGTTCCTCACGACGTCGACGAAGACCTTGTCGAGGTCGCGCTCCACCGTGACGCCCCGACCCGTCAGGGCGAGGTAGCAGACGGCGGCGAAGGAATAGACGTCGGCCCTCTCGTCCACCTCCCGTCCGGAGATCTGCTCGGGCGGCATCCAGGCGGGGGTCCCGACGATGAGGCCGCTCTGCGTCAGGTGACGGTCCCCGTCGACCCTCTTGGCGAGGCCGAAGTCGAGGACCCTCACGCGGAATCCGTCGCGGGCCGGGGAGAGGAAGACGTTCTCGGGCTTGACGTCGCGGTGGACGATCCCCGCCCCGTGGGCCGCGCCGAGCGCCGCCGCCCCCTGGCGGAGGAGAGAGGCCACCTGCGCCGGCGTCCCCGCGCCCGAGAACCGGTGGAGGTCCGCGAGGTCCCGGCCGTGGAGGCGCTCCATGACGAGGAACATGGAGCCGTCCCCGAGGTCCCCGGAGTCGTGGAGCTCGACGACGTTCGGATGGCGGATGGCGGCGATGGCGTTCGCCTCCTGAACGAACCGGCGCCTCACCGTGGCGTTCCGGAAGTGCTCGGGCTTGACGACCTTCAGGGCGACGACGCGGTCCAGCCTCTCGTCGTACGCCTCGAACACGGCGCCCATCCCTCCTTCGCCCAGGAGGAACCGGAGCGCGTAGCGGTCGAGGACGCGGTACGGAAAGCCGCGCGGCTCGGTCAGCGGGGTGCCGTCGGCCCCGCACGCGCGCACCTCCGGACCCCAGCAGCGGGAGCAGGTCGGGCAGACGTAGAGGATCTCGAGGCTCTGCGTCGTCCCGCCGAGCCGGGAGGAGCGCTGCCGCGCCGCCGCGAGCTGCTCCTTCATCCGCTGAAGCTCGAGCGCCCCGCCGAGCTGATGGGCGAAGCCGAGGAGGAGGCCGCGCTCGACGTCGTCCCACTCTCCCTTCCCGTCCGCGACGACGGCGCCGAGGAGGTCCCCGCGCGGCCCCCGGACCGGGGCCACGGCCCTCTCCCCTTCGACGGAGAGGCCGTCGCCCGCCGGCAGGAGCGCGACCGCGGAGGGCGAGGGCGCTTCGGCGGTCGTCCCTTCCACGGAGACGAAGGCCTCCTCCTGGAGAAGGAAGACCGAGATCTCCCGCGCCCCGAGCGTCCCCGCCACGCCGGACGACATCGAGCGGGCCCAGCGGCCGAAGTCGGCGAAGGCCTCGCCCCCGGTGGAGAGGAGGGTGGATATCTGGTCCTGCGCGGCACGCAGCTGCGCCGCCAGGCGCGTCACATCCTCCGTCGCCCTCCGGAGCGCGAGCTGCGTGCCGAGGCGCGCGAGGACGACCTGCATGTCGAGAGGCTTGGTGACGTAGTCGTTCGCCCCCAGGCGGAGCGCCTCGACGAGGCTCCGGCTGTCGCCGAGGGCGCTCGCCATGACGACGGGGAGCTCGCCGACGCCGAAGCGCGCGCGGATTCGGCGCAGCACCTCGAGGCCGTCCATCTCCGGCATCATCACGTCCAGGAGGACGAGGTCGAAGCGCCCCTCGTCGAGCGCCGTGAGGGCCTCGGGCCCCGAGGCGGCTCCCGCGACGGCGAAACCGGCGGCCACGAGGCGGCGCGACAAGAGGTCCCGATTCACCTCGTTGTCGTCGACCACGAGGAGGGCCGTTCCCCGGTCCGCCGGGACGGCTCCGGCCCCGCGGACCCTTTCGGACGCCATCGTGCGCGCTCCTTCCGTTCGGAGCGGGAACGATAGCACCGGGGAGGACGTCAGCGGCCCACGAGCCCGGCGAGGACCTCGATGCCGCGCCGGACGACGTCGGGGGGCGCGGACGTGTAGCAGACCCGGACGTGCGTCGGGTAGGGCCCGAAGCTGGGTCCGGGGGCGACGGCGAGGCCGCGGTCGGCCGCGTCCTCCAGGAACCCCGTCAGCCCGCGCCCGTCGAGGCGTGGGGCGACGTCGAGGAAGAGGAACGTCGAGCCGTGCGGCCGCGGGACGCCGAGCCGCTCCGCGGCCGCGGCGCCGGCCGAGGCGTAAGCCGCACGGGTCTTTTCGACCCATGCGTCGCCCGGGCCCCGGAAGACCCGAAGGGCCGCGAGCTGGGCGGCGGTCGGCGCGGCGTAGACCGTGTGCGTCGAGAGCTTCAGCGCCTCGGCGACGGGCGCGGCCGGGCCGGCGACCCAGCCGACCCGGTTCCCCGCCATGCCGTACGCCTTCGAGCAGGAGTGGACGGCGAAGGAACGCTCCGGCGCAAGCGAGAGGCCCGGCACGTGCTCTCCCTCGTAGACGTAGTCCTCGTAGACCTCGTCGAAGAGGAGCCAGAGGTCGTGCCGGCGGGCGAGGTCGACGAGCCCCTCGAGCCACGCGCGGGGGACGACGTGCCCGGTCGGGTTGCTCGGCGTGTTCACGTAGAGCGCCACGGTCCGTGGCGTCAACGCCGTCTCGACGGCGGCGACCGCCGACTCCCGCGAATCGACGGCCCCGAAGAAGGGGACGTCGACGGGGACCCCGCCCGCCATCCTTACGTGCCCCTCGATCAGGGGCCAATGGGGGGCGAGGATCGCCACCTCGTCCTCCGGAGCGACGATCGCCCCGACGACGCAGGCGAGGCCCGAGGTGCCGCCTCCGGCGACGAAGACGTTCGCCCGCTCGAGCGGGACGCCCGTTCGCGCGCGGAGCCGCTCGACGACCGCGTCGACGAGGGCCGGGATCCCCTGCGGCGGAGCGTACCGGTGCATCCCCGGGTGCTCCGCGACGGCGAGGTCCTCCATCCGACAGCTCGTGGCGGGCTCGAGGTACGTGTCGCCGACGTGCAGCGGATAGGTCTCCCCGGGGCAGGCCGCGAGGCGGTCGAGGACGGCGGAGTAGACGGAGCCCTTCATCGAAAGCGGGATCGGGGCGAGGCGGGGCGGGCGCGGCATGGAGGCGGGATGTTAGCCGGGAGCCGCCCGGGCGTCCCGGGCCTACACTCGCGCCCCCGGGCCGCGCCGCCGATGACGCACGAAGAGCCGCTCCCGCCGTTCCGCCCCGCCCCCGCGCTCGGGCAGAGGCATGTCCAGACGTTCTGGGGCCGCCTCACGCGTCCGCGTCTCCTCGTGCCGCTGCGCCGCGAGACGCTCGCGACACCGGACGGCGACGAGCTCGTCCTCGACCGGCTCGACGGGCCGTCCCGCGCGCCGCTCGTCGTCCTCCTCCACGGGCTGGAGGGAAGCGCCCACTCCGTCTACGTGCAGGGGCTCCTCGCCCTCCTCGCGCGGCGCTCGCTCCGGGCGGTCGCGCTGAACTTCCGCTCCTGCG
>JAKPXO010000176.1 GCA_029567505.1 Acidobacteriota bacterium
CCCCCGCGGCGTCCGACGCCTCGAGCGGCGCCCAGCACCCCGTCACCGAGAGGCCGAGGACGAGCCAGCCGGCGCGCGACGGGCGGAGCTCCCTCGCGAGGAGCGCGGCGATCGCGGCGCCGCCCGCCGCGAGGAGCGCGAGCTCCGTCGCCGACGCGAGCGCCGACGCCGCCGGCAGCCAGCCGTCGACGCCGGGCGGAAGGTCGAGGCCCCCGAGACCCGCCGAGGCCGGGAAGAGGCCGCGCACGCCGTCCGCGAGACGACGCGCCGAGAGGACGAGGAGCGCCGTCACCCCTCCCGCGAGGAGCGCCCTGCCGCGCGCGCCCGGGATCGGTCGGCGAACGAGGCCGAGCGCGTGGGGCGCCGCAGCCGTCACGAGACCGCTCACGACGAGGGCGAGCGCGTACGAGGCGAGGAGGCCCACCAGGACTCCCAGCGTCGCCGAAACCGCCCAGGCGGCGAGCGGCGTCTCCGGCGGCCAGGCGAGGAGCAGCGTCGGCAGCCGGGAGGCGCGTTCGAGGAACGCCGGAAGCGTCAGGAGCGCCGCCCACCGGGACGCCTCGCGCCAGCGGATGCGCCCCGCGCGGTGCGCGAGGAGGAGGACGACGAGGCCGAGGCCCAAGACCGTCCCGAACCCCGCCACCTTCAGGCCGAGCGCCGTCCAGGTCGCTCCCGTGCTCCGGCGGCGCTCGCGGACCCACTCCTCCGGCAGCTTCAGCGCGGTCGCCACGAGGCCCGGGCGTCCGCCGGCGACGTCGACCAGGACGCGGCGGCCCGCCTCGCCCGCCGCCTCGTTCGTCGACTCGAAGACGATCCGGTGGTCCCTCCGCGCCTTCCTTTCCTTCTCGACCGCCGAGGTGACGATCAGCCCGTCGGGATCGATCCCGCGCGCTCGCGCCGCCTCCCTCGCCCGCGCGAGAGCCGCGTCGGGCGCGAGGGTCGCGCCCGCCTCCTCTTCCGGGAGGTCGCGCGCGAACGAGACGACCCTCCCGTCGCGTGCGTCGACGACGACCCACCACGCGTGGCGGTCCCGCTCGCGCGCGAGGCGCACCTGCCAGACCGGGCCGGGCAGGACGCCTCCGGCCCAGCGACGGAGCGTCTCCGGATCGCCCGTCTCCAGCAGCCAGCGCTCCGCGCTCCGCTCCCAGCGATACGGCAGGAGCCCGCGCCCCGTCTCGCCCGCCTCTTCGAGCGCGGGGAGCGCCGAGTCGATCCGCGCGGTCGCGAGGTAGCGCGCCGGGTCGTCGCCCTCCCCGGCGACGAACGCGCGCGCGGCGTCGATCGCCTCCGTCCGCGTCACGCGGGCGTCCGCGTCGAGCCTCCCCGAAGGCAGGAACGCGGCCGCGCCGAGGAGGACGAGGGCCGAGGCGCCCGCAAGGGCCGCGACGACGGTCCGCGTCGGGAGCGGCCTCGGCGCCGCGACGGGTGGGGCCTCGTCGACCGCGCCGGAGGAGGGGAGCGGCGCCGCCGACCCGACCTCGCCGTTCGTCAGGCCGGACTCCGGCGCGAAGCCCCCCCGGCGCCACGCGAGCGCTCCGGCCACGACGAGGGGCAGGAGGAGGACTCCGGCCGCGAGGAGGCCCGAGACGACGAAGTACGGGTTCGACGAGCGGACCAGGAGGAGCGACGTGTAGACCGCGTCGACCGTGAAGTGCCAGACGAGGAGAGGGAAGAGGTCCCGCCGGAGCATCACGACGCCGACGACGACGCCCGCCAGCCCGACCTCGACCCCGCGCACCCAGAACGGCTGGTTCGGGTAGCCGGCGTGCGCGAACCCCCAGATCAGCGCCGGCAGGCCGACGGCCACCCAGGTCGGCGCGAACCGCTGCAGGAACGGGATCGAGAACATCCGCGACGAGAACTCCTCCGTCGTCGCCGGAACGAAGCCCATCACGAGGACGCCGAGCCACGGGAGCTTCGTTCCGAGAAGGTTCGAGTAGGGGACGTCGGC
>JAKPXO010000216.1 GCA_029567505.1 Acidobacteriota bacterium
GGTCGAGAAGGTGGCTGCCTGCTACGACGTCGGGAAGGTCGTGAACCCGGCGCTCATCCGGGGCCAGACGTACGGCGGCATCGTCCAGGGGCTCGGCACCGGGACGATGGAGGAGCTTCTCGTCGACACGAAGACGGGCCGCGCGACGAACGCCTCGCTCATGGACTACAAGATCCCGTCGACGGAGGACGTCCCGGCCGAGATGGTCGTCGACTTCGTCGAGACGGCGCAGAAGGACGGTCCGATGGGCGCGCGGGGCATCGGCGAGCACACGATGATCCCGACGCCGGCGGCCATCGCCAATGCTCTCTGGGACGCCTGCGGCGTGAGGATCTCCGAGATGCCGGTCACGGCGGAGAAGGTCTGGCGGGCGCTGAAGGCGAAGGAGCGGGCCGAGCGCGGCGAGGGCGTCGCGGGCGAGGCTCCGGTCCCGGCGGGGACGATCGCGTGAGGATCGAGGACCGCGGGTCGCTCCAGTCTCCCGCGACGGCGACGCCGCGGCTTCCGCTCACCTGCCGCGACCTCGACCCGGTGCCGGGGCCGATCTCCCGGGCGACGCTCGTCCTCGACCTCTCCTCCGTCGGCGTCCCGGCCCGCACGCGAGCGCTCCTCTCGGGCGAAGGGGGCGCTCCCGACTCCGTCGAGAGCCGCGTCTTTCGCTGGGCGCATGCCCGGATCGGGTCGCTCGTCGAGAAGCTCCTCTCGGGCGAGCTCCGCGTCGCCGCCTACCGTCCCGACGCGGCCGGCCTGACCGGCCTCGGCCCCGGCCTGACCCCCACCGGCGACGACGTCCTCGTGGGCCTCTCCGCGATGGCGCGCCGCCTCGCGGGAGGAGGCCTCGTCGAGATCCGTGCCGCCGTCGCCCTCTCCACGGTCCTCGCCGGGCTGCCGGCGGAGGAGACGACACCCGCGGCGCACCTCCTCCTCCGCGAGGCCTCCGAGGGACGCTTCCCGGCGGTCCTCGCGACGGTCGTCGAGCTGATCGGGAACCCTCACGCCGACGCGGAGTCGCTCCGCACGGCCGGCGCGCGCCTCGCCGAGACGGGCGCGCACTCGGGGGCGGACCTCCTCGCCGGAGCGCTCGCCCTCGTCCAGGGCGTCGTCGACGCCAGGGAGAGCTCATGACGACACGCATCCTCGTTCGACCGGGCTGCTACCACGACTCCGCGCGGCTCATGCAGGTGAGCCGCGAGCTCTCCGCGCTCCCCGGCATCCAGGAGGCGGTCGCGATGATGGGGACGGAGACGAACCGCCGTCTCCTCGCCGAGGCCGGCTTCCTCGGGACGGACGTCGACGCCGCGACGCCGATCGACATGATCGTCGGCCTGCGCGGCGGTCCTGACACCGCCGTCACGGCGGCCACGGCGGCGCTCGACCGGCTCCTTTCGGGGAGCGCGACGAGCGCCGGCGGGCCGGCGGCTCCGGAGCGGCCCGGGACGGTCTCCGAGGCGCTCGAGGCGCGCCCGGCGGCGAACCTCGTCTCCGTGGCCGTTCCCGGCCCGTACGCGGCCTTCGTCGCGCACCGCGCCCTCGACGCGGCTCGGAGCGTCTTCCTCTTCTCCGACAACGTCCCTCTCGCCGACGAGGTGGCGCTCAAGCGGCGTGCCGCCGCCCTCGGCCTCCTCGTCATGGGGCCCGACTGCGGCACGGCGATCCTCGCCGGGGTCGGGCTCGGCTTCGCGAACCGGGTGGAGCGCGGACCGGTCGGGATCGTCGGCGCCTCGGGTACGGGAATCCAGGAGCTCTGCTCCCTCCTCGACCGGAGCGGCGTCGGCGTCTCGCACGCCATCGGCACCGGCAGCCGAGACCTCTCCGCCGGGGTCGGCGGCTTGATGACGGAGGCCGGGCTCGGTCTCCTCGCGAACGACCCGGCCACCCGCGCCCTCCTCCTGGTCGCCAAGCACCCGGACGCGGGCGTCGCGGAGCGCCTCCACGGTCTCCTCGCGACGCTCGGCAAGCCGGTCGCCGTCCGCTACCTCGGAGAGGGGCGGCGCGGCGAGGTGGACGGCGTCCTCTACGCGGGCTCGCTCGACGAGGCGGCCGAGGCAGCGGCCTCGCGCGTCGCGTCGACGCCGGCCGCCCGGGGCGACCTCGCGTTCGCCGCGCGCGAGGCGGTCGCGCCGGTAGGAGCGGGCGGGAGCCGGCTCGTCGGCCTCTTCGGCGGCGGCTCCCTCGCGGCCGAGGCGCGGTGCGTCCTCGAGGCGCGGGGGATCGCGACGCGCGTGCCGGAGGAGAAGCTCGCGGCGAACGCGCCGCTCCCGCCCGGGAACCTCGTCGTCGACACGGGGGACGACGCCTACACGGTCGGCCGGCCGCACCCGATGGTGGACCAGACCGTTCGCTGCGAGCTGATCCGCGCCGCGGGGTCGGACCCCTCCGTCGGCGTCCTGCTCCTCGACCTCGTCCTCGGCGACGGCGCGCACCCCGACCCGGCGCCCGAGATCGTCGAAGCCGTCGCCGCGGCGCGCGCCGCGCGGGGCTCCCGGCCTCTCTCCGTCGTCGCCTCCGTCTGCGGCACGCGCCGCGACCCGCAGGGGACGGCGCGGCAGGAGGAGACGCTCCGGCGGGCGGGAGTCGAGGTCGAGCCTTCCGCCGCCCGGGCGGCGGCGACGGCGGCGGACCTCGTCCTCTCCGTCCGGCAGGAGGTGGCCCGATGAGCGCGACGTCCCTTCTCGGCGGCCCGATCGAGGTCGTCCACGCCGGCATCGATGCCGTCGCCGAGGCGCCCCGCGCCGCCGGCGCGCCCGTCACGGTCGTCGACTTCCGGCCTCCCGCGGGGGGCGACACGCGCCGGATGGCGCTCCTGTCGGAGCTCCTCTCCGGCCCCGCCGCGCGCGAGATCGACGCCGCGAACGCCCGCGCCCTCGCCCGGCTCCTCGCGAGTCGCCCGCACCTCGTCGCGATCGGCGTCGCGCGCGACGTCGTCCCGGGGATGGCGGACGACCTCTTCCTCCACGCCGGCCCTCCCGTGACATGGGAGCGGATGTGCGGCCCGATGCGCGGCGCCGTGATCGGCGGCCTCCTCTACGAAGGGCGCGCGAAGGACGCGGACGAGGCGGAGCGTCTCGCGGCGAGCGGCGTCGTCCGCTTCGACCCGTGCCACCACCACGACGCCGTCGGCCCGATGGCCGGCCTCGTGACGCCGTCGATGCCCGTCTTCGTCATCGAGGACCGCGGTGGCGAGCGGCCCGGGACACGGACCTTCTGCACGCTCAACGAGGGGCTCGGGAAGGTCCTCCGCTACGGCGCCTTCTCGGAGGAGGTCGTCGCGCGGCTCGTCTTCATGCGCGACGAGCTCGGGCCGGTCCTCGCCGAGGCGCTCGCGCTCCGCGGACCGATCGACCTGAAGCACCTGATGGCCCAGGCGCTCCAGATGGGGGACGAGGGGCACAACCGGAACCGGGCGGGGACGTCGCTCCTCTTCCGCGAGCTCGCGCCGGCCGTCGTCCGCGCCACGGCGGATCGCGAGCGGGCCGCGCGGGTCCTCGACTTCGTGAACGGGAACGACCACTTCTTCTTGAACCTCTCGATGCCGATGGGGAAGTGCCTGCTGAAGGCGGCGGAAGGGGAGCCGCTCTCCTCGCTCGTCTCCGTCATGGCGCGGAACGGGACCGACTTCGGCATCCAGCTCGCCTCGATGCCGGGGCGGTGGTTCACCGGGCCGGCGCTGAACGTGCGCGGCCTCTACTTCCCCGGCCGGACGGAAGCCGACGCGAACCCCGACATCGGCGACAGCGCGATCACCGAGACGGCCGGCTTCGGTGGCTTCGCGATGGCCGCGGCCCCCGCGATCGTCCAGTTCGTCGGCGGGAGCGCCGAGGACGCCCTGGCGGCGACCCGCGCGATGCGGCGGATCACGCTCGGGCCGAACCCCGGCTTCGCGATCCCCTCGCTCGGCTTCTCCGGCTCGCCGACCGGCATCGACCTTCGGCTCGCCCTGGAACGGAACCTCCTCCCGCAGATCAACACCGGCATCGCCCACAGGGAGCCCGGCGTCGGGCAGGTGGGGGCCGGCCTCGTCACCCCCCCGTGGGAGGCGTTCCACGCCGCCCTCGAGGCGTTCGCCGAACACGTCCGCGCCTCCCGCGCATAGACGAAGGAGCCCACCATGCGTCCGATCGAGCTCTCGATCCCCCTCGGCATCGGCACCCCGGCCTGGCCCACGTACGAGCCGCTCCAGATGAAGTACTTCAAGCGGCTCGCCCCGAACGGCGCGAACGGCCAGCTCCTGACGCACTCGAATCACCTCGGGACGCACATGGACGGCGAGATCCACTTCTACTCGCCCGGCAAGGACATGGCGGCCCTCGAGCTCGACTTCCTGATGCACGAGGGGGCGATCGTCGACCTCTCCGACGCCGTGGGCGACTACGACGTCTACACGTCGAAGATGGTCGAGGAGCGGGTCGAGGTGAAGGACGGCGACATCCTGATCATCCACACCGGCTACCACCACTACGGCTGGGACCAGCCCGAGGCGGACGAGATCCGCTACATGGTCAAGCACCCCGGGCCCGACCGCGAGTTCGCGGAGTGGGCGCGGCGGAAGAAGCTCCGCTGGATCGGCGTCGACTGCGGGAGCGCGGACCACCCGATGAACACGATCATCCGGACCTGGATGCCGCGGCAGGCGAAGGAGGCGGACGCCCACTTCCGCGCGAAGTACGGGATGCCGCTCGACCAGTTCTACGACGACGGCAAGTACCAGCTCATGCACCTCGAGCTCTTCAACCACGGGATCATCCACGCCGAGTGCATGGGGGGCGACATCGACCTCCTCCTGAACCAGCGCGCCGTCATCGGCGCCTTCCCGTGGCGCCTCGTCGACGGCGAGTCGTGCATCTGCCGTATCCTCGCCTTCGTCGACGACGACCGCCACGCGGCGCTCATGGCGAAGAAGGAGAAGGCCGCGAAGACGAAGTGGAACGACGTCGCCGGCGCTCCGAACGCCTGGCTCCACGAGGAGGCGCGGAAGAAGGCCTGAGGCCGACGCCCGCGACGCCACGGAGATGACGGACCTCGCGTTCCGCCCCGCCACGGCCCTCCTCGGTGCGCTGGAGAGGAAGGAGACGTCGAGCGAGGAGCTCCTCCGCCTCTACCTGACTCGAATCGAGCGCCTCGGCTCGTTCCATGCCGTCGTCACCCTCGACACCGACCGGGCGCTCGCCGAGGCCCGGGCGTGCGACGCGGAGCGCGCGCGAGGCGAGCGGCGCGGACCGCTCCACGGCCTCCCGGTCACGGTGAAGGACTCTTTCGAGACGGCGGACCTCCGGACGACGTCCGGCGGGACGCCCGAGCTGATGGCGCACGTGCCCGCGCGCGACGCGACGGTCGTGGCTCGGCTGAAGGCCGCCGGGGCGATCGTCTTCGGGAAGACGAACCTCTCGACCCAGGCGATGGACATCCAGACGTACAACGCCGCGTTCGGGACGACGCCGAACCCGTGGGATGCCTCTCGGACGGCGGGCGGCTCCTCGGGCGGCTCGGCGGTGGCGATGTCCACGGGCCTCTCCGCGCTCGAGGTCGGGAGCGACCTCGGCGGCTCGATCCGGATCCCCTCGGCGTTCTGCGGCGTCTTTGGCCACCGGCCGAGCTACGGGATCGTCCCGACGCGCGGGCACATCCCGGGACCTCCCGGCACGCTCGCCGCGCCCGACCTCGAGACCGCCGGCCCGATCGCGCGCTCGGCGGACGACCTCGACCTCGCGCTCCGCCTCCTCGCCGGCCCGGACGAAGGCCACGCCGTCGCCTGGCGCCTCGAGCTCCCGCCGCCGCGGCGGCGCGGCCTCTCGGAGTACCGGCTCGCCGCCTGGCTGGACGACCCGGCGGCGCCCGTCGACACGGCGCTCCGGGAGCGGCTCGAGGCCGTCATCGGGGAGTTGCGCGCGGCGGGAGCGGAGGTCGACACGGAGGCGCGTCCCGGCTTCGCCCTCGCCGACAACGCGCGCCTCTTCATGCAGGTCCTCTACGGGAGCATGTCGGCCGGCTTGCCGGAGGGGCAGTTCGAGAAGATCCGCGCCCGCGCCGCCGCGCTCGCCCCGGAAGACGACTCCTTCCGCGCGCGCCTCGCGCGCGACACGGCGCAGACCCACCGCGAGTTCGACCTCGCGCGCGAGGAGCGCGAGCGGCGGCGCGCCCGCTGGGCGGAGCTCTTCGAACGGTACGACGCGCTCCTCTGCCCGGTCTTCCCGACGCCCGCCTTCCCGCACGACCAGAGCCCCGACTTCGCCCGCCGGACGCTCGCCGTCAACGGCGCGCACGTGCCCTACCTCGGGACGCTCCTCGGCTGGCCGGCGCTCTCCGGCCTCGCCTCGCTCCCGGGGACGTCGGCCCCCGTCGGTTTCACGCGCGAGGGCCTGCCGGCCGGGATCCAGGTCGTCGGGCCGTACCTCGAGGACCGGACCGCGATCCACGTCGCGAAGCTCGTCGCGGAGGTGGCGGGGGGCTGCGTCGTCCCGCCGGGCGTGGAGTAGGCGCGACGCCGGGAGACGCCGCGTCCGGGGTCACGGCGCAGCGACGTACTCGACGAAGAACTGCTCCGTCAGGAAGTCGTGGACCTTCCTCGGGACGAGGCCGGCCTCGGCCATCGAAGCGTCGACCTCCTCCCGCGACATCCACTGCGACGGGGGCGGTCCCCAGGGTCGCTCCTCCACGCTCTTCGGGACGAAGTCGACGACGACGACCCGCCCGCCGGGCGCGAGGCCGGCACGGACCTTTCGGAGCCACGCGGCGCGGTCCTTCACGTAGTGGAGCGTGTCGACGATGAGGACCGTGTCGAGGCCCCCGGCCGGCAGCTACGGGTCGTCCTTCGGCACGAGGAGCGTCCGTGCGTTCGTCAGGCCCGCCTGCTTCAGCCGTCCGTCGAGGTAGGCGAGGAGGTCGGCGTTCGCGTCGACGGCGAGGACGCTCCCCGACGGGCCGACGGCGCGCGCGAGCCGAAGCGTGAAGCAGCCCGATCCGGCCCCGACGTCGGCGATCCGTTCGCCGGGCTTCAGGGCGAGAGCGCGCATCACCTCGTCGGGCTTCTGGTCGGCGTCCCGCTCCTTCCGCTCGAGGAGCCAGAGGTAGCCCTTCAGCCTGACCGCCTTCGCGAGCGCCTGGAAGCGGGCGTCGTCCACGAGCGCGGCGAACGCCCCGTCCTTCCGGAGGGCGGAGGCGTCGAAGAGGCCTGCTCCGTGGGCCCGCTCGAGGGCGTCGAGAGCCTCCGTCCGCTGCCCGAGGAAGGCGCGGACCCGGGCGACCCGGTAGAGGGCTTCGGCAAAGGCCTGGCCGGCGCCCTCGGCGGCCTCCTCGGCGAGCGGGAGGGCGCGGCTCCACTCCTTTGCGGCGAGAGCGGATTCGAGGGGCGTCGGCGGGGCGGGCGCCGCGGGCGAGGTCCCGTCGGCGCGGGCCGCGGCAGACGAGGCGAGGAGCGCGAGGACGAGCGCCGCAACAGGGCGTGACGGTCGGGACGGACGGAGACGTACCTCCTTCGCCGCCATCGCCCGACGATACGGGCCTCCACGGCCCGGGTCTCGGGGAATCCAGACCCGCCGACCGAGCTCGGGGAGCGGCTCCGCTCCGGCGCCGTCCCCCCCCGGCGCTACGGCGCGAGCCGCAGTCCCGCCCCCGGCCCGACCGGAAGGTCGAGCGCGATCCAGCCCATCAGGATGAGGCTCCAGGAGACGAGGAAGACGAGCGTGTAGGGAAGCATCGTCGCGATGAGCGTCCCGAGGCCCGCCTTCGCGTCGTAGCGCTGGACCGTCGCGAGGATGAGGGCGAAGTAGGACATCGTCGGCGAGATGACGTTCGTGACGCTGTCGCCGACGCGGTAAGCCGCCTGCGTCAGCTCGGGCGTGTAGCCGAGGAGCATCAGCATCGGGACGAAGACGGGCGCCATGACGGCCCACTTCGCCGAGGCGCTCCCCATCAGGAGGTTCACGCCCGCCGAGAGGACGACGAACCCGAGCATCAGCGGGATGCCGCCGAGGCCGGTCGCCTGGAGGAGCTCGGCCCCCTTCACGGCGCCGATGAGGCCGAGGTGCGACCAGTTGAACCAGGCGACGAACTGCGCGGCGAAGAAGACGAGGACCATGTAGGAGCCGAGCGTTTCCATCGACTTCGACATCGCCCTCACGACGGCGGCGTCGTTCTTCATCGTGCCGGCGCCGGCTCCGTAGGCGATGCCCGAGAGCGCCCCGCCGAGGAAGATGAACGGGACGATCGCCGTCAGGAGCGGCGAGTGGAGGACGCCGCCGGTCTTCAGGTCGCGCAGGAACCCGCCTTCGGGAACGACGCCCCAGAGGACGACGGCGGCGAAGAGCGCGAGGACGACGATCGCGTTGCGGAGCCCCTTCTTCTCGGCGGCGTCGAGGGGACGGAGCTCCCCGTCGGCCTTCTCGGTTCCGGCGTAGGCGCCGAGGCGCGGGACGACGAGCTTCTCGGTGACCCACGTCCCGGCGGCGGCGATGAGGAACGTGGAGACGGCGAGGAAGTAGTAGTTCGCGGCGGGGCTGACGACGTAGGAGGGGTCGACGATGTGCGCCGCCTCCTGCGTGAGGCCGGCGAGGAGCGGGTCGATCGTCCCGAGGACGAGGTTCGCGCTGTAGCCGCCGGAGACGCCGGCGAACGCGGCGGCGAGGCCGGCGAGCGGGTGCCGCCCGGCCGCGAGGAAGATCACGGCCGCGAGCGGGATCAGGAGGACGTATCCGACCTCGCTCGCGGCGTTCGAGAGGATCCCGGCGAAGACGACGACGAACGTCAGGAGCTTCCGGGGCGCGGAAAGGACGAGGAGGCGGAGGAGCGTTCCGATGAGGCCGCTCCCCTCCGCGACGCCGATCCCGAGGAGCGCGACGAGGACGGTGCCGAGCGGCGCGAAGCTCGTGAAGTTCGAGACGGCCTTCTCGAGGACGAGGTGGAGGCCCTCGACCGACAGGAGGTTGACGACCGTGATCGCCTTGCCCGTTCCCGGGTGGACGGCGCTGAGCCCCGCCCAGGAGCCGATCGCCGAGGCGCCGAGGACGGCGAGCGCGAGGAGGAGGAAGATCGTCGCGGGGTGGGGGAGCGCGTTCCCGGCTCTCTCCACGATCCCGAGCATCCGGGAGAAGAGGTCCCCCCGGACGGCGTCCGGCTTCGCCGCGGCGCGGCCCCGCTCGTTCTTCGGCCCCACTCGTCACCTCTCCGCCCGGCGTGCCGCCTGACGCGATGGGATCTCAACGCCCCCGGGGGGGCGGGTATTCCCGGGGCCGTGAGAAATCGTCGGGGGGCGAGGTGCGACGGGGCCGGCCGGCCTCTCAGAGAGAGACCTTCCGGAAGAGGAGCGTCGCGTCGCCGCCGTTCGAAGGAGCGACCGTCGCGGGGCGGGAGCGGCCGATCGTCGTCGCGGACGGCGGAAGCCCCGGCGTCTCGTCGAGGACGAACGCTTCGCGTGGCGTGGCCGGGAGCGTCAGCTCCAGGACGAAGCCCTCCGGCGGCGCGCCACGGACGGAGAGCCGGAGCGGCCTTCCGCTCGTGGGCGTCCTCCGCAGGTAGGGAGGCGGCAGAGGATGCCCCTCCACCCGGATCTCCTCGACGCCGGCGGCGTCGGGGAAGACGAGCCCGAGGCGCGGCGCCCTGCGCGCGGAAGCGAGGCGGAGGCGGACGCGCCGCCGCCCGTCCGGGAGAGGCGCGGAATCGACGATCGAGAGCTCGGGAAACGCGAGCGACGTGGACGGGAGGGGCGCCGCGAACGGAGAGGCCTTGCTCGCCCAAGGGTAGAGGCCGGGCGCCTTCTCGAAGCGGCCGGCGGCCGCGACGGCAGGGTGGAGGCGCCCGGAGGCGGGGCTGTAGGCGAGGCGCGCTTCCGGGCGCCCCTCCTCCTCGACGGCGATCATCGTGCCGTGCTCGGGTTCGTCGGGCGTCGGTTTCGAGAGAGCGAGGGCCGCGGCGGAAGCGGCGACGAAGAGGGCGGCGAGGACGCCGACCGGCCGGCGCCAGGCGCCACGCGTGCTGTCCACCGGCAGCGTCGCGAGGACGATCCCGAACGCCGCGGCGACGACCGGCAGGGCGGCCGGTCCGAGCGCGTCGGGGAGGAAGAGCGCGAGCGGGAGGAGGACGAGGCCGGAGGCCGCGAACGGCAACCAGGGGGACACCGGCTCCGGAAGCGCGAGCCGCGCGCCGCCGGCGACGAGAGCGGGGGCGACGAGGAGGTAGGAGGTCTCGGGCCACGCGAGCGTGAGGACGAGCCCGAGGAGCGCGGTCGAGGTCCAGGCCCGCTCCCATGACGCGGCGGCATCGCCCGCGCGGCGCGCCTCGGCGGAGAGGACGGGAAGAGCCGCGAGGAGCCCCGCCGCGACGGCGGCCGCGAGGGAGGCCCACGGCCTCGGGACGAACGTGACGGGGAAGGCGCCGAGCGCCCGGAGGAGCTGCCAGGCGAGGACGCCGGAGAGGGCCGCGGCGAAAGGAGCGAGGAACGGGACGAGAGCGCGGATACGCGGCAGGAAGCGTCCGCCGCGGCGGAGGCACGCGAGGCGGACGAGGAGGAGCGCGAGGAGCGCGAAGGCCGGGGCCGCGGGCAACGGCCAGGCGAGGACGAACGCCCCCGCCACGGAGAAGAAGACGGCGCGGCCGGAGGGCGGTTCGCGCAGGTCGGTCTCCGCCAGCGCGCGAGCGAGCGCGAGAACGTTCTCCCCCTGGTGCTGGAGGGAGGCCCGCGAGAGGTTCGCGAGGGAGTCCTCGCGCGTGTGGTAGCGCGCCGCGGAGCCGATGAACGCGAGGTTCAGGCCGGCGAGCCCCTCCCGCTTGTAGACCGTCAGGTCGGTGTCGTTCGGGAGCCGGTCGTAGACGAACGCGAAGAGCGAGCTCGTGACGGGGCGCGGGAGGCGGGAGACGGCGCGCCGGACGAGCCACGCGTTGTCGGCGCTCGTCTCGAACAGGAGGCTCGGGCCGGTCGTCCCGCGCGCTTCGAGGTTCACGACGGCGCCGACGGAGCGCGCGCGGGGGGAGCGTGCGAACAGCTCGGCGCCGAGGAGCCCGTCTTCCTCGCCGTCGTCGAAGAGGAGGAGGACGGGATTCCGCCGCGGGGCGGCGAGGAGGGCCCGGGCCGCCTCGAGGAGGACGGCGACGCCCGAGCCGTCGTCGCTCGCTCCCGGGCCCGCGCCGACGGAGTCGGTGTGCGCCGTGAGGAGGACCGCGGGGCCTCCCGTCGTTCCGGGCAGCTCGGCCAGGACGTTCACGAGCCGCGCACAGGAGCCGTGGGGTGCGCAGGCGAGGCCCTCGTCGACGTCCGGCGTCAGCCCGAGCCGCCGGACCTCGTCGAGAAGGCGTTCCCGGAACGCCGCGTGCGCCGGGCTGCCGGGCGTCCGCGGCGCCCCGTCTCCGAGGAGGCGCCCGAGGACCTCCGCCGCCCTCGCCGCGGAGAACTCCGTCGCCGCGGCGTCCGCCCCGCGCGGGGAGGGGGGCGAGGAGCGCCAGGCGCAGACCGCCGCGAGGGCGAGAAGGGCGAGGAGGGCCGTGGGGAGGCGGACGGCACGCATCGAACGCTGCGGCGAGGCGTGAAGGCTCAGCTCCGCTTCACGCGAGCGAGGAGCTCCTTCACGGCGTCCTTGTGGACGAGGAACGCGAGCATCTTCAGCTTCACGTAGTCCTCGTGGAAGAAGTAGTAGCCGGGGTGGGCGTTGTTCCAGGAGCTCGACCAGGAGTCCTTCACGAGGAACCAGTCCTTCCCCTTCCGCGCCGTGATGCCGACGACGTGGAGCCCGTGGTCGTCCGTCGTGCTCCCGTTCGCGAAGCGGAACGCGCGGGCCGCCTCGTCGATGAAGGGGGAGGGGACGTCCCACGACGGGACGACGGCGATTCCCGGAGGGCCGATGGAGTAGCCGGGCTCGGACATGTCGCCGGCGACGACGAGCGAATACCCGCCCCTCACGGCGCCCTTGATCGCCGCGAGGAACGCGTCGAGCGGGACGTTGACGTACTCCTTCCCGTGCCACCAGTTGTCGGGGACGGCGTACTCGGCCTTCTCCCAGTACGGCTGCTCCATCGTGGAGAGGAACGCGACGTAGTCGTCGGGATCGAGCCTCACGACCTTCGCGAGGTACTCCTTCGGTGTCATCGCCGCCCCGTCGACGACGACGGTCTCGGGCGGGGCGCCGAGGTGGTGGTCGAGGATCGCCCGGACGGTCGAGACGACGGCGGCCTCGTTCCACGCGCCCGCGCTCTTCACTCCCTCCAGGTACGCCTTGATCTCCGCGTAGAGCGTCGCCTGGTGGTCGTGCTCCCTTTTCCCGTCCCTCAGACCCGTGTAGGACTCCGCGGGAAGGGCGCCGTGGTTCCTCAGCGCGCGCAGGACGGCCGCCGGCTGCGAGCCCTCCCCGTAGACCGACGTCCCGCGCGAGCGGACCCACCCCTTCGCCTTCTCGACGTGCTCCCAGTAGACCGTGTGGAGGATCGAGAGCCGAAGCTCTCTCTTCGTGAGCCGGTGGACCTCCGACTCGAGGAACGAGGTCGTCGAGAAGCACCAGCACATCCCCGAGAGGCCCTGGCAGACCGGCGGCTGGTGCCAGACGCTCGTGAACTCCGAGACGGCCTTCGGCGCGTCGACGGCGGAGAAATCGACCCACATCCGCTTCCTCGGCGCCGGGGTCTCCTTCGCCCTCACCTCGGCGCGGATCGCGTCGAGCTTCGCGTCGACCTTCTCGGCGAAGACGACGCCGTCCCGCCGCTCCTCGGCGGCGGCCGGGGACGCGAGGAAGACGGGCAGGGCGGCGAGAGCGAGGGCGGTGCGTCTCATCGAGGACCTCCGAACGGCGCAGTCTGGCGCGATCGACCTCCGGCGGCAACCACCGATCGATACCGGTGCCAGGCGTGAAATCGTGTATTGATTTCCGGAAGCCGAAGGCCGCCGCCGCGACGGCAGGCGGTGGACATCCGCGTGACGGATCGGGGATGCTCCCGAGAAGCCCGAGATTTCGCTGCAGGAGGCCCCGATGGTTCCTCTGACGTCGTTGTGGATTCCGATCCTCGTCTCCGCGGTCCTCGTCTTCGTCGTCAGCTCCGTCATCCACATGCTCCTCCCGGTCCACAAGAACGACTTCCGGAAGCTCCCGCGGGAGGACGACGCGCTCGACGCGATGGCAAAGCTCGGGCTCGAGCCCGGGGACTACATGTTCCCGCTCTGCTCGAGCATGGCCGAGATGAAGGACCCGAGGTTCCTCTCGAAGATGGAGAAGGGGCCGGTCGGCGTGCTGACGGTCATGCCGAGCGGCCCCCCCGCGATGGGTCCGAGCCTCGCGCTCTGGTTCGTCTACTGCGCCGTCGTCGGTCTCTTCGCGGCCTACGTCGCCGGGAGGGCACTCCCCGTCGGGGCGCACTACCTCGCGGTCTTCCGTTTCGCGGGCGTCACGGCGTTCGTCGGCTACTCGCTCGCGCTCTGGCAGAACACGATCTGGTACAAGCGCTCGGCGGTCTCCACCCTCAAGTCGACGATCGACGGCCTCGTCTACGCGCTCTGCACGGCCGGTGTCTTCGGCTGGCTCTGGCCAAAGTAGCCCTCGGGGTCGACGTCTGCGCCGGCCGCCGGATCCGCGGGCGGGAACCCGGCGTCAGCGGCCGGACCGGGGCGCCGGGGAGGTCTTCTTCGCGGCCAGCCGCTTCCGCACCTTTCCGAGCGAGACGTTGAGCGGGTTGTCCCGGTGCAGGAAGGAGATCACCGGCGGCCGCCGGCTCCCGAACTCCGTCCGGAGACGCACGAGGCCGGGATGCCGCGGATCGAGGGCGAGACCCTTCTCGAGCGCCTCGACGGCCTTGCGCCGGCTCCGGCCCGCCATCCAGACGCGCGCCATGTTGTAGTAGGCGTCCGGGTTGAAGTGGTCTTTCTCGACGCCGAGCCAGCAGAACTCGGCGGCCTCCTTGATGCGTCCCTTGTGGAGCGCGAGGCAGAGGCCGTAGCTGGAGAGGAGCGGACCCGACAGGCGGTGCTTCTCGCGGCTCAGGTGGCGGTAGGCCTCGGCGAGGAAGATGAGGCCTCTCTCGTATTCCCCGGCCCGGGCGGCAGCGACCCCGAGCTCGACGAGATCCTCGAGGTTCCCCGAGCGCCACTCGGCGAGGACGATTTCGGGTGTGAGCGTGTCTGTCGGCATGAGCCTCGGCAGTCTGGGAACAGGCGTCGGGCGTGTCAAGCGCCGGTCGTGACGCGTTGGACGGCGGCGCGCAGGGCCCCGCCGTCGAGGCGGAGCGCCTCCACCCGCTCGGCTGCGGCCCGGAGGGTCTCCCGGGCGGCATCGGCCTCCGCGCGGAGCCGGGTCGCCTCGGCGGCCCGCGCCTCGGCGGCAGCCCGGACGGTGTCGAGCCTCTCGCGAACGAGGCGGGCGGACTCGGCGGCGTCCCGCGTCGACCGCACTCCCTCCTCGAGCGTGCGACCGAGCTGGGAGCAGAGGCCTTCCAGGCCACCCAGACGCTCCGAGGCCCGGGCGCCGCGCTCCTGTCCCGCCGTGGCGGCACCGACGGACTCCTCCACGAGCGCGGAGACCCGTCGGGTGCCCCCTTCGTTCCGGCGCGCGGCCTCGATCAGCTCGCGCGAGAGTCGCCGGGCCTCCTCGAAGAGGCTCCGCAGCTCCGCGGCCGCCTCCTCGAACGGAGCGCCGGCTTCGCCGGCCCGCGCCGAGAGGAGGGAGACGTTCAGGCCGAGGAGATTCGCCCGGTCGGCGAGGCCGGAGACCGAGGACGCGAGCGGCATCAGGGCCTCCGAGGTCCGGGCGAGCTCGGAGAGGCCGCGGGAAAGGCCGGTGTCGAGCTCGGCGACGCGGTCGAGAGCCGACCGGAGGCTGCGAACGTCGTCTGCCAGGCGGGACCTCTCGTCCGAGATCCGCTCCGCGGTGGCGAGAGCTCGCCCGAGTCCGTCGACGTCCACCCGAGGCGGGGCGGGATCGTCGCCGGCGAGGACCGGCGAGGAGGGCGGGAGCGGCGACCGGAGACGCGCGGCGGTGTCGGCGAGGACCGGGTCGGCGGCGCGCATCGAGTCGCCGAGGCGCTCCGCGGGGCCGAGCAGTGTGGCGGCGAAGCTCTCGAAGGACGGGGCCCTCTCGTACGGGGCGGGCTCCGGAGGCGCAGGCAAGCGCGGGGCCGCGGCGGGCGGAGCCGGCGGCGTCGCCGCGGGAGGTGGCTCTGGGAGCGGCGTCGAAGACGGGGCGGTGGCGTCGGGCCGGGCAACGGCGAGCCGGTCTTCGAGGCGGTGGACGCGTCCCCGCTCGGTCTTCAGCGCGCTCCAGGCGGAGGCCAGCGCGACGACCGAGGCGGCGAGGAGGAGGGCGAGAAGAAGCTCCATCCGGAGGGAAAGCGTACACCGGCCCGGCGCTCCCGCCTAAACTCCGGGTCCGGTTTGACGACGACCCTTCTCCTCCGCGCGGGCCGCGACGACGCCGCCCGCCGCCGGCACCCGTGGATCTTCTCGCGGGCGATCGCGGGCAGCCCGCCCGCGGGCGAGGTCGAGGTGCGGTCGGCGTCCCGGCAGCTGCTCGGACGCGGGTTCGCGTCCCCCCGCTCCTCCATTGCCGCCCGGCTCTGGAGGTGCGGCGAGGGGCCGCTCGACGCGTCGTACGTCCGAGGCCTGGTCGTCGACGCGGCCCGCCTGCGGGAGCGGTTCGTGCCGGCCGGAACCGACGGCTACCGGGTCGTCCACGCCGAAGGGGACGGCCTCCCGGGCCTCGTCGTCGACCGGTACGCGGACGTCCTCGTCGTCCAGGCGACGACCGAAGGGACGGATTCCGCGCGGCCCCTCTGGCTCCCTCCGCTCCGCGATCTCTTCCCGAAGGCTTCGATTCTCCAGCGGAACGACCTCGCGAGCCGCCACGGTGAGGGGCTCCCTCTCGAGGACGAGCTCCTCGCCGGGGAGCGGCCTCCCGGGAGCGTCCCGTTCCGCGAGCACGGCCTCACGTTCCGCGCCGACCTCGCGGGCGGACAGAAGACCGGCTTCTTCCTCGACCAGCGGGAGAACCGGAACCTCGTCCGCGGGCTTTCGGCGGGCCGGAGCGTCCTCAACCTCTTCTCCTACTCGGGCGCGTTCGGTGTGGCGGCGCTCGCCGGAGGCGCCGCGCGCGTGACCCACGTCGACGTCTCCGAGCCGGCCCTCGCCCTCGCGCGGGAGAACCACGAGGCGAACGGCCAGGAGCCCGACCGGGTCGAGACCGTCGCAGCCGACGTCTTCGAGGACCTCCGCCGGCGCGTCGGGCGCGGCGAGACGTGGGACGTCGTCGTGACGGACCCTCCCGCCTTCGCGAAGAAGACGGCGGACGTCGACCGGGCCTGCCGCGGCTACAAGGACGTGAACCGCCTCGCGCTGAAGCTCCTCGCGCCCGGCGGTCTCCTCCTCGCGTGCTCCTGCTCGGGACCCGTCTCCGCCGACCTCTTCCAGAAGGTCCTGTTCGCCGCTTCGCTCGACGCGGGCCTCCCCGCGCGAATCGTGGAGCGGCGCGGCGCCGGCCCGGACCACCCGGTCTCGATCGACTGCCCCGAGACCGAGTACCTCAAGGCGTTCCTCCTCTCCCGATGAACGGTCCGGCCGCGGGCGTCGTCCTTCTCGGTCCGATCCCGCCCTGGCGGAGCGGCATCGCCGACCAGACGGTGAGGCTGGCGCGTGCGATGACGCGGCTCGGCGCGCCCCCTCTCGTGATCACGTTCTCGCGGATGTACCCGCGCGCCCTCTATCCCGGCGCGGCGGACCGCGGAGAAGGGGCGTTCCCCACGGACGTCGAGGTCGTCCCTCTCCTCGACGGCTTCGACCCGCTCTCGTTCCGCCGGGCGGCCGAGCTCGCGGCCTCGCGCGGAGCCCGGCTCGTGGCGGCGGCGTTCTGGACCTCGGTCTTCGCGCCGCACCTCGCCCTCTTCCTCTCCTCTCATCGCGCCGAGGCGCCCGACGCCGTCCGCCTCCTCCTCTGCCACAACCTGGCCGACCACGAGGCCGGACCGCTTCGCCGGGCCCTCGCGCGGACGGCGCTCCGGAGGTCCGACGTCCTCGCGGTGCAGAACGCCGGCGACCTCGCGACGGCGCGGCGCGAGGTGCCCGAGGCGCGGGCCGTCCTCGTGCCTCACCCCGCGGAGCCCGCCCCGCGCGTCCCTCGCGCCGAGGCGCGGCGGCTCCTCGGCCTCCCGGCGGAATCCCCGCTCTTCCTCTTCAGCGGCCTCCTGCGCCTCTACAAGGGCTGGGACGTCCTCCTGGAGGCGTTCTCCGCGGTCCGTCGGGAGATCCCCGACGCGCTCCTCGTCCTCGCGGGAGAGCCGTGGGGAGAGGCGAAGGCTCTCGCGGAGCGGCCCGCGCCGGACGGCGTCCTCCTGCGTCTCCGCTTCCTCCCGCCGGACGAGCGCGGCCTCCTCTTCGACGCGTGCGACGCGGTCGTCTGCCCCTACCGGCACGCGACCGGCTCCGGGATCGCCGCCGACGCGCTTTCTCACGGCCGACCGGTGATCGGCTCGGACGTTCCCGGCCTCTCGGTCGTCGTCCGGGACGGGACCTCGGGCCTGCTCGTCTCTCCCGGCGACCCGGGCCTTCTCGCCGGGGCGATGCTCCGCTTCGTCCGCGAGGGCCTCGGAGTGCGCCTCTCGTCCGGGGCGGAGGAGGTCGGTGCGCTCTTCTCACCCGAGGGGCACGCCCGGACGATCCTCGCGCTGGGAGGAATCGGGTCCGGGCCGGCTGGTTGCTAGACTCGGCGCGATCCCGCGCGCACCGCGCGGACGAGGACCACCGCGAATGGCGATTACGAAGATGTTCCGGGACCGGGTCGTCTCGATGGAGCAGACCTGGGACCTCGGAGAGAAGTACCTCTCGCTCCTCTCGGAGCTCGTCCACGAGGCGCTGCCCCGCTTCCGGACCGTCGGCAACGACTTCGACCACGACCGCGACTTCTACTTCCTCCTCGAGGAGGCCGACGAGCCGGCCGAGGAGAGGAAGGTCTGTTTCACCCGGATGCTCCTCGCGGACCGGGACTGCATCCCCCTGATCGCGGACGAGCCGCACGCCCCCGTTCGGGAGCGGATCGTCGCGGCGATCCAGGCGCAGGCCGAGAACGCCGAGATCGTCGTCGCGTACCGCGCCGTCCTCTCGGAGGAGGAGAAGGCGGAGGCCGAGGAGATCGACGCGGCCTGGCGGATCGAGGAGGCGGCGCGCGAAGCCGCGCGCAAGTCCGAGGAGGAACGCCGCCGCGCGGAGAAGAAGCGACAGCGGGAGGCGGAGGACGCCCGGCGCCGGGCCCACCGCGAGAAGCAGCGCGACCGGGGCGGCGAGGCCGCCGCTGCAACGCCGCAGCGGGGCGGCGAGGGGGGCGAAGGGCGGTCGAGGAAACGCCGCCGCGGCCGGGGCAGCAGCGGCCGCGCGGAGGGCGCGTCGCAGGCCGGAGGGACGGCCGCGGCGGGCGCAGCGGCCGATGCCGGCGCCGCTCGTCCGTCCGGCGAGCGGCCGGGCGGGGACCGGCGCGGCGAACGGCCGCGCGGGGAGAGGCCTCGCGGGGAACGCCCGCGCGGCGAGCGTCCGCGGCCCCAGAAGGGAGCCGGAGCGCCGTCGCGGCCGGCGGAGCCGCAGGCTCCCGGATCGGCCCCGCAGGCTCCGCGCCCGGTCCCCGCGGGCGGAGCGCCGAACGGCGGCGCACCGCGCGAAGGCGGCGGGAACCGCAGGAGGCGCCGGCGCGGACGCGGCGGCAGCCGGCCGCAGGGCGGCGGGCCGGAGAGCGGGGCGCCGCAGGGCGGCGGCGGCGAGTAGGGACCGCCCGCGGCCCGCTAGAGCGCGCTCGTCCCGGGGGCGACGAGCGCGTCGACGCGGGCGGCGTCCTCGTCCGTCACCGTCACGTCGAGGGCGGCGATCGCGTCGTCCAGCTGGGCGAGGGTGCGCGGCCCGAGGATCGTGGACGTCACGTCCGGGTTTCGCAGCGTCCAGGCGAGCGCGAATCGGGCGAGGCTCGTCCCCTTCTCCTCCGCGAGCGCGAGGAGCTTTTCGACGACCTCGATCCGCCGCGCGAACTTCGGATTGCCGACGTCCCCGATCCATCTCGCGGCGCGCGGCGAATCGAGCGGGTTCGGCGCACCCTTCCGGTACTTGCCCGTGAGCCAGCCCCCCTCGAGCGGGCTCCAGACGAGGTTCCCGAGGCCGAAGCGCCGTGTCACGGGGAAGTGGTCGACCTCCATCGTCCGCCGGAGGATCGAGTAGGGCGGCTGGAGCGAGATCCAGCGCTCGAAGCCGTTCCGCTCGGAGATCCAAAGCGTCTCGACGAGCTCCCAGGCCTCGAGGCGGACGCTCCACGGGCTCGCGCCGGGGTCCGCGGCGTGGCTCGTCGAGCAGCCGACGTAGCGGACCTTCCCCTGGCGGACGAGGTCCGTGAGCGTCGAGAGCGTCTCCTCCCACGGCGTCGAGCGGTCGGGGCGGTGGATCTGGTAGAGGTCGAGGACGTCGGTCCCCAGGCGCCGCAAGCTCCCCTCGACCTGCTCCTGGATCGCCTTCCGCGAGAGCCCCTGCTCGTTCGGTCCGGGACCCATGCGGGACCAGACCTTCGTCGCGAGGACGGCCTCGTTCCGCCGTCCGGCGAGAGCCTTCCCGAGGATCTCCTCCGAAGTCCCCTCTCCGTAGTTGTTCGAGGTGTCGATGAAGTTGATTCCCGCGTCGAGCGCGCGGTGGACGATCTTCACGCACTCGCCCTCGTCGGCGTTTCCCCAGCTCCCGAGCATCATCGTTCCGAGGCAGAGGGGCGAGACCCTGAGCCCCGAGCGTCCGAGCGTCCGGTATTCCATCGGGACCTCCCGCGGCGGCGGCCGCGTGCGGACGTTACGCCCGGCCGGTAGACTCGGCGAGACCGTTCGAATGCCGTTCACCGGGGGGGCGCCGGGGCCCCCTGCGAGGAGGAGCCGTGATCAAGAAGGGCTGCGCGATTGCCGCCGTCGTCCTGCTCGGGGTCTTCGGAGCCTACCTCTATCTCCTCTGGGGAAAGGTCGAGGCGGTCCCCGCGATCGTCCTCGCGGGCTTCGGCTCGCTCGGGCTCCTCATGGTCGTCGGCCAGCTGAAGGCCGTCCTCTTCGGCTCCGGCGACGTGGGCGCTCTGAAGCGGGCGGAGCAGGGCCTCCCGCTTGAGGACGGGACGGAGGAGGCGGTGTGGGGCCGGATCGAGCCGCTCGGTGCCGCGCTGTCGGCGCCGTTCAGCGGGAGGCCCTGCGTCGCCTACGAGTACGACGCGAAGAAGCCCTCCTCCGCCGACGACGAGAACGCGACGCCCTCGACGCTCGCCGGCTTCGCGCTGGCCCCGTCCGTCATCCGCTCGAGCCGCGGCGACGTCCGCCTGCTCGGCTTCAGCCTGCTCACCGAGTTCCCCGAGACGGTCGTCGACGACCCGGAGGCGCCGCACCGCGCCGTCCGGCACGTCGCCTCATCGCAGATGGAGGAGATGGGGCTCGCGAAGCTCGGCGCGCTGATCTCGGCGATGGACGACGCCATGGCCGACGACGACGGCTCGGTCCGGAAGGACATGAAGACGAAGGACGCGACCGTCGCCGACCTGGAGGCGTGCGTCCTCACGGAGAAGATCGTCGCGCCGGGCGAGACGGTGACCGCGATCGGGATCTGGGACGCCTCGCGCGGCGGCCTCGTCCCGAAGCACCGCGGGAAGTCCGCCGTCGTCCGCCTCCTTCCGGGCGGCGGCGCCGCGATGGTCGCCCACGGGCAGAAGCGGCCCTGGGGGCTCCTCTTCTTCTCCCTCCTCTGGGCCGGCTTCGCGCACGTCTTCATCTGGCTCGCCTGGAAGGGCGGGTTCGAGTGACGTGCCCGAGCTCCCCGACGTCGAGCTCTACGTCGAGCACCTGACGCGTCGGCTCGCCGGCCGGACGCTCGAGCGGGTCCGCGTCGCCTCGCCGTTCCTCCTCCGAACAGTCGCGCCGCCTCTTTCCGCCGCCGAGGGGAGGACGATCCGGGGCTTCCGAAGGCTCGGAAAGCGGGTCGTCTTCGAGCTCGAGGAGGGGCCCTTCCTCGTCGTCCACCTGATGGTCGCCGGGCGATTCCATTGGAAGGACGTCTCCCGCGCGCCCGTCCCGAAGAAGGTCGGCCTCGCCGCGTTCGACGTGCCGGGCGCCACGCTCCTCCTCACGGAGGCGAGCCCGAAGAAGAGGGCGGCGCTCCACGTCGTGGCGACCCAGGAGGAGCTCGCGGCGCTCTCGCGGGGCGGCCTCGAGCCGCTCGGCTCGAGGCTTCCGGATTTCGCGGCGGCCCTCCGCTCCGAAGGCCACACGGTGAAGCGGGCGCTGACCGACCCGCGCCTCTTCAGCGGCATCGGCAACGCCTACTCCGACGAGATCCTCCACGCGGCGCGGATGTCGCCGTTCGCCCTCGCGCGGACGATGGGCGACGAGGAGGTCGCGCGCCTGCACGCCGCGACGACGGCGACGCTCTCGTCGTGGCTCGCGCGGCTCCGCGAGGAGGCGGGGGAGCGCTTCCCGGAGAAGGTGACCGCCTTCCGACCCGACTTCGCCGTCCACGGCCGATACGGAAAGCCGTGCCCCGCCTGCGGGGACCCGGTCCAGCGGCTCGTCTACGCCGACAACGAGGCGAACTACTGCGCGACCTGTCAGACGGGGGGCCGTCTTCTCGCGGACCGCGCCCTCTCCCGCCTCCTGAAGGACGACTGGCCGCGGAGCCTCGAGGAGCTCGAGGAGGCGACGGCGGCGCGTCGGAACCTCTGAAGGCGAACGCCCCGGCCGCGAGCGGCCGGGGCGTCCGCGAAGCGAAGAGAGCGGCCGATTACCGGGCGACGTCGAGCGTCGCGCGGCCAGCGACGCCGGGGCGTGAGAGGCCGAGGAGGCGGACGTCGAGGCTCACGGGGCCGTCGCCGAGAAGGGCGGCCGGGAGGTCGACGACGAGCTCCTCGTGTCCGGCGCGGAGGTCGCCGGTGCGCTCCGCCCAGGCGAGGCCGGGGCGGGAGCCGTCGGCGAGCGGTGCTCCGGCGGCGAGGACGTCGAGGCGGAAGTCGCCCCCCTCGCGAACGGCGGCGGTCGCCGTGACGCGGAGAACGCGGAGATCTCCTTCGCCGAGCCACTCGGAGCGGACGGAGCCGGGAAGGAGGCGCGCGCTCCCGCGCTCGCTCACGAAACCGGCGGCGCCGGTACGCGCGAAGGCGCTTCCGTGCCCGTCGCGCCCCTCGGCCTCGACGCGGATCTCGACGGGGCCCGCCGGCAGGTCGAGGCCCTCGAGCGTCACCGCGAAGTGCCCGTCGCCCGCGTCGCCATCGCCGTGGAGACCGTCGTCGAAGAGCGTCACGACTTCGCCAGCCGATCCGCCCTGCGGCGCGATCCGGGCCGAGATGACGCCCGAGACGGGGTTTCCGCCGTCGAGGAGGCGGGCGTACAGGGTGACCGGCTCGCCCGGCTGCCGGGAAAGCGGGGCAGCCCACGTCGTCAGGACGATCGGGCTGTCGAGCTCGGCCACGGCCACCGTGACGGCCGCGGCGCCGGGGGCGGAGAGCTCGAGCCGGTGGAGGCCGGGCTCCGGCGCGAGGACGCGGAGCGCCTCCTGCCGCGCGCCGACGGCGAGGCCGAGCTCCTCGGCGCCGAACTCCTCGATCCGGAACCGGCGGACGGCGTCGGCCCGGCCGCCGTCGGCGTCGGGCCCGAGGACGCGCCCGGCCGGAGTCGTCAGGCGGGTCTCGAGCTCCCTCCCGGCGGCGCCGTCGCCGGCGCGCAGCGCGGCGTCCGGCTCCCCCGCGGGGAGGACCCAGACGAGGAGCGTGCCGGTGCCGGTCGCGGGAAGGTCGACGACGGCGCGGCCCCCGTCGAGGAGGGCCGTCTTCACGAACGTACGCGAGTCGGCTTCGGGCGAGGCGGCGGCGAACGGCGCGACCGTCTCGCCCGGCGCGAAGCGGCCGACGGCGACTTCGCCGCCGGCGAGCGGCGCGGCGGCGACGAGTGTGGCGAGGAGCGTGGAGATGAAGGTCCGGGTCTTCACGTCGGCCTCCTCAGTACGTCCCGGCGAGCGAGGTGCCGAGCTTCCGGTAGTCGTTCCGGCGGTTGTGGTGGTGGTTCGCGAGCGTCAGGAACCAGTTCGTCCCGGCTCCCTGCGCGCTGTACTGCGAGACCATCCCGTCGTCCTCGCCCGGCATCCCGGCGACGCCGGAGAGCGTCGCGAGGCCGTAGTCCTCGCCGTGCGCGAAGTCGTTCCAGAGTCCAGTCCCGGCGACGTTGTAGTAGGGCTTCGGAAGGGCCGGACGACCGGCGCTCCCCTTCAGGTAGTACTGGTTGTAGTAGGCCATCGAGGTCGTCGTGCAGTTCTTCGTGGAGTCGTTGTTCTGCCCGACGAGGCTGACGAGCCACCCGGTGAGCCACGAGCCGGAGAGGGTCCCGGCGAGGTTCGCGGCCTCCGAGCCGCGGTTCGGTGGGGCGAGCGCGTTGACGCGCTGGATCCGGCTGAGGATCGCCGGGTAGCGCGAGTCGTACGTCGGGTTCGAGAGGATCCACCGGAGGACGACGCCGCCGAACGAGTGCGTCACGACCTGGATCTCGTCGACCGCGTTCGCGTTCATCCAGGTCGTGATCTGGCCGGCGACCTGTCCCGCGGCGACCCACATGTATTGAGTGCCGTCGTAGTGGCAGACGAGGTAAGGCACCGCGTACCCCTTCGTCGTCGCCCGGATCATGTCCGAGCCCCAGTAGGCGTTCGCGACGCTCTGGTTCGCGAGGTCGCTCCCCCCCTTGCCGTGGACGAAGACGACTCCCTTCTTCGCGAGGGCGGGAGACGGGACCAGGAGCAGGGCCGCCAGAGCGAGCCCGAGGACGGACGTTCGCATTCGATACCTCCTCATGCCGGTCGGTTCCCGAGCCGAGCGCAAGGTCGGTGCCGCACAGCCTCGCGCGCGTTCGGCGGGCCGGAGGCGGCCTGGAGGCGCGTTTACGCGGGCGTTCGGGGGTAGGCCGGTGACCCACGCGTCATCGGCTGACCCTCCGCCGCAATCCGGACGGGTCCGGTCCTGATCCGTCCGGGCGTCCGTGCGATCCGGAACGGAGCCTCAGGCGGCGGCCTCGCTCCCGGCGGGCGTCGGGCCGACGGAGAGGACGACGAGGGTCTGGTCGTCCTCGGGCGGGCGGTTCCGGGTGAACCTCCGGACGGCGGAGAGGAGCGCCTGCCGCATTCCGTCGGCTCCTTCTCGCGCCGCGCCCGCGAGGACCTCTTCGAATCGGCCGAAGCCGAACGGCTCGCCGTCGTCGTCGAGCGCCTCGATGAGCCCGTCGCTGTAGAGCACGAGGCGGTCTCCCGGGCCCAGGTGGGTCGTGTGCTCGACGAAGGGGGTCCGCCGTTTCACGCCGAGCGGGAAGCCCCACGCGGAGAGCGGTTCGGGCGCGCCTCCACCCGCGCGGACGACGTAGGGATCGAGATGCCCGGCCGAGGCGTAGCGAAGGTCTCCCGTCGCGGGGTCGAGGACGCCGAAGAAGAACGTCATCAACATCCGCTTCGGGGCCGTCTTCCTCACCGTCTCGTTCAGCGCCTCCATCACGCGGACCGGCGACGGGTCGTGCCCCGCCTGGACGAGGAGCGCCGACTTCGCCATCGCCATCACGATGCCGCTCGTCAGGCCGTGGCCGGCGACGTCGCCGAACGCGAGGCCGATCCGTCCTCCGGGGAGAGGGAGGAAGTCGAAGTAGTCGCCTCCGATCTCCGTGGCGGCGCGGTAGTGCGAGGCGACGACGACGCCCGGGAGCTTCGGGTCGCTCGACGGGAGGAGGGCCGCCTGGATCCGGTTCGCGGCGTCGATCTCGGCCTTCACGCGCTCCCGCTCGACGATCCTCTTCACGTGCGGGGCGAGGTCCTCGTACCGGTACTCCACCGTCCGGCGGGTCGCGAGGCCCGCGATCGCAAGGGCGAGGAGGAGGAGGAGCGGGACGAGAAGCGCCGCGGCCGCGCCCTGGAGCGCCGGCCCCTCGAGCGAGCGGGTGAGGGGGAGGAGCCCCAGGAGGAGCGTGGCGCCGAAGAGCGACACGGCCGAGGCGAGGAGGTCCTTCGCGAGGAAGACGCCGGCGGCGGCCAGGGGTGCGCCGAAGCCGAGGAGGAAACGTGTCGTCTCGGGCCCGACCGGCGCGAGGCCCGGGACGAGGACCGAGCCGACAGCGGCGGCGGCGAGGAGGCCGACCCAGAGGAGCCTCCGCCGGTGGAAGGCGGAGAGGGTGAAGAGGAGTCCGACGACGGCGGTCGGGATCGCGAACGCGAGCCCGGCCAGGGTCATCGTCGCGGGACCGGCCTCGGATTCGAGGACGAGGTTCGACAGCTCGCCGAGGACGGGGCGAGCCCCGCCGAGGACGAGGGCCGGAAGGCAGGGGAGGAGGGTGGCTGCGGCCACGACCGGCGCGAGGAGGAGTCCCGTGAGGAGGGCGCCTCCGACGCTCGCGTTGACGGCGTCACGGCGGAGGAGCGCGTCGAACGAGGCGAGCCTCTCTCCCCAGCGCTCGCGGGCGTAGCTCTCGCCGACCGACCAGGAGAGGAAGACGAGCGTCGCGAGGGGAAGGTCGAGGAAGAGGAACGCGATGGCGGCCTGGGCGAGCGCCGTCTGGAACGCGTCGGTCCCGCCGAAGCCGACGTTGAACGACTGCGCGCGGGCCACGAGGACCTCGAGCGCCAGAAGCAGCAGGAGCTGCGCGCCGAAGAGCCAGGCTCCCGTGCCGACGCCCACCTCCCCGGCGTGGTACTTCCGGAGGAAGATCCCGAGGAGGACGAAGAGGAGGCCGAAGACGACGACGAAACGGCCGAGCGTCGTGACGATGCTGCCGCCCAGCTCGTAGCGGAACGCCCGGCCGTCGCGGGACTCCTCGTCGAGCTCCCACCCCGAGAGGCGGTCGCCGACGAAATGGACGTTCAGGAAGAACGACACCGTCTCGGGCGGTCCGGCGTGAGGGACGCGATAGCGGACGACGTGATCGACCCGGTCCCTGAGGACGTTCGGGCGGGCGCCGTCGAAATCGAAGGAGGGGGCACCCGGGAAGGAGCGCGACGCCACGAAGCGGTCGGCGGCGGCGCGCACCTCGTCCTCGGTCGGCCGGCCTCCGACCTCTTCCGACCGGGCGCGGACCCGTGCGCCGAGGACGGTCCCGTCCTTCCCGACGAGGACGTAGCCGAACTCGGGGTACTTCTCGAGCCCGGTCCGGAAGTAGGTGACGCGGTAAGCCCCGAGGCGCGGCCCGACGACCGGGTCCCGCTCCAGGGCGAGGCGCGTGGCCGGGTCCCCCGCGATCTCCTGTTCGACGAGGAGGCTCTGTTCCCAGGTCTCCACCCGGAAGGACGCTCCGACGGGGATGCCGAGGCGGGTCGCCTCGGCATCGGCGATCCGGACCGCGGCGGGGCGGGTGATCGCGAGACCGCGGGGCTGTGCCGTCTCGAACCGCGGAAGCAGCGCGGCGAGGCCGACGGCTCCGAGGACGCCAAGGGCGAGGGCGAGCTTCGCCTTCATGCTTCGTCAGGTACGGACGGGGGGCTCCCGAGGTTCGCCGGGGGGCGCGGCATGCGGGCGGATCGTACCTTCGGGGGCGTTAACCTCGAGGTCATGAAGGTCTTCGTCACGCAGCCCGTTCCCGAGCCTTCGACGTCGGACCTCCTTTCCGGTTTCGAGGTCGTCGTCGGCCGGCCGGACGCCTGGCCGGAGGAGGGGCGCCGGCACCTCCCGGACTCCGACGCGCTCGTCCCGACGCCCCGCGAGAGGGTGACGGAGGAGCTCCTCGAGCTCGCCCCGCGCCTCAAGGTCGTCGCGAACTGCGCCGTCGGCACCGACAACGTCGACCTCGAGGCCTGCCGCCGCCGCGGGATCGTCGTGACGAACACGCCGGGCGTCCTCACGGAGGCGACGGCGGACCTGACCTGGCTCCTGATCCTCGCCGTGGCACGACGGTTCCGCGAGGGCGACGCGCTGATCCGGTCGGGGACGTGGGACGGCTGGAAGCCGATGGAGCTGATGGGCGCCTCGCTCGGCGGCAAGACCCTCGGCGTCTTCGGCCCCGGCCGGATCGGGACGGCCGTCGCTCGCCGGGCGGAGGCGTTCGGGATGCGTGTCGTCGTCTGCGACGCCGCCGACGGCCTGGGGGCCTTCGAGCGGCTCCTCGCCGAGTCGGACGTCCTGACGATCCACGCGCCGCTGACGCCGGAGACGCGCGGCCGCTTCGGCGCGGCGGAGCTCGGCCGGATGAGGCGCGGAGCGATCCTCGTCAACACCGCCCGCGGCCCGATCGTCGACGAGGAGGCCCTCGCCGCCGCGCTGGCGTCCGGCCACCTCGGGGGCGCCGGGCTCGACGTCTACGAGGAGGAGCCGGCCGTCCATCCGGGCCTCCTTCCTCTCCCGAACGTCGTTCTCCTCCCGCACCTCGGGTCGGCGACGCGCGAGACGCGCCTCGCGATGGCGCGGACGGCCTGCGCCGAGGCGGCGCGCGTCCTGTGCGGCGAGGAGCCGCGGCACCGGGTCGCCTGACTCAGGACGAGGAGACGTCCACCCGCGGGAGGCGCCGCGCGGCCGCGAGCATCGCCGCGGCCGCGAGCGCGGCCGAGGTCGCGCCCCACGCGGCGAGGAGGAGCCGGCCGTCGAGGCGTGCGCCGAGGAGCGTCTCGGCGAGGCCGCGGAGCTCCTCGCTTACGACGAGGACCGGGGCGAGGGAGAGGAGCGTCGAGAGCCCCATCGCGACGAGGCCGCCCGGCCCGAGGGCGACGGAAACGGGGTTCGGCGCGTCGTAGCGGGGGAAGAGCGCGCCGAGCCCGAGCTGGAGCGCCGGGATCGCGAGCCCGCCGACTGCGGCGACGGCGAGCGCGGCGCCGAGAGGGAAGCCGCGAGCCTCGAGGGCCCATGCGGAGGCTCCCGCGAGGAGGAGAGCCGCCGCCAGGGACGGTGCGGCCCGGACCGTCCACCTCACGACGAGGTGGCGCGCGGCGGAGACGGGGAGCGATTTCAAGAGGAGCGCCGCACGGCCGTCGGTCGACACGGCGGGGAAGGCGAAGCGAAGGGCGAGCGCCGAGACGAGGAAGAGGCCGAGGCCCGATTGAAGGCCGTGGACGAGGTCGCGCGAGGCGGCGTCGCCCGAGGGAAGGAGCTTCAGGTTCAGGAGGTCGAGGACGAAGACGGCCGCGAGCGTCCCGAGCTGGGCCGGAGTCGCCGCGTCGCGCAGGAGCGTCCGGACCTCCGCGCGGAACAGCTCGCGCTCCGCGGAGGCCGCCTTTCTCCCGACCCGCCGGCGCGGCGTGGCGTCCGCCTCCTCGCGGCTCCGCCGGAGGAGCCGGAGGTGAAGCGGAGCGAGGAGCTGAGCGAGGAGGACGGTGAGAAGCGCCGCGCCGCCGAGGAGGAGGAGGGCGTGGAGAAGGCCGGCAGCGTCTCCCGCGAGGGCGCGCGCGGCGGCCCGGGCGGCGATCGCCACGGGGTTCCCGCCCGGCTCGGCGAGGGGCGTGGTCCCGGCGCGAAGGAGGAGGTCGAGCGCTGCGGAGGGGTCGAGGAAGCGCTCGGGGCGTACCCCGCGTGCCCCGACGATCGCCACGGCGAGGCCCGTCGCCGAGAGGAACGCCGCGAGGAGGCGGGCCCGTCGCGGAGGGAAGACGGCCACGACGGCGAGCGCGAGCGCGGAGCCGGCCGCGCCCGCGAGGACGGCGACGGCGAGGAACGCGGCGCCAAGAGCCGCGGCCCCCTCCGCGCCGGAGCGCGCCGCGAGGACGACGGCCGGAAGGGCGAGGAGCGCCGCCGGCCCCGAGGCGAGCGCGATCGTCGCCGCGACCTGCCGGAGGAGGAGCCGCGCGTGCGGGATCGGGAGCGCCATCCGGAGGAGGAGCTCCTCGGAGAGGAAGAGCGTCGAGACCGCCGTCGTCAGGGCGCCGAGGAGGAGGAGGACTCCCGCGCCCGCGAACGCGCCGAGGAGGAGCCGTTCGAGGAGGATCTCCGGGACGAGCGCGGGGAGCTGCGTCGCCGCGCTCCGGCCGAGTCGAAGGAGGTGCGCGAGCCCCGCGTACTCACCGGCGACGAACGCCCCCGAGAAGAGGCCCACCGCGAGGACTCCCGCGGCCTCCGCCGTCGAGCGCGGCGAGAGCGAGCGGCCGGCCGCGCGGAGGGCGTTCGCGAAGGAGACCGCCCCGGCGCTCACGGCTCCCCGCCGTCCGCGGCGAGGTCGAAGAAGAGCTCCGAGAGCCGCCCCGTCGCCCCGCGCGCGCTCACCGCGAGCGGCGTGCCGCGCGCGACGAGCCGCCCCTTCACAAGGACGCCCGCCTCGTCGGCGACCTCCTCGGCGAGGGCGAGGTGGTGCGTCGTCAGGAGGACGGCGGCGCCGGCCGCGGTCCGCTCCTTCAGACGCTCGGCGAGGCCTTTCTGCGCGAGCGGGTCGAGGCCGACCATCGGCTCGTCGAGGACGAGGAGCGACGGGTCGTGGAGGAAGGCCTGCGCGAGGGCGACCTTCTGCCGCGTCCCATGGGAGAGCGTCTCGTTCGTCCGGTCCGCCGCGGCGCCGAGGCCGAAGGCCTCGAGCTCCGCCTCGATCCGCTCTTCGAGCGCGGCCCCCTTCGCCCCGAAGACCGCTCCGACGAACCGGAGCGTCTCGCGCGGCGTCCAGCGGGGCCAGAGGTACGGGCGGTCGGGGACGAACCCGAGCCGCCGCTTCGCCCGAACCGGGTCCTCCTCCACGTCGATTCCGAAGACGGTCGCCCGCCCGGCCGTCGGCGCGAGGAGTCCCGTCAGGAGGCCGATCGCGGTCGTCTTACCGGCCCCGTTCGGCCCGACGAGCGCGAAGACGACCCCCGGCGGCACTTCGAGCGTCAGCTCCGAGAGGGCGAGCAGGTCGCCATAGAGCTTCGTCGCGCGCTCGAAGGCGAAGGCAGGGGGGGCGGGGGCCACTGGCCCCATCGTACGGGAGGTCGAGGGCGCTAGCCGTTCGACCGATCGGAAACCCCGGCCCCGCGCCCGTCGTAGAGTCGGCCCGACAAGGAGGAGCGATGCGCTCGATGTCCGCCCTGGCGATTCCCGTCCTGACCCTCTCGTTCACGGCCGTCGCGGCCGGTCCGGCCGTCTCGCCGGCCCCGGCGGGCCCGAGACCGGTCGACCCGGCCTCGTTCGACCCGTCCGTGAAGCCGTGCGAGGACTTCTACCAGCACGCCGTCGGCGGCTGGCTGAAGGCGAACCCGGTTCCCGCCGACAAGTCGCGCTGGGGCTCCTTCGAGGAGCTCGCCGACCGCAACCGGGCGGTCCTGAAGGCGATCCTCGAGGAGACCTCGGCGAAGGCCGACTGGCCGAAAGGGAGCGTGCGGCAGAAGGTCGGCGATTTCTTCGCCTCCGGCATGGACGAGGCGGCCATCGAGAAGGCCGGGACGAAGCCGCTCGAGCCCTGGCTCGCGAAGGTCGACGCCCTGAAGTCGAGCGCCGACCTCCCGAAGCTCATGGCCGAGCTCCACGGCCGCCGGCTGATGGCGGGCTACGGGTTCTACGTCGGTCAGGACCAGAAGGAGACGACCCGCTACCTGGCCATGCTCTCCCAGGGCGGGCTCGGCCTCCCCGACCGCGACTACTACCTGAAGGACGACCCGAAGTCGAAGGAGCTCCGCGACAAGTACGCCGCGCACGTGGCGCGCATGCTCGAGCTCCTCGGCGACGCTCCGGAGGCGGCGAAGACGAAGGCCGCGTCCGTGATGGCGCTCGAGACGAAGCTCGCGACGGCCGCGCGGACCCGGGTCGAGCTGCGCGACCCGGAGAGGAACTACAACAAGCGGACCGTCGCCGAGCTCGTCGCCGCCGCTCCCGGCTACGACTGGGCGGCCTACTTCGGCGCGCTCGGGGCCGCGGGCCTGAAGGAGCTGAACGTCCGCCAGCCCGAGTTCGCGACGGCGTTCGCGGCGCTCGCCGCGTCCGAGCCGCTCGACGCGTGGAAGGCCTACTTCCGCTGGCACCTCGTCCGCGCGTCGGCCGACGTCCTGCCGAAGCGGTTCGAAGAGGAGGCGTTCGCGTTCTACGGCCGGACGCTGAACGGCGTCCCGCAGCAGGAGGAGCGCTGGAAGAGGGTCCAGGCCGCGACCGACCGCGCGCTCGGCGAGGCGCTCGGCCAGATCTACGTCGAGCGGGCGTTCTCCCCGAAGTCGAAGGAGCGGATGAAGGTCCTCGTCGAGAACCTCCGCGCCTCGCTGAAGGAACGGATCGCGGCCCTCCCCTGGATGGGAGACGAGACGAAGAAGGCGGCGCAGAAGAAGCTCGCGGCGTTCGGTGTGAAGATCGGCTACCCCGACGTGTGGCGCGACTACTCGGCCCTCGAGATCTCCCGCGCCTCTTACTTCGAGAACGTCGTCGCCGCGAACGCGTTCGAGGCGAAGCGGAACCTCGCGAAGCTCGGCAAGCCGATCGACCGGACCGAGTGGGGGATGACCCCGCCGACGGTGAACGCCTACTACAGCCCGACGATGAACGAGATCGTATTTCCGGCCGGGATCCTCCAGCCTCCGTTCTTCTGGGCCGACGGGGACGACGCCGTGAACTACGGCGGCATCGGCGTCGTCATCGGGCACGAGATGACGCACGGCTTCGACGACTCCGGGAGCCGCTACGACGCCGACGGGAACCTGAAGAACTGGTGGACGGAGGAGGATCGGAAGGCCTACGAGGCGAGGACGGCGCTCGTCGTGAAGCAGTTCGACGGGTATCGCCCCCTGGCGGACCTTGGCGTGAACGGGAAGCTGACGCTGGGCGAGAACGTCTCGGACCTCGGCGGCCTCAAGGTCGCCTACGAGGCGCTCCGCAAGGCGCTCGGGACGGACCCGAACGCGGCGGAGAAGGTCGACGGGTTCACGCCGGCGCAGCGCTTCTTCCTGAACTACGCATCGGTCTGGAGGAACAACATCCGCGACGAGGCGCTCCGGGTCCGGCTCAACACCGACTCGCACAGCCCGGGCCGCTTCCGCGTCCTCGGGCCGCTCTCGGCCCTCCCGGAGTTCCACGCGGCTTTCGGCTGCGCGGCCGGGAGCCCGATGGTGATGCCGGAAGCGGAGCGCCCGAGCATCTTCTAGGCCTCGCCCCGTCCCGAAGAGAGAAGCGGGGGCCGGCGATGCCGGCCCCCGCGGGGGTGGGAGACGCGGCGGGTGCGCCGCGGGAGGGACGGTCAGCGGTCGAGCTTCGCGGGGAAGATCTCGTACGGGAGGACCCCGGGGAGCGTCTCCGGACGGACGGTCGAGAGGTAGGCGAGGAACGGCTGGTCGCCGGTGATCCGGAACCAGGCTCCCCCCGCGGAGCAGACCGGAAGGTCCTCGAGCGAGAGGTCGTTGAACTGGACGATCGACGCGGCGGGCACGGCGTACTCCTTCTCG
This sequence comes from Acidobacteriota bacterium, assembly GCA_029567505.1. Classification (GTDB taxonomy): domain Bacteria; phylum Acidobacteriota; class Thermoanaerobaculia; order UBA5066; family UBA5066; genus UBA5066. Next base: position 32,255 of record JAKPXO010000216.1, read on the forward strand.
GCGGGCAGGAGGCCGGGGCCCGGAGTCGCCGACACGGCGGAGACGCGGAACGTGGCCGGCGCATCCCCCGCGTTGAAGAGCGCCAGGTTCACGCGGCGGCGGCTCGTCGCGCCCTCGGCGCACTCGGAGGCGGAGAGGGAGACGTCGCCGGCGACGGCGGTCATCCCGGCCGGGAAGAGCTCGCCGAAGACCGGGAGCTCGAGGCGGCCGAGCGACTCGGGGACCTTCGCGAGACCCTCGGGCACGGTCTCGAGGCGCTCGAGCGTGGCGCGGAGCGCCACGCGCCTTGGCGCCGTGATCGCGAGCATCTGGACGTGCTGTCCCGCGCGGAGCGTGTGCGAGTCGAGGACGGTGGCGCCGTTCGGGCCGACGGTGGCGTCGGCCGGAGGCTCCGCGGCGCCGAGCCCGTCCCAGGCGCCCGCGAACGCGATCGTGACGTCCTTGTCGGTGTTGTTGTACGCGGCGAGGGTGCTCGCCATCGAGACGCTCGCGCCGGGAGCGAAGAAGCCCGGGACGTAGACGGTGGCGGCGGCGAGCGGGACGACGGAAATCGAGCCGCTGCCGATCGGCTCGGGGGCGGTGAACGTCCGGGTCCGGGTGACCTCGACGGCCCAGGTCCCGGCGGCGAGGGGGCCGACCGGGACGTCGAGCGCCCAGGGCGTGACGGCCGCGGTGCACGGTCCGGGGATGCCGGAGTAGTTGAAGTTGACGTGCAGCTTCGTCCCGGACGTCGTCAGCTTCGTCCGCCCCGTCTCCGGGACGCAGCCGTCGGGCCACTCGCCCGAGAGCTTCAGGACGATCTCGTCGCCGGGCGCGGGAGCGGCCGGGAACGTCGCGATCGACACGCTCGGGAGCGTCTGGGCGGCGGCCGGGGACGCGACAGCGGTGAGGGCGAGGAGGAGGATCGGGAGCGTCGTGTGGTGTCTCATGCATTCACCTTCCGGTCCGGAGTGCCGCGACGCGCGGCCGTCCCACGCGCGGAGGCGCGGTGTGGGATTCACGCGCGTCGCGTCATTTCCCTCGTTCGGGCCTGTGGCACGATCGCGGGGTGGACGCCCCGGACGCGCCGACCGACGCGGACCTCGTCGCCCGGATCCTCCGGGGGGAAGAGGAGCTCTTCACGCTCCTCGTCGACCGCTACAAGCTGCGCCTCTTCCGCTTCGTGTCGCGTTACCTCGGCGACCCCGAGGACGCCCGCGACGTGACGCAGGAGGTCTTCCTCAAGCTCTATTCCGCGCTCGACTCCTTCGACCCGCGGTATCGCTTCTCGACGTGGGCGTTCCGGATCGCCGGGAACGCCGCGATCGACCACCTGCGTCGAAGGAGGATCCGCGCGATCCCGCTGGAGCTTCCCGCCGACGACGAGTCGGACCGCCGGTCGATCGATCCGGTCGACGGCAAGCCCGACCCGCTCGAGGAGCTCTCCCGGACGCGCCTCCGAGAGGCCCTCGACCTCGCGATCGAGAGGCTCCCGGACGACTACCGGGAGCTGATCAGCCTTCGCCACCACGGGGAGCTGGCCTACGAGGAGATCGCCGAGCTGAAGGGAATGCCCCTCGGCACGGTCAAGAACAAGCTCTTCCGGGCCCGCCAGGCCCTGCGAGATCTTTTGCCGAAAGGCACCGTATAGAGAGATCGGGACGATGACGATGCACGCGAGGACCACCGACGGGAACCCGACGCCAGCCGAGCTCGACCTCGATCGGCGAATGGAAGTGTTTCTGGACGAGATGGTTAGCTCTTCCGATCGAGAGACGCTGCCGGCCGACTTCGTCTCTCGGGTCGCGGCGGCGCGGCCGTTTGCACCGTGGGAGGTCGCCCGGGGCGCCTTTTGGCGTCTTCCGGTCGCCGTCGGCCTCGGGCTCCTCGCCGGGAGCCTCGGTCTCGCCCTGACCCCCCTCTGGAGCCTCGGCCCCGCGACGGCGGTGACGGTCTGGGCGGAGCTTCTCGCGGTCGCCTTCGGAAGCCCGGTCGCGACCCTCGTCGCCGCCCTCCCGCTCCTCGCGGAGGGGACCGAGCGGGCGGCGGGAGCCGTTTCGCCCGGCGCCGTGGCGCTCCTCGGCGGCGCGGCGGCCCTCGTGGCCGGCTCCCTCCTCGGGGCGCTCGCCCGATTCCGCCGGCCGGAGCTCCCGGCCGCCCGCTCCCGGAGCTGAGCCGGGGCCAGCGATGGCCCGGCGCCTCGTCCTTCTCCTGCTTCCGGTCCTCCTCTCGAGCGCCACGGGCGATGCGGCTGAGCCCGTCGACGTCCCCAACGGCGAGTTCCGCTCCGGCGACGTCGTCGCGCTCGGACGGGAGGCACGGGTCGAGGGGGTCCTCCGGGGAACGCTCGTGACGATCCTGGGGGACGTCCGGATCTCCGGACGGGTCGAGGAGGACGTCGTCGCGCTCGGAGGAAACGTGCACCTCGAGCCGGGAGCCACGGTCGGAGGGGACCTCCTCGCCCTCGGGGGAGAGGTCCACGCAGGCGGCCCGGGTCCGGCGCCTGTCGGGGGACGGCTCCTGACGGTCGGAGCGCTCGAAGCCGCCTTCGCCGCGGAGCTGAAGACCTCCCCGCTCGCCCTTCGGCCGGTCCGGGGCCTCTTCCTCGCGTTCCGGCTCGCCCTCCTCCTCGGCTGGCTGATCGTCGGCCTCGTCCTGCTCCGCCTCGTTCCCCGGCCGCTGACCGGCGCGGCCGGGCTCGTTCCGGGTCGGCTCACCGCCGTGGCGGCGATCGGCGCCGCAGCCGTCCTTGCCGCCCTCCTCGTCTCCGCGCTCCTCCTCGTCGTCCTTCCGGCGACCGCCGGCCTGTTCGCGGCGGGCCTGCTCGTCGTGGCGCTCGCCCTCGCCAAGGCGTTCGGGATCGCCGCCGTTTTCGTCGCCCTCGGGAGGCGCCTGACGCGGACGGCCGCGAGGGGGAGCCTGCTCTTCGGCGACCCCGCGGCTCTCGCGGTCGGGCTCGCCCTCCTCGGAAGCGTTTCGCTCGTCCCCGTCGTTGGCCCGCTGGCCTGGTCGATCGCCTCGCTCCTCGGGATCGGGACGGCCCTCGCGGCGGCGGCACGCCCCCGGGCCGCGGCCTTCTGAAGGAAATTTCCGCCTGATACGCTCCGCCGGCCGAGCCCGCGCGGGACGCGGACCGGCGGAGGAGCGGTGATGGCGATCGAGCGCGTCGGGGTGATCGGGGCGGGTCAGATGGGGGCGGGGATCGCCCACGTGGCGGCGCTGGCGGGGAAGGCCGTCGTCCTCGTCGACGTCGACGCGGCGCTGGCGGAAAAGGGGCTCGCGGTCGTCCGGAAGAACCTGGGACGCCAGGTCGAGAAGGGAAAGGTCACGGCGGAAGCGGCCGAGGCCGCCCTCGCGCGGATCGCCGTCTCGGGCGACCTCGCCGCGCTCGCGGACGCCGACCTCGTCGTGGAGGCGATCGTCGAGAACGAGGAGGTCAAACGCGGCCTCTTCTCGCGGCTCGACGCGCTCCTCCAGCCGGGGGCGATCCTCGCCTCGAACACCTCCTCGATCTCGATCACGCGGCTCGCCGCCGCGACGAAGCGGCCCGAGAGCGTCATCGGGATGCATTTCATGAACCCGGTCCCGGTCATGCAGCTCGTCGAGGTCATCCGCGGCATCGCGACCTCGGACGGGACGACGGAAGCGGTCGTCGCGGCCGCGAAGGAGATGGGGAAGGTCCCGGTCGAGTGTCGCGACTTCCCGGGCTTCGTCTCGAACCGGGTCCTGATGCCGATGATCAACGAGGCGGTCTTCGCCGTCTTCGAGGGGGTCGCCACGCCCGAGGCGGTCGACACCATCATGAAGCTCGGCATGAACCACCCGATGGGGCCGCTCACCCTCGCCGACTTCATCGGCCTCGACACCTGCCTCGCGATCCTGAACGTCCTTCACCGCGGGCTCGGGGACGACAAGTACCGTCCCTGTCCGCTCCTCGTCCAGATGGTCGATGCCGGCTGGGTCGGCAGGAAGGCCGGGCGCGGTTTCTACCGCTATTCGGGGCCCGGCGGGGAGAAGGTCGCGGGTTGATCTGCCAGGTCTGCGGCGCGTCGAACGACCTCGACGCCGAGCTCTGCCGGAAGTGCCAGAACAAGCTCCTCGTCGTGTCCGGCTCGAGCGAGTCGTACGACGAGGGGCCGTCGGGCGAGGGGATCTCCCTCGACGAGCACCTGCTCGAGAGGGTCTCGGTCCTGGAGGAGATCGTCAAGCGGAGCGCGGAGACGCTGAAGGCGCTCCTCGAGGGCTTTCACCGCCAGGAGAAGAACGGCTTCGTCGTCCAGACGGGCCTCCTCGCGCTGAAAGACCTCCTCGAGAGGAAGGGGCTCCTCGTCGAGCAGGAGTTCGTCGACCTCTGGGAGGAGCGCGTCGACCAGCACATGACCGTTCTCGAGAAGCGCGAGCGCTTCCTCGAGCGCAAGGAGCGGATCCTCGCGGAGCACAAGGGGCTCGGGCGGGAACGCCTCGTCGACCTGCTCGGGGAGGCGGAGCTCGCCTTCTTTGCGCTCGACCCCGACAAGGCGATGGCCCTCCTCGAGGAGGCCTGGAAGCTCGACCGCCGCAACGCCGAGCTCGCGTTCTTCCTGGGCGAGACCTGGTTCAACGACGGGGACTCCGGAAAGGCGGCCTCCGCCCTCCGGCACGTCCTCGAGCAGCGTCCCCAGCACTTCGATGCGCTCGTCTACTCCGGGGTCCTCGAGAACGACCTCGGCCGCCCGGAGAAGGCGGTGGACGCCCTGAAGCGGGCGCTCGCCCTCCGGCCCGACGCGTTCCTTCCCGCGTTCGCGCTCGGCGCGATCCACGCCGGGGCGGGCCAGCTCGCGAAGGCCGAGGCGCTCCTGAAGAGGGCGGTCGCGATCGAGGAGAACCCCCAGGCGCTCTCGCTCCTCGGCACGATCGCCTACCAGCGGGGCCGTCTCGCCGACGCCATTGACGCGCTCCAGCGCGCCGTGCAGCTCGACCCCGACGACGAAGAGGGGCTCTTCCAGCTCGGACTCTGCTATCTCGACCGGGGGTGGACCCAGAAGGCCACGGAGCGATTCCGCGCGGCGCTCGAGCTCAGCCCGAACCGGATCGAGCTGCAGGAGGCGAAGAAGCTCCTCGGGCCGGCCGGCGCGGGGGCACTGCCCGGTCTCGCCGGGACGGTCGGCGAGCGGGGCGGGCGCACGGCCGCGGCGGCCGCGCGGGACCCGCGGAAGGCGCTCGGCCTCTATCGCCGGGCGATCAAGGCGGACCCGGAGAACCCGGCGGTCCAGATCGCCTACGCCCTCGTCTGCTCCTCCGTCGGCCGGACGGCGGAGGCGGAGGCGACGACGCGCCGTGTTCTCTCCCAGAAGCCCGATGAGGAGATCGCCGCCGCGGCCTGGTCGACGCTCCTCGAGACGCTCCGCTCCGAGGGGAAGTTCCGGGAAGGGACGCAGGTCGCGGGCGAGATGCTCCAGTCCGTCACCTCGAGCTCGGCCCGTTCGATCGCCTACTTCCAGCGGGCCGCCGCCCTGGCCGACATGGGGGAGAGGCTCGACGAGGCGCTCGAGGACGCGGAGAAGGCCCTGCGGCTCTCTCCCCGGGAGCTCCGCCACTTCCCGCTCGCGACGAAGGGGTGGGTCCACTACAAGCGGAAGGAGTTCCGCCGGGCCGTGGAGTGCCTCTCGCGTGCCGCCGAGCTCGGGGAGACGCCGACGGCGCTCGCGCATCTCGGCCTCGCGTACCTCGCCGTCGGCGACGCGAAGGCCGCCCGCAGCGCCTTCGAGCGCGCCAAGCGGCGGGGCGGACGACCCTCCGAGCGCCACGGGGGGCTCGAGGCGCGGATGCTGGAGCAGATCCGGCGGAACCTCCAGCTGGCGGAGCGGGTCGCCAGCCGGCCGGGCCGCCGAAAGCCCGGGCCGGGCTGAATCGCGTCGGCTTTCCGTTCGATTTCTCTTGACAGGCTTCCTCGAAGGTCCCGAAAATCGTGCCAGGAAAACATACCGAGTGTTCGGTATTTTGTTAGAGGCGACGCGATCGAAGCGCGAGCGGGGCCCGGGAACGGGTCCTACGCTTCGCCCGCTCCCCGCGAGCTGCGGCTGGCCACTGGGTTGACGAGGGCGCGACGGCGCCTGGGAGGATCGAGATGACGAGGCTGACCCGAAACCCCTTCCTTCGCGCCGCGGCTCTCCTCGGGGCCGTTCTCCTGCCCGCCCTGACCTGGGCCGGCCCCGCACGGGCGCAGACGGCCGACGCGACCGTCGAGGTCGACGTCGTGGACGAGACGGGCGTCGCGCTCCCCGGCGTTTCGGTCGAGCTGAAGCGCGCCGAGACCGGCTTCGCCCGGACGTCCGTCACGTCCGCCGCGGGCGCCGCCCGCTTCCCGGCGATCCCGCCGGCCGCCGGCTACGTCGCTCGCGTCGCACTCCAGGGCTTCGAAGCCGTGGAGCAGCCGCTCACGCTCCGAATCGGACAAACGGCGCGGCTGCGCGTCGTCCTCAGGGCGCAGGCGGTCACCGAGGCGGTGACGGTCGTCGGCGAGGCTCCGCTCGTCGACGTCTACAAGATCGACTCCTCGACGAACATCGTCCCCGAGCAGATCAAGGAGCTCCCCGTCGCGAACCGCGAGTTCGAAAAGCTCGCGTTCATCGCCCCGGGCGTCCAGCGTGAGCGGGGCGAGTTCCGGTTCGTGACGGGCGGGCCGGTCATCGGCTCGGGCGGGAACGCCTCGCAGTCGACGATCCTCGTCGACGGCGTCGACTACACCGACCCGGCCCTCGGCCTCGCGAAGACGCGGGTCTCGCAGGACGCGATCTCCGAGTTCCGCGTCGTCAACTCCCGGTTCGACGCCGAGGTGGGCGGCTCCGCCGGCGGCGCCCTCACGGTCCTGACGAAGACCGGGACGAACGAGCTGAAGGGCTCGCTCTTCGCCTTCTACCGGGCCGAAGGGCTCCGGGCGCAGGGGGCCCTCGAGCAGGACTCCTCGGTCGACTTCCGGCGTGGCCAGTACGGGGTCACGCTCGGCGGCCCGATCGTGAGGGACCGGACCCACTTCTTCCTCTCAGGCGAGTACGTCGACGAGGTCCGGCCGACGCTCTACCGGCCGCAGGGGGCCTTCACGGCCCAGGCCGCCGACCTCGAGGTCCCGATGGACCAGCTCCTCGCGTTCGGCTCGATCACGCACTCCCTGTCCGACTCCCAGACGCTCCTCGTCAAGGCCGACCTCGAGCGGTACCGCCAGGACAACTTCCGCGTCGGGGGCGTGCAGGACGCCTCCTACGGCCAGGAGCTCCAGCGCGACAACTACAACTTCACGGGAGGCCACACCTGGGTCGTCGGCGCCGCGACGACGAACGAGCTCCGGGCCCAGATCGGACACCGGAAGTACTTCGAGCCGACGAACTCCGACGCCGTCGCGGACTGGTTCACGAACGGCGTCACCCTCAAGACGGGCGGGAACATCCTCGGCGACCTCCTCGGCGAGGGGGACCAGCTCGAGATCCGCGACACCCTCTACCTCCACCTGACCGGGAAGAGCGGGACCCACGACGTGAAGGTCGGCGCCGGCTGGCAGCACGTGAACGACCGCTCGATCATCGACACCTACGCGAGCGGCCTCTTCCTCTGGGCGGGAGACACGAAGGCCTTCCCGATCGCCTACGGCTACGGCGTCGGCTCGAGCGACGTCGAGATCACGACGAACCGGCTCGCCGCGTTCGTCCAGGACGACTGGCGGCCCCTCTCGAACCTGACCGTCAGCGTCGGTCTCCGCTACGACCTCGACACGAACGGGAACAACGAGGGCTTCACGCACCCGCTCGTCCCCGAGCCGCGCGAGAGGGACACGAACAACGTCCAGCCGCGCCTGGGCCTCTCCTGGGACGTGAAGAAGGACGGCCGCTTCGTCGCGCGCGCCGGCTGGGGCCTCTTCGTCGGGCGCAACCTGCTCGTCCCCGCGTTCACCGAGCTCCAGCAGAACGGGGTCACGGGCCGCAAGCTCTACACCCGCGCCAACGGCCTCCTCTACGGCCTCCCGGCCTTCGCCCTCGACCCGAGCAACCCGATGACGACGGGGCTTCCGCTCCCGATCGACATCACGCTCCTCGACCAGGAGCTCGTCGCGCCCGAGGCGAGCCAGTTCAGCGCGGGCCTCACCTCGCGGCTCTGGAAGACCGGCCTCTACCTCGACGTCGAAGGGATCTGGGTGAAGGGGAGGAAGGAGCTGATCGTCCACGACGTCAACTGGAACGGGAACGCGAACCCGACCCGTCCGAACAAGGCCTACAACCAGGTCAACGTCTACTCGAACGACGGCGAGTCCGAGTACAAGGCGCTCACGTTCGCGCTGAACGGCAGCCTCAAGGGCGGCCACCTCGTCACGGGCTCGGTCACGTTCTCGAGCAAGCACAACCGCTCCGACGACTTCAGCCCCGAGTTCCCGACGGGCTACCCGAGCGACCCCGCGGACCTCCCGAACGAGTGGGGCCGCGGGCGCTCCGCGGAGAGGATGCGGTTCGTCCTCTCCGGCGTCTTCCGCCTTCCCTGGCAGCTCACGGTGGCGCCGATCTTCAACTACGGCTCGGGCCAGCCGTGGACCCGCCGCTACGGCTACGACTTCAACGGCGACGGCAAGACGGGCGACCGGATGCCCGGGGTCGACCGCTTCGGCATGGACGGCCCGGTCTACCGCAGCTTCGACCTGCGGCTCACGAAGGCGTTCGAGCTCGGCTCGGCCGGCACCCTCGAGCTCGTGGCCGAGGCGTTCAACCTCTTCGACTCCACGAACTACGACGTCGCCTCGATCGACGGCGCCGAGTTCCTGAGCGGGCCGACCCTCGCCAACCCGGCGGCGGCGGCGGTCGCGAACCCGAACTACGGAAAGCCGAGCGCGACGCTCCCGTCGCGGGAGTTCCAGCTCGGCCTCCGCTTCGCCTTCTAGGAGCCCTCTCGTCCTCAGCCGTCCGGCGGGCGCGCCGCGCCCGCCGGACTTCCCGCCCCGCCTCCGGGCCGGGCGACGCCGGGGGCCCGAGGGGGCCCGCGCAGTGGGAGGTTCTGCCATGAGCATCGAAACGGGACTCGCCGGACGGTCCGTCGTCGTCACAGGGGCGGCCGCCGGGATCGGAAAGGCGACGGCCCTGCGATTCGCGAAAGAGGGGGCGAAGGTCGCGGCGTGGGACGTCGCGGACGCCGCCGCGCTCGCCGACGAGCTGAAGGCCGCGGGCGCCGCCGACGCGTTCACGGCGAAGGTGAACGTCGCCGACGCCGCCTCGGTGGAGGCGGCGGTCGCGGACGTCGTCGCGAGGTGGGGGCGGATCGACGTCCTCGTCAACAACGCCGGGATCGTCCGGGACGCCCAGCTCGTCAAGTACAAGGACGGGGCCGTGCTGGCGACGATGACGGACGAGCAGTGGGACGCGGTCATCGGCGTGAACCTGAAGGGTGTCTTCCTCTGCACCCGCGCGGTGACGCCGCACATGATCGCGGCCGGGGGCGGCGTCGTCCTGAACGCCTCCTCCGTCGTCGGCCTCTACGGCAACTTCGGCCAGACGAACTACGTCGCCACGAAGGCCGGCGTCGTCGGGATGACGAAGACCTGGGCACGCGAGCTCGGGAGGTTCCGGATCCGCGTCAACACCGTCTGCCCCGGGTTCGTCGCCACCGAGATCCTGAAGGCGATGCCGCAGAAGGTGCTCGACGGAATGGTCGCCCACACGCCGATCGGCCGGATGGGGGAGCCCGACGACATCGCGAACGCCTACGTCTGGCTCGCCTCCGACCAGGCGACCTTCGTCCACGGCGCCGTCCTCTCGGTCGACGGCGGCCTCGTGACGGGGACGTAGCGATGCCCCGCGTCGCGCGCATCGTCTCGACGGCCCGGTACCTCCCGCCGATCGAGGTCCCGAACGAGGTCCTGAAGCCGCGCTGGCCCCAGTTCCCCGACTTCGTCGACAAGATGGAGGCCTCGAGCGGAATCCGGACCCGCTTCTACGCCCCCGAGGACCAGGCGACGTCCGACGTCGCCCTCCCGGCCGCGAAGCTCGCCCTCGAGCGGGCCGGCCTGACGCCGCTCGACCTCGACCTCATCATTCTCGGCACCGACTCGCCCGACTACGTCACCCCCGCGACCTCGGTCGTCCTCCAGGGGAAGCTCGGCGCGAAGAACGCCGGGACCTTCGACGTCGGCTGCGCTTGCGCGTCGTTCCCGACCGGGATCGCCGTCGGCTCGGGCCTCATCGCCGCGAACCCGGCGCTGAAGAACGTCCTCGTCCTGGGCGTCTACCTCATGCACAAGCTCGCCGACCCGAACGACCCCATGGTCTTCTTCTACGGTGACGGCGCCGGCGCCGCGGTCCTGCAAGGGGGCGACGAGCCCGGCTTCCTGAACTCCGCGATGCAGGCGGGCGGGGAGTACGCGCAGTGCTGGGGCATCTTCGCGGGCGGCACCGCCGAGCCGGCGACCGTCGAGGCCGTGCAGGCCGGCCGGACGACGGTGAAAATGGTCGAGAAGTATCCCGCCGAGATCAACCACGAGGGGTGGCCGCGCCTCGTGAGGCGCCTGTCCGCGGAGGGAGGGTTCGCCCTCTCCGAGATCGACCAGCTCATCTTCACGCAGGTGCGAAAGCCTTCCATCGAGCTCGTCATGAACGACCTCGGGCTTCCGGTCGAGAAGGCCCACACGATCATGGAGAAGTGGGGCTACACCGGATCGGCCTGCATCCCGATGGCGCTCGACGACGCGATCGAGCAGGGGAAGGTGAAGAAGGGGGACCTCGTCGTCATGATCGGCTCCGGCGTGGGGTACAACCAGGCCGGCGTCGCGATCCGGATGTGACCCGGAGCCGCAGCCGCGGCGCGGAGGTGAGATCGTGAACCGACCCATGAAGCTCCTCCTCGCTGCGGCCGCTCTCCTCGTCCTCGCGGCGATCGTCTTCATCCTCTGGGCGCGGCTGCGGCCCCTCGCGGCGTACGCCGCGGCGGGGCGTCGCGCGCTCGCGAAGGCGGGTCTCGAGACGGCCCGCGTCCCGTCGCCCGCGGGCGAGCAGACGTACTTCCGCGGCGGGAGCGGCCCGGTCGTCGTCCTCCTCCACGGCGCGGGCGACCAGGCCTCCGCCTGGTCTCTCGTCGCCCCGAAGCTCCTTCCCGGACGGACGCTCGTCGTCCCCGACCTCGCGGGTCACGGCGCGAGCGCGCCGGAGAAGGGCGCGATCTCGGTGCCGATGCTCCTCTCCGGCCTCTCGGCCGTCCTCGACGCGGCGGCTCCCGGCGGGAAGGTGACGATCGTCGGCAACTCCCTCGGCGCCTGGCTCGCCTGCCTCTGGGCGAAGGAGCACCCCGAGCGCGTCGAGCGCCTCGTCCTCGTCAACGGCGGCCCGCTGAAGCACGCGGCGGAGGGGATCACGCTCCTCCCGAAGGACCGGGCCGAGGCTCGGGCCGCCGTCGAGAAGCTCCGCGACCCGGGCTCGATCCGCGTCCCCGACTTCGTCCTCGACGACGTCGTGAGGCAGGCGGCGACGGGCCCCCTCGCGCGGCTCGCGGCGACGAGCGGCGCGATGGAGCCGCACGTCCTCGACGGGAAGCTGGGAGGACTCGACGTGCCGGTCGACCTCCTCTGGGGCGCTTCCGACCAGCTCCTGCCGCTCTCCTACGCGGAGAGGATGCGCGTCGAGCTGCCGCGCGCCCGCGTGACCGAGCTGCCGCGGTGCGGGCACGTCCCGCAGCAGGAGTGCCCGGCCGCCTTCGCGGCCGCCCTCGGGAAGCTCCTCGACGGTCCGCCGCCGGAGAGGGCCGCGGCCACGCCGGAGGTCCCGTGATCCACGCCGACGTCCTCGGCGAGCGAGCGCGCCTCTCGCCGGAGAAGTGCGCCCTCGTCTTCGTCCCGACGGGGGAGCGGTTCACGTACCGCGAGCTGGACGCCCGCGCGACACGGGTCGCGGCGTTCCTCCGCGACGGGCTGGGCCTGATGAAGGGGGACCGAGTCGCCCTTCTCGCCCACAATCGGGTCGAGTACGTCGACCTCTTCTTCGCCGCGGCGAAGGCGGGGCTCGTCCTCGTCCCGCTCGGGACGCGCATGACGCCGCACGAGCTCGCCTTCATCGTGCGGAACGCCGACGTCTCGGCGCTCGTCTACGGGGGCGAGTTCGCCGAGACCGTCGCAGCGCTCCGCGCCGAGGCGGCGGTGCCGCGGAGGATCGCCCTCGACGCGCCCTCCGCGGAGGGAGACCTGTCGCTCGCGGCGGAGCTCGCCGCGCTCCCCGAGGCGCCCTTCGTGCGGACGCGCTGCGGCGGCGAGGACCTCCACCTCCTCCTCTACACGAGCGGCACGACGGGCAAGCCCAAGGGGGTCATGGTCCCGCACCGGATGACGTCCTGGAACGCCTGGAACACGGCCCTCTGCTGGGGGCTGACGGAGCACGACGTCAGCCCGGTCTTCACGCCGCTCTACCACGCGGGCGGGCTCGGCGCGTTCCTCCTCCCGGTCCTCGCGGCGGGAGGGACCGTCGTCCTCCACGCGGGCTTCGAAGCGGCGGAGGTCTGGGCCACCGTGACGAGGGAGCGCTGCACCGTCGTCCTCGGCGTCCCGACGATCTGGAAGCTGCTCCTCGAGCACCCGTCGTTCGAGCGGGCCGACCTCTCCTCGATCCGCTGGCTCATCAGCGGCGGCGCGCCGCTCCCGCTCTACCTCATCGAGGCCTACCAGGCGCGCGGCATCGTCTTCAAGCAGGGGTACGGCCTGACCGAGGTCGGCGTGAACTGCTTCGCGATGTCGGTCGAGGAGTCGGTCGCGAAGAAGGGGTCGATCGGGAGGCCGCTCATGATGACCGACGCGAAGCTCGTCGACGAGTCGGGCGCCGAGGTGACGGCCGGCGAGGTGGGGGAGCTCTGCCTCCGCGGGCCGCACGTCTCGAGGGGCTACTGGATGAACCCCGCGGCGACGGCCGCCGCCCTCGACGACGAGGGCTTCTTCCACACGGGCGACCTCGCCCGAAAGGACGCCGACGGCTTCTTCACGATCGCGGGGCGCCGGAAGGACATGCTCATCTCCGGCGGCGTGAACGTCTACCCGGCCGAGATCGAGGGGGAGCTCCTCCTCCACCCGACCGTCATGGACGCCGCGGTCGTCGGCGTTCCCGACCCGACGTGGGGCGAGGTCGGCGTCGCCTTCGTCGTCCTCCGCCCGTGCGAGAGTGCCACGAAGGCCGAGCTCCTCGCCTTCGCCGAGTCGCGCCTCGCCCGCTACAAGCTCCCGAAGGACGTCGTCTTCGTCGAGGCGCTCCCGCGGACGGCCTACGGGAAGGTCGTCAAAGGGGAGCTCCGCGACGCATACCTCGCGGGCCGGGGCGCCGCGTGAGCTCCACCGCTCTCCTCGCGCACCAGGTCGACGGGGAGGGCGAGCCGCTCCTCCTCCTGAACGGCGGGATGATGAGCTTCACGGCGTGGGACGCCTACGTCCCGCCTCTCGCGGCGAAGCACCGGGTCATCCGGTGCGACCTGCGCGGGATGCTCCGCTCGCCGGGCGCCCGTCCCGAAGGTTTCCCCGGCCACGCGGAAGACCTCCTCGCCCTTCTCGACCACCTCGGAGTCTCGAGCGCCCACGTCGCGGGGACGAGCTACGGCGCCTTCGCTGGCCTCCACCTCGCCGCCCTTGCCCCGGACCGAGTCGCCTCCCTCGTCGCGATGACCGTCGCCGACCGCGTGTCGGCCGAGATGTGGGCCGAGGCGGAACGGATGGCCGTCGCCTGCCGGGAGGCGCTCGCGGGGGGCTCGCGAGAGAAGGTCTACGACCTCGTCTCGGCCTTCGCCTTCTCGGAGGAATGGGCCGAGGCGCACGCGGAGGAGATCGCGGCCCGCCGCGCCGCGGTTTCCTTCCTGCCCGACTCCTGGTTCTCCGGGCTGGCCTCGCTCCTCTCGGCGCTCGAGGGGCTCGACGCGAGGCCGCTCCTCCCGCGCGTGACCTGCCCCGTCCTCGTCCTCCTCGCGGTGGGAGACCGCGCGATGCCGCGCCCCTGGGGCGAGTCGCTCGTGGCGGCCCTGCCGCGCGGGGAGCTCGCCGTCGTCCCCGGCTGCGGTCACGGCCTCGTCGTCGAGAAGCCCCGCGAGACGCTCGCCCATCTCCTCGCCTTCCTCGCCCGGCACCCGCTCCCGGTCGAGGCCCCGACCCGCCAGCCCGAGCGGAACGGAGGAACGCCGTGAAGCCGATCTACATCGCCGCCTACCAGCAGTCGAAGTTCGGGAAGCTCCTCGGCGCGACCGTGCCCGAGATCATCCGGACGGCCGCCGAGGAGACGTGCCGCTCCGTGAAGGCCGAAGCGTCCGCCGTGGACGTCGCCACGATCGGCGCCGTCTGCAACCTGACGCTCAACGAGCAGGGGCTCCTCTCCGGGCTCCTCGCGATGACGCCCGGCCTCGACGGCAAGCCGATCGAAAGCGTCGAGAACGCCTGCGCCACGGGCGGGCAGGCGATCCTCGCTGTCGCGCAGAAGCTGATGCTCGGCGACGGCGACGTCGGCCTCGCCGTCGGCTTCGAGAAGATGCGCGACGCCGACGGGAAGATGGACGGCAAGCTCGTCGGGAAGGTCCTCGGCCTCTACTCGCACCCCGACGAGCGCCCCGGAAAGACGTTCGTCTTCCCGCACCTCTTCGCCGAGGTGATGAAGGCCTACATGGACGAGTGGGGCGCGACCGAGGAGGACCTCGCCACGATCGCCGTCACGGAGTACGAGAACGCCCGGAAGAACCCGTTCGCGCAGATGCAGAAGAACGAGGTGACCCTCGAGACGGCGATGAAGATCGAGGGGATCAACCGCTACGTCGTCGAGGGGCTCCCACTCAAGACCTACGACGCCTCGCAGATCTCCGACGGCTGGGCCGGGATGCTCCTCGCGACGGAGGACGGGCTCGCGAGGCTCGGCGTCGCGAAGGCCGACTGCGTCCGCCTTGCGGGCTGGGGCCAGGCGACCGACCCGCTGAAGAAGGAGGGGCGCGACGTCCTCCGTCCGAAGGCGGCGAACGCCGCGATGGCCGCGGCCTACCGGCGCGCCGGGCTGACGCCGTCGGACGTGAACGTCGCCGAGGTCCACGACTGCTTCAGCGTCATGGGCGCGATCGGCGCCGAGGTGATCGGCAAGGCCGAGCCGGGCAAGGGCGCCCGCTACTGGAGCGAGGGGAAGGCGCGCGTCGCGGGGGAGTGCGGCATCAACACCTCCGGAGGCCTCATCGCCAAGGGGCACCCGATCGGCGCCACCGGCATCGCGATGGTCGGCTGGTGCGCCTGGCAGCTCCTCGGGAAGGTGCCGAAGGAGCTCCAGGTCGCGAACGCGCGCGCGGCGGCGACCTTCAACATCGGCGGGCCGGTCTGCGCGTCGGTCTGCACGGTACTCACCCCGGCCTCCTGACGGAGCCGGGAGGGCTGACCCCGGCGGCCGGACGCGGCCGGGAGTGCGGGAGGACCCGATGGGCGAGATCGTCCCCGACCGGGAGGGGTTCCTCGAGGTCGGCGGTCACCGGATCCGGTGGGAGTTCGTCGGCAAGGGCGACAAGGAGACCGTCTGCCTCCTCAACGGCCTCGCGATGCACACCCGCGCCTGGTACGGGGTCCTCCCGCGCCTCCTCGACGCGTACGACGTCGTCCTCTACGACTACCTCGGCCAGGGGCAGTCCTCGGCTCCCGACGAACCGTACTCGATCCCGGAGTCCGCCGGGTACCTCCCGCGGGTGCTCGACGCCCTCGGGATCGAGAAGGCCCACGCGGTCGGCGTCTCGTACGGCGGCTTCGTCGCGGCCGAGGCCGCGCGCCTCTTCCCCGAGCGGCTCCACACGCTGACGCTCTCGGGGATCCTCCTCTCGCACGAGGAGCTCTTCTCGATGTACCAGGAGATCTCCCTCCGCTTCTACCGCGGCGGGCCGGAGGTCTTCGAGCTCTACACGCACTACATGTATGAGAAGATCTTCGGCGAGGCGTTCGTCGCCGCCATGAAGGAGAGCCTCCCGGCGCTCCGCGGCCGGTTCCACGACCGGTACCGGGGCCAGACGCACGCGCTCATCCGCCTCACGCGCGCGCAGGACCCGTTCTTCGCGGCGCTCGACGGGAACCTCGCGGGCTACGCGGCGTTCCCGGAACCGGTCCTCGTCGTGCCGGGCGCCGAGGACCGGACGATCCCGCCGTGGGTCCAGCGGAAGCTCCTCTCCGTCTTCCGCGACGCGCGTTGGGAGCCGATCGAGGGCTCCGGCCACGTCGTCTACCTCGAGAAGCCCGACGCCTTCTTCGGCGTTCTCCGGCGGTTCCTCGCGGCGAAGTCGACGTCGTACTGACGCGCGAGGTCGACGGCTTTCCGAAGGTCAGAGGTCCCCGATCGCGGCGACGAGGCGCGTCCAGAGCGCGCCGCCGCCGAGGCCGTTCGTCAGGACGACGATCCCGGTCCCACGCGACGGCGAGAGCTGGCCGTAGCACCGGAAGCCGGTCTGGTTCGCGCCGCTGTGGTAGATCACGTCGCCGCCGGGGGTCTCGTTGATCCCCCAGCCGAGCCCCCAGAAGACCGCTCCGCCGCGCGCTCGCCCGGGGCGCTCGATCGGGTCGCGCGCGTCGGCGCGGACGGCGCGGCGGAGCATCGCGTCGACCCCGGCGCGCGAGAGCGCCTTCGGCCCGAAGGCCTCCGGGTCGAGGAGAGCCGTCAGGACGCGGGCGTAGTCGGGGGCGGTCGTCACGAGGGTGTAGGCCGCGTTCGCGTGGCGGTAGCGCGCCCGCGCCTTCGGCTTCCCGTCTTCGTCGTGCCCGGTCGCGAGCGCGGCGTCGAGCTCGGGGGCCCAGGCGAACGACGCCCGCTCCATTCCGAGCGGGGCGAAGAGCGCGTCCTTCGCGTACGCCTCGAGCGGCGCGCCCGTTACCTTCTCGACGGCGCGCTGGAGGAGGAAGAACGCCTCGCCCGAGTAGCCGAAGCGGGAGCCCGGCGGGAAGAGGACGGGGAGCGGACCGTCGCGCTCCTCGCCTCCCGGGCGCCAGTTCGGGAGGCCCGAGGTGTGGGAAAGGACCATCCGCGGCGTGATCCGCGTCAGCTCCGGCTGGCCGGGGACGGCCGGGAGGTCGACGACCTCGGCGAGCGGCCGGTCGAGGTCGAGCTTTCCGTCCTCGACGAGCTTCAGCGCGACGTACGCGAAGGCCGGCTTCGTCATCGAGGCGACCTCGAAGAGCGTCGTCGTCGTCGCGGGAGCGCCGGTCTTCGCGTCGGCGACGCCCCAGGCCTTCGAGAAGGCCACCGTCCGGTCCTTCACGAGCGCGACCGAAACCGCGGGAACGTGGTGCTCCCGCATCAGGATCGGAACGAGCCGCTCCACGACCGCGACCGTCGCCTCCCACGACGGGGCGCGGAGCCACGCAGCGGGGTCGATCCTCTCGAGCGCGAGGGTCGCACCGCGCCGGACGTCCTCGTCGCGGTCCCAGAGGGCGTCGCGGAGGGCGGGAAGCGCGGGGGAGGCGCCGCGGCCGGCGGCGCCGAGGGCGCTCGCGGCGGTCCAGCGGACGACCGCCTTCGGGTTGGAGAGCGCCTGCGCGAGCGCGGGGACGGCCTCGGTCGCCCTCGGCCCGAGCTTTCCGAGCGCGACGGCGGCTCCGACGCAAACCTCCTCGCGGGCGTCGCCGAGCGCGCGGACGAGCGCCGGCACGCTCGCCGCGCCGATCCGCGCGAGGGCGTCGGCCGCCGCGCCCGCGACGAAGGGGTCGGCGTCGGCGAGGGCCGCGACGAGCGGCTCGACGGCCCCGGCGCCGCCCGCGGCGAGGGAGGCGGCGGCGCGCTCGCGCGCCCCGGGGTCGGGGTCGGCGAGCCCCGCCGGCGCCTGCGCGGCGACGGGACGGGCGAGGAGCGCGAGGAGGAGCGGGACGAGGAGGCGCCGGTTCATCGCGCGCCCCCGGGGAGGACCCGCGCGAAGGGCGCGGCGTCGTCGAATGCGTCGTCGAAGGAGAAGAGGATCGGGAGCCCTCCCGTGTGGAGGAAGACGACCGGGACCGCGGGGTCGAGGAGGCCCGCGCGGGCGAGGCCGAAGAGGCCCGCCATCGCCTTGCCGGTGTAGACGGGGTCGAGGAGGAGCCCTTCGAGCCGCGCGCTCTCGAGGATCGCCTCTCGCCCCGTCTCCGTCGCGACGCCGTACTCGCCGCGGAGCGCGTCGTGCGCCTCGACCTCGGAGGGGCCGAGAACGGGCTCGAGGCCGAGGAGGCGCGCGCTGCCGGCCGCGAGCTCGGCCGCCCGCGCGGCGATCGGGCCGGCCGCGCGCGAGACGCTGATCCCGATGACACGCGCGGCCGGGAGGAAGAGCCTCGCGCCGAGCGCGAGGCCGGCGAGCGTCCCGCACGACCCGACGGCCGCGACGAGCTGGACCTTCCCCGGGCCGAGCTGCGCGGCGAGCTCGCGCATCGCCGCGACGTAGCCGAGCGCGCCGTGCGGCGTGCTTCCCCCGAGCGGGACCTGGAACGGCTGCCGCCCCGCGGCGCGCAGCTCCGCGGCCCACGACTCCATCGCTGCCGCGAGGGAGTCGTTCGCGTCGTCGTCGACGAGGTAGCGCGTCTCGGCGCCGTAGAGCGCGCCGAGGAGGAGGTTCCCCTTCCGCCGGGACACGTCGGGGCCGCCGAGGACGAGCTTCGCGTCGAGGCCGAGGCGCCGCGCAGCGGCGGCCGTCAGGACGGCGTGGTTCGACTGGGTGCCGCCGACGGTGAGGACGGTGTCGTATTCCCCGGTCGTCGCGGGCGCGAGGTCGTATTCCAGCTTGCGGGCCTTGTTCCCGCCCATCGCGAGTCCGGTCAGGTCGTCGCGCTTGACGAGGAGGCGTGCGAGGCCGAGGTGCGCCGCGAGGCGCGGGGCGTCCTGCACGGGGGTCGGAAGCGCCGCGAGCGGCACCCGGCGGACGGCATCGAGACGATCTCCCACGAGGCTCATTCCGGACCCTCCCGGGAGGCCCTCCGGCCGCCCGAACGAGGAGTATCGGCGATGGCCGCGCGGCCGGCGCGGAGCTCCTACCGGGCGCCGCGGCGCTCGTGGAGCATTCCCCGGCGAAGGATCTCCGAGATGTCCCGGATCGCTTCCCGCGAAGGCTTGCCGAACTGGTCTGGGACGCGGAAGAGCCTCTCGACGGCGTAGTACTGGAGGAAGATCCGGCTCGCGAGCATGACGGCGGAGAGGGGCGAGACGCCGGGAGCGAGGCGGGTCTCGAAGTCGTCCTGGGCGCGGTAGCGCCGGAGGAACGCCTCGAACCGGTCCGCCATGCCCGCGTAAAAGCGCTGGATGTGCGTCCCCTGCATCTCCACGACGTCGACGTAGATGAGCGCGACGTGGCGCTCCCAGCTCTGCACGCTCTCTTCGGCGGCCTCGGCGAGCTCCTCGAGGCGGTCCGGGAAGGCCCCCGAAGCGAGCGCCCGGTTGAACGGGAAATCGGGGCTCTCGATCGCGGTCCAGTACTGCAGGAGGAGCGTGTCGAACAGCTCTTCCTTGTCGTGGAAGTGGTGGTAGACGCTCCCCGTGGAGACGCCGGCCGCCTTCGAGATGTCGCGGATGCTCGTCCCGCGGTAGCCCTGGCGCGAGAAGAGGTCGAGCGCCGCCTCCAGGATCTGCGCCCGGCTTCGCTCGGATTTCTCTTCCTGGTCCATCCCTCGTCTCGCTTCGACCGGCTACCGTAGGGGGCGGGCGGCCTGCCGTCAAGGGTGCCTTCGCCCGGACACCGCGGCGGCCTGCGATGCCCGTGCCTTCCGGAGCCGTCACCCGGTAAAGTCGGGGCTTCGAATGTCCCGCGTCCGCCGCGTTCTCCTTCTCGCGCTCGGCGCTCTCCTCGCGGGAGCGGCGGCGCGGGGCTTCCTCGCCGTCGTCGAGGCGGCGCTCGAGGGGAGGATCCGCGCGAGGATCGTCTCCGAGGCGGCGGAGCGCGGCTTCCGGGCCGACGTGGACGGCGTGACGGTCCGGCTTCCGTTCCGCGCGCGCCTCTCGGGGCTCGTGATCGCGGGGCACGGCGTGAGGGCCCGGCTCGAGCGGGTCGACGTGCGGGTCAGCCTCCTCGGGCGCGGCGCGGTCGGTCGTCTGCGACGCGTCGAGGTCGGCGCGCTCGCCGCCGACCTCCCGGAGGGGCTCTCGGTTCGGGTGGCGCCGAGCGCGTGGGACGTCTCCGTCGAGGCCGGACTTCTCGCGCTGAGAGGGCGTAACGGCGAGGGGGGAATCGCGTTCGAGCGGCCGGGCGGCGGCGCGTTTCGGCTCCGGCTCGACCGGCTCGCCCTGACCCGGCTCGTCCTCCTCCGGCGGGACGGCGCGTTCGTCGGGGACCTCGGCGAGGCGTCGGGAATCCTCGACTTGACGCCCGCGGCAGACGGGAGCCTCGCGGTCGAGACCAACCTGATCTCGAGAGGGGTCCGTCTCTCGATGCCGCCCGACGAGGAGGTGACGGAGGCCGTGCCGCTCGGCGAGCCGTTCGACGCCGAGGGCACGCTGACGGCGACGCTCTTCCGCGAGGCGGCCTTCCTCGAGGTGGCCTGCCTGTCGGGAGACGCCGCGGGACTTCGAGGCACGGCGCGGGGCGTCGCCGCGTTCGCTCCGCGGGACGCCTGGCTGGACGTCGGGCTCGAGGTCCCGCGTCTGGAGCTCGGGCCGCTCCTCGCGGCCTCGGGCCTCGAGCTTCCCGCGGAGGACGGCGACCTCGGAAGCGCCGAGCTCGTCGCCCGCATCGAGGGCCGCATGCTCGACCCGAAGTCGTGGGTCGTCGAGGAGCGGCTCGACTTCCGGCCGCCGGCACGGCCGCTCCCCGAGGTCGCGAGGCTGCGAGGGCCGTTCCGGCGGGTCATGACCGGAAGGGACGGACGGCGAACGCCGGTCACGGTCGATTCCGAGAGCCCCGACTTCGTCCCGCTCGAGGCGGTCCCCGCCCACTTCGTCCGTGGCCTCCTGACTTCGGAAGACGCCGACTTCTGGGGGCATCCTGGCCTCGACCTCGGCGAGGTCCCGGTCGCCGCTTCGATGAACTGGGTCCGCGGCCGAAGGGCGCGCGGCGCTTCGACGATCACGCAGCAGCTCGCGAAGAACCTCTTCCTGACGCGCGAGAGGAGCTACCGCCGGAAGCTCCAGGAGGCGGCGCTGGCCCTGCACCTGGAGTCGACGCTCGGGAAGCGGCGGATCCTCGAGATCTACCTGAACGTCATCGAGTGGGGGCCGGGCCTCCACGGCCTCGGGCCGGCCGCGCGCCACTACTTCGGGAAGAACCCGCAGGACCTGACGCCACGCGAAGGGGCTTTCCTCGTCGCGCTCATCCCGGGCCCGGTCAAGTACCAGTCGTCGTTCGCGGGCGGGGTCCTGTCGCGGGGCTTCACCCGGCTCGTGAACGGCGTCCTCCGCCGCCTCGCCTCGGTCGGGATGCTGACCGACGAGGAGCTGAAGGCCGAGCTCGAGACGCCGCTGCGGCTGCGGTGGACGCCGGCCGACGTGGCGGGCGAGGAGCTCGTGGCGGGGGGAGCTGGATCGGACGCGCTCGAGCCGGACGAGGAGGTCGAGGAAGAGGTCGGTGTCCCGATCCTCGCTCCCGTCGAGCCGGCGCCCGCGACCGACGAGTCGGCCTCGTCCGGCCTTCCCGCGTCTTCCGCCTTGCCGCCGGCCGCGGCCGGCCCCGTGCCGGCTGCAGGGACGGCACCGGGTCCCGCCGCGACGCCGACGCCGGCCGCGAGGCCGCCCGCGAGGGAGAGCCCCGGCCCGGTGCTTCCACCACCGGCGCCCACGCCGCGACCGACGCCGCGCGCGACGGCACCGGCGGGCTGAAGCGACCTTCCGTCAGGCCTCGGAGCCGTCTCCCGCGTGCTCGGCGACGGCCCGCGCGAGGAGCCGCGCGATGTGCTGCACCTCGACCGTGTCGTTCGACTTGTCGAGACCGCCGCGGATCTGCATGACGC
The DNA here is from genome assembly GCA_029567505.1 of Acidobacteriota bacterium. Classification (GTDB taxonomy): domain Bacteria; phylum Acidobacteriota; class Thermoanaerobaculia; order UBA5066; family UBA5066; genus UBA5066. The sequence continues at coordinate 54,096 of JAKPXO010000216.1, forward strand.
AGCCCGGGCAGTCCATGACGGCGGCGGACGCCTTCGTGTCGCGGATGTTCGCGAGCTTCTTCTGGAGGATGGGCTTGCTGATCTCGGGGAACTTCAGGGAGTAGGAGCCCCCCATGCCGCAGCAGGTGTCCGACTCCTTCATCTCGACGACCTCGTGGCCGGCCCTCCGGAGGAGCGCACGCGGCTCCTCGGAGACGTGGAGCGTCCGCTTCAGGTGGCAGGAGTCGTGGTACGTCACCGCGGGGACCTTCCTCGGGTCGAGCTTCAGCGAGCCCTCGTCGACGAGCCGCGTCACGAGCGAGGAGAAGTCGATCACCTTCGCCGCGAGCGCCTCGGCCCTCGCGACCCACTCGGCCTTCCCCGTGCTCCGGAGCGACCGCGCGAACTCGTGGCGGAGCGCCGTCGTGCAGGTGGGGCAGGCCGAGACGACCCAGTCGACCTCCTCCGCGAGGAGCGCCTCGATGTTGTCGATCGCGTTCCGCGCGGCGACCTCGTACGCGCCGCTGTAGCGCGCCGGGGCGCCGCAGCAGGTCTGTGCCTCGGGGAACGTCACCTCGACGCCTCCCGCGTTCAGGACCTTCACGACGTCCTCGCCCATTCCCGGGTAGGCGAAGTCGATGAGGCAACCGGCGTAGAAGGCGGCCTTCCGCGTCCGTGGCGCGACCGGCGCCTCCGCGCCCTTCTCCGCGGGCTCCGTCGCACGGAAGACCTTCTGCTCGATCGCTCGGAACGCGTCGCGGAACGGCCTCTCGGCGATCGCCGGGAGGCTCCGGAAATCGGCGAGGCCGGAGAGGAAGAGCGGCAGGTGCCTCACGAAGCCGTCCTTCTCGAACGGCTTCTGGGCGAGCGAAGCGGACCGGAGGACCGAGTGGAAGAGGCGGCGGTTGTTGACGACCGAGAAGATCGCCTTCTGGACGAAGGGCTGCCCCTTCTCCTGCACCTGCCGGCGGCGGACCTCGACGATCAGCTCGGGGATGTCGATTTTCCCGGGGCAGACGCCGACGCAGTTGCCGCACTGGATGCAGAGCCCCTGGATCTCCTTCGAGCGCTCCATCGCGCCGGTCCAGGCGGTCAGGATCGTCCCGATGCCGCCCGTGTAGACGTCGCCGAAGACGTGCCCGCCGACGTGCCGGTAGACGGGGCAGACGTTCAGGCAGGAGGCGCAGCGGATGCACTGGAGCGCCTCCTTGAAGACCGGGTCCGCCGCCATCTCGGTCCGCCGGTGGTCCATCAGGACGACGTGGAGCTCCTTCGGCGTCCCGTCGGTGTTCGGCGCGGCGCCCGTGATCATCGAGACGTAGCTCGTCAGCAGCTGCCCCGTCGCGCTCCGCGGCAGGGCGGTCAGGATCGGGACGACGTCCTCGAACCGCTCGACGAGCTTCTCGAGGCCGACGATGGCGACGTGGATCCGCGGGAGCGACGTGACGAGGCGCGCGTTCCCCTCGTTCGTCACGAGGACGAGCGTCCCGGTCTCGGCGACCGCGATGTTGGCGCCGGAGATCCCCATGTCGGCCTCGAGAAAGGCGCTCCGGAGCTCCTTGCGCGCCACCTTCACGAGCCGGGGGATGTCGGTCGAAAGCCGTTCGCCGACCTCATTGCTGAAGATCTCCGCCACGTCCTCCTTCGACAGGTGGATCGCGGGCATCACCATGTGCGAGGGGCGCTGGCCGGCGAGCTGGATGATCCACTCGCCGAGGTCGGTCTCCTTCACGTCGATCCCGGCCTCGGTCAGCGCCCTGTTGAGGTGGACCTCCTCGGAGGCCATCGACTTCGACTTCGCGACCTTCCTCACGCCCTTCTCTCGGGCGAGGTCGACGATGTACCGCCGGACCTCCTCGGGGCTCTTCAGGAGGACGACCTTCGCGCCGCGCGCGCCGGCCTCCTTCGCGAAGCGTTCGGCGAGCTCGGGGAGCCGGCCCGTCGCGTCTCCCTTCACTTCGGCGATCCTCGTGCGGACGGCCTCGAAGTCGATCCCCTGGTAGGCCTTCGCGCGGCTGACGGGGTAGGCCTCGTAGAAGCGGCCGAGGGCGGAGGCGAGGTTCGGGTCGCCGAGCGCCCCGGCGATCTCCTTGCGGAACGTCATCGTCACGGCGTCACCTCCGCCCGCGCGGCCTCGCCGTCGTGGACGACGACGACGAGGCGCGACGGACCGTGGGCCCCGATCGTCAGGACGCGCTCGATGTCGGCCGTCCGGCTCGGCCCGGTCACGAACGCGATGTATGGGGCGGATCGGGGGTCGAGGCGCGGAAGGACGTCTGCGAGGCCCGGGAGGATCCGGATCGACTGGAGGAGCGCCACGTGGATCTCCGGCAGCGTCGAGGCCAGCCGCAGCGCGGGGTCGGTCGCGTCCTGGACGACGGTGCCCGTGTCGGCGAGCCCCCACTCCATCTCGCTGACGCCGACGCGGCTCCCGGCCGCGGCCTCCCGCGTGACGTCGAACGTCAGCCCGGGGACGCGGGAAGCGAACGCCTCGCGGTCGATCCCCGCGACGAGGGGGCCTCTTGCCCAGACCGCCCGCGCGCCGGCCTGGTCCGCGACCCCTTCCTTCGCGAGGAGCTCCGCGACGAATGCGAGCGCCTCGGTGCTCCCGCCGACGCGGTGGACCTCGGCGCTGACGGCTTCGGCTCGTGCGCGAAATGCCTCGAACATCGCTCGCCTCCCGGGCCCGGAGCGCTCTCCGGCGACCACGGATCAGCTTATCTGAATCTACGTAAAAATATCTAGGGTATTCTTGGCCGGTGAGCTTCGGTCGACTGGAGCGTCCGGGGCGGCCTGTTAGCCTCCCTCCCGGGGTCGGAATGAGGCTTCGCGCTCTCCTCGCCGTGCTCGCGCTCCTTCTCGGGCCGACCGCCGGCGCCGCGGGAGCTGCCACGTCCGGGGCCGACGCGGCGTCCGGCCACCGTGTCCTCGTCCTCCACTCGTACTACAAGGGCTACAAGTGGGCCGACGACGAGCATCGCGGAATCACCTCGGTCCTCGAGCCGGTCCTCGGCGTCGAGAACGTCTTCGTCGAGTACATGGACACGAAGCGCTTCTACGAGCCGAGGCACGTCGCCCAGCTCCCGGAGGTCTACAGGCGGAAGTACGCGGACCACCGGATCGACCTCGTCGTCGGCGTGGACGACCGCGCGGTCGACTTCCTCGTCGAGCACCGCGACGAGGTCTTCCCCGGGACGCCCGTCGTCTTCTGCGGCGTCAACTACTTCCGCCCCGAGAAGCTGAAGGGGCGGGGCCTCTTCACCGGCGTGAGCGAGGACGCGGACCTCGGGGCGAGCCTCGAGACCGCGCTCGACCTCCACCCCGGCACGCGGCGCATCTACGTCGTCAACGACGACACGGAGACCGGCCTCGCCGTGAGGGCCCGGCTCGCCGAGCTGGGACCCGCCGTCCGGGGCGTCCCGATGGAGCCGCTCGACGGCCTCTCGATGGAGCGGCTCCTCGCGCGACTCCGGGCGCTCCCACCCGACAGCCTCGTCTTCTTCGCGTTCTTCTTCCGCGACGCCGACGGCCGCGTCTTCGGCTACGACGAGAGCGCGCGCCTCGTGACGGGTGCCTCGAACGCCCCGGTCTACGGAGCCTGGGACTTCAATCTCGGCCTCGGGATCGTGGGCGGGAGGCTCACGAGCGGGTTCGACCAGGGGGAGGCCGCCGCACGGATCGCGCTCCGGGTCCTGCGCGGCGAGGCGCCGGAGTCGATCCCGGTCCTTCGCGGCCTGCCGGGCCGGTACCTCTTCGACCACCTCGTGCTCAGGCGCTGGGGGATCCCCGCTTCGCGGCTCCCGGAGGGGAGCACGGTCCTCAACCTCCCGGAGTCGGCCTTCGCACGCTACCGGAAGGTCTTTCTGGCCGGCGCCGGGGCCCTCGTCCTCCTCGGGGTCCTGAATGCGATCCTCGCGCTGAACATCAGCCGGCGGAAGCTCGCCGAGGAGGCGCTCCGCCGGCACCAGGAGACGCTCGAGGAGACGATCCGGCTGCGATCGGAGGAGCTCTCGCGGGCGAACGAGGAGCTGCGGAGGGACATCCTGGAGCGCGAGCGAACCGAGCGCGCTCTCCGGGTCGCCGAGGCGAACCTCCGGAGCATCTTCGAGAACGCGGCCGAGGGGATCTACCAGTCGACCCCGTCCGGGCGGTTCCTGACGGTGAACCCCGCCCTCGCGGCGATGGCCGGCTACGCCTCTCCGGCCGAGATGACGGAGGCGATCTCGGACATCCGGCGCGACTTCTACGTCGACCCGTCGAGCCGGGAGCGCTTCGAGGAGGCCCTCGTCGAGGAGGAGGAGGTCCGCGGCTTCGAGTCGCTCGTGAGGAGGAGGGACGGCGCGCTCATCTGGGTCCTCGAGAACGCGCGGGCCGTCCGGGACGAGAAGGGGCGGCTCGACCACTACGAGGGGATCGTCCAGGACATCTCCGAGCGTCGGCAGATGGCGGAGAAGCTCGACCGGTCGCGCCGGAAGCTGCGCGGGCTCGCCGCGGAGATCACGCGGGTCGAGGAGCGGGAGCGGCGGGCGATCGCCGCGCAGCTCCACGACCAGCTCGGGGCGACGCTCTCGATGGGGAAGGTGAAGCTCGGCTCCCTCCGGCAGGAGGCGCAGGGGACGCCGCTCGCCGCCGGGATCGAGGCGGTGCACACGCTCGTCGGCGAGGCGGTCCGGGAGACCCGGGAGCTGACGTGGGAGCTGAGCCCGCCCGTCCTCTACCAGCTCGGTCTGGAGGCGGCCCTGGAGTGGCTCGGGGAGAGCTTCGAGGAGAGGCACGGGATCGCGTTCCGGTTCGAGAGGGAGGGCGAGAGGAGGGACCTCGGCGACGAACGCCGGTTCCTCGTCTTCGCCGCGGTCCGCGAGCTCCTCCTGAACGTCGTCAAGCACGCGGACGCCGATGGGGCCTCCGTCCGGCTTCGCTGGCTCGGCGGCGGCGTCGAGGTCGCGGTGAGCGACGACGGGAAGGGCTTCGAGGCGGCCGCGCCCGCGCCGGACGAGAGCCGGAGCTTCGGGCTCTTCAGCATCCAGGAGCGGTTCGACGACCTCGGCGGAAGCGTCGCGATCCGCTCCCGTCCGGGCAAGGGGACGACGGTCGCCCTCGTGCTACCTTACCGGGCGGAGGCGGGGGAGGAGAGCGAATGAGCACGACGATCCTGCTCGCGGACGACCACCGGATCGTCCGCGAGGGCCTCCGAACCCTCCTTTCGCAGCAGCCGGAGATGGAGGTCGTCGGGGAGGCGGCGGACGGTCGCGAGGCGGTCTCGCAGGCGCTCCTCCTCCGGCCCGCCGTCGTCGTCATGGACATCGCGATGCCGGAGCTGAACGGAGTCGAGGCGACGCGGCTCATCCTCGCGGAGCTCCCGGCGACGCGCATCGTCGCGCTCTCGATGTACGCCGACCGGCGCTTCGTCGCGGAGGTCCTCCGCGCGGGGGCGCTCGGCTACGTCCTGAAGGACGGCGCGTTCGAGGAGCTCGCCCTCGCGATCCGGACGACGCTCGCGGGGAAGACCTACCTGAGCCCCTCGATCGCCGGGCTCGTCGTCGAGGAGCTCGTCCGGAAGGCAGCCGCGCCCGGCTCTCCGTCGCTCGCCTCTCTCACCCCGAGAGAGCGGCAGGTCCTGAAGCTCCTCGCCGGCGGGAAGCGCCCCCGCGAGATCGCCCAGGAGCTCGCGATCAGCAGCAAGACGGTCGAGGTCCACAAGCAGAACCTCATGAACAAGCTCGAGATCCACTCGGCCGCCGAGCTGACGCGCTTCGCCATTCGGGAGGGGCTCGCGACACCCTGACCGGGCTGCCCCGGGGGGGGGAGCAGGGCCACGCGCCCGTTCTAGTCGAAATTTCTAGGTATAAACACCAATAAATTGATGTATCCTCATCATTGCACCTAAGTATCATCACTCCCATCCTTAGGTCCATCTGGTCGGGATGAGGAGGGGCTGATGTTGACCTGGACCCAGATCTACACGCCGGTGGCAGGAAACCTCCTGCTGTCGGCCCTCGTGGCAGCGCTGCCGGTCGTCGTGCTGCTCGGGCTTCTCGCGTTCTTCCACGTGAAGGCGCACAAGGCGGCGCTCCTGGGCCTCGCGACCTCGCTCGGGGTCGCGATCTTCGTCTACGGGATGCCGACGAAGCTCGCCCTGACGTCCGCCGCGAACGGCGCGCTCTACGGCCTCTTCCCGATCGGCTGGATCGTCCTCTGCGCGATCTTCGTCTACGACCTGACGGTGAAGTCCGGCGACTTCGAGGTCGTCAAGCACACCGTCGCGGGCCTCGCGGACGACCGTCGGATCCAGGCCCTCCTGATCGCCTTCTCGTTCGGGGCGTTCATCGAGGGGGCCGCGGGCTTCGGCACGCCGGTCGCCATCTCGGCCGCGATGCTCATCGGCCTCGGCTTCCGGCCGCTCCTCGCGGCCGGCATCGCGCTCATCGGCAACACGGCGCCCGTGGCCTACGGCGCGCTCGGGACGCCGATCGTCGTCCTCGCCTCCGTCACCGGGCTCGACGTCCAGGCCCTCTCGGCCATGGCCGGCCGGCAGCTCCCCTTCTTCTCGCTCATCGTCCCGTTCTGGCTCGTCTGGGCGATGTCGGGCCGCAAGGCGATGTGGGAGGTCTGGCCCGCCTGCCTCACCTCCGGCCTCAGCTTCGCGATCACGCAGTTCCTCGTCTCGAACTACCACGGCCCCTGGGTCGTCGACATCGCGGGCGCGATCGTCTCGATGGGCGCCACGGTCGTCCTCCTGAAGTTCTGGCAGCCGAAGAAGACCTGGACGTTCGACCACGAGAACCACGCCGACCGGGCGGCCGAGGCCGCGGCGCGGCCGGTCTACACCCCGAAGCGGGCTCTCATGGCCTGGATGCCCTGGATCCTCCTCTCGGTCTTCGTCTTCGCGTGGGGGCTCCCCCAGGTGAAGGACGTCCTGAACGGCGGGAAGAAGGACTCCCCGAACGTCCTGAAGGGCGTCTCGATGCTGAAGTGGGAGGTCCCCGGCCTCCACAAGGCGGTCATCAAGGCGCCGCCGGTCGTGAAGGAGGAGAAGCCCGAGGAGGCGGTCTTCACGTTCAACTGGCTCTCCGCCACCGGGACGAGCCTCCTCCTCTCGGGAATCCTGAGCGGCCTCCTCCTCGGCTTCTCTCTGAAGGAGATCGGATCGGTCTTCTGGGGGACGCTCATGCGGGTGCGGATCTCGCTCCTGACGATCGGGGCGATGCTCGCGCTCGGCTTCTCGACGCGCTACGCGGGCCTCGACGCGACGATGGGCCTCGCGTTCGCCTCGACCGGCCTCCTCTTCCCGTTCTTCTCGCCGCTCCTCGGGTGGCTCGGCGTCGCGATCACGGGGAGCGACACCTCCTCGAACGTCCTCTTCGGCGGGCTGCAGATGATCAGCGCCGAGAAGCTCGGCATCAACCCGGTCCTCGCGGCCGCGGCGAACAGCAGCGGCGGCGTCATGGGAAAGATGATCGACGCGCAGAGCATCGTCGTGGCGAGCGTCGCGACGAACCAGCAGGGCCAGGAAGGCGTCATCCTTCGCTACGTCTTCTGGCATTCGATCGTCCTCGCCTGCCTCGTCGGC
>JAKPXO010000231.1 GCA_029567505.1 Acidobacteriota bacterium
CTGGTCTTCGCTCCCCTCGCCCTCGTGCATCCGGGGCTGGACCTTGATCGCGTCGAAGGTGCCGAGCTCCGTCTCGACCTTCTCCCGGCCCAGGACCGCCACGACGAGCCGGTAGAGCTTCCCGCGGGAGCAGAGATCGACGCGGGTCTCCTCCCCCGGCACGAGGGGGACGGTCCTCATGAAGTAGAAGGACGAGATGACGTCCTGGAAGCGGGGCGGGAGGGCGACGACCCGCCGACGGTCCTTGGCGTTCCGCCTGGTCCCGACGCGCTTCGCGAGGTCGAACTCCTCGACCTCGTCGGCCGAGTAGCGCCCTTCCCGGGCCCTCTTCTCGAAGCGGACCGGCATGAAGTCCCGCGCGTCGATCCACGATTCGTACCGGGTGTCGACGGGGTAGAAGCGCGAGACGTAGTCGTTCGACACGGCCGAGAGGCGGATCCGGTGGACCGGGACCCCGTCGGGGCTCCACTCCCGGCTCGTGGCGAGCGTCATCTCGCCCCCCTCGATCTTGAGCCACGAGACGGTGTAGACGAGCGTCTCGCCGGCGCGGAACGGCACCGGCACGACCTCGTCCTTCGGGAGCTCCGCGCGCCCGAGGTTCGGGAGGACGTTCGCCGTGACGGAGGCAGCGAGGGGCCCCCCGAGCAGGAGCGCGAGGAGAAAGGCCCCTCCGCGCCTTCCGGGGCGGGGCTCAGGTCCTCTCGTCGAGGAGCGCGAGGGAAGCTTCGAGTACGGCATCGTGCGTCAGTCCGGGGAGGCCGGGACGACCGGCATTGTAGGCCCCGCTCTCGTCACGCAAGATCCGGACCCGCGGCCCCACCGGCCCGAATCGCGCCGGGTCCGTCGGGCCGAAAAGCGCCACCGTCGCCGTTCCGGCGGCGGCCGCGAGGTGCGTCGGGCCGGTGTCGGCGCCGACGAAAAGGGCCGCCCGCGCCGCGAGGCGCGCCGTGGCGGCCGGTGGCGTCGGCGGGGCGAGGAGCGCCGCGCCGTCCGCGAGGGAGGAGATTCCCTCGGCGCGCTCCCGCTCGCCCGGTCCCCAACGGAGGACGGCGTCGATCCCGCGTGCGGCGAGCGCGCGGCAGAACGCGGCGGTCTCGGCGGGGGACCACTCCTTCGTCGCGCGCGAGGAGAACGGCTGGAGGAGAGCGAAGGGGCGCGCGGGGCGCGCGGCGAGCCACGCGTCCACTTCCGGGGCCGGCTTCCCGACGAGGTGCGAGACGTCGGGGGTCCGCTCGAAGCCGCGCCGGCCGAGGACCCTCTCGGCGAGGGCCAGGCCGCGGTCGACGACGTGCGCGCCCGGCGGGACGTCGACCCGCTCGCGGGTGAAGAGCGGGTTCACCTTCTCGGTGGCCGTCCGGAAGCCGAAGCCGACCTTGCGCTCCGCGCGTGCGGCGAGCGTGACCCAGGCCGACTTCAGGAGCCCCTGCGCGTCGACGACGACGTCGGGCTCGAACGCGCGCAGCGACGCGAGGAACGCGCGGAGCTCCCCGCGGCTTTCCGGGGCGAACGGCCTCTTCCTCCAGGCCCGCGTCGTCGCGGCGAACGTCGCGTCGACGTACGGGGCCCCTTCGAGGAGGCCGGCGAGCGGCCCCTCCACGGCCCACGCGAGCCGGTCCCGCTCTCCGCGCAGCGCCTTCGCGAGCGGGAGCGTGAAGACGACGTCTCCGAACGAGGAGAGGCGGACGAGGAGAATCTTCATGCGCGTTTCGCTATTCTCACGTAATGGTGCTCGACGCGCCGGTTCTCGTCCTGAACCGGTCGTTCGCCGCCCTCGCCCTCACGGACGCGCGACGCGGGTTCACGCTCTTCTACAAGGGCCACGTCCGGGCCGTGCTTCCCGACTTCACGACGTACGGCTGGGACGAGTGGTGCGACATTCCGGTCCAGCCCGGCGACGAGGACGTGGTGAAGACACCGGGCCTCCTCCTGAAGGTTCCCCGGGTCATCCAGCTCCTCTCCTGCGACCGGCCTCCGCGCTACGACGTCAAGTTCTCCCGGCACAACATCTACGTCCGCGACGGGACACGCTGCCAGTACTGCGGCCGGCGTTTCCCGACCTCGGAGCTCTCCCTCGACCACGTCGTCCCGCTCTCGAGAGGGGGCGTCTCCTCGTGGGAGAACGTCGTCTGCGCCTGCCTGCGCTGCAACGTGAAGAAAGGGAACCGGCTCCCGGACGAGGCCGGGATGGCGCTCCGCCGGCCGCCGGTGAAGCCGAAGGCCTCGCCGCTCGGTCTCCTCTCGCCGACCCGGATTCACCCGGCCTGGCGGAACTTCCTCGACGTCGCGTACTGGAACGTCGAGCTCGGCTGAGCCGGGCGCCGGCGCGTCATTCCGTTCAACGGGAACGCACGGATTCGTGCACCCGGGCCCACCGGGCCGGCTTCTCCCGAAGCGCCGCAACGGGCGTATCTGTTTTCAGCCTCAGTAGATGCACCTGCGCCCCCCTCCCGTCTGGCGCCGTGGCAGGAAAGTTGAAATACCCCCGGGCGCCGGAGGCCGACCCTCGCGTCGGGAGCCGGCAGCGGAGGGAGCCTAGAGAGAGAGCGCACCACAGCACCCGAGCTTCAGGAACCCCGGCCTCACCGCCGGGGTTCTTCAGTTTTCGGGGGCGCCCTTCCAGCGGTCGTGCAGCCAGAGCCACTGCGCGGGGGCCGCGCGGACCTGGCTCTCGATCAGCTCCGTCACGCGCGCCGTCAGGCGCGAGACCTCCCTCTCCTCCGGCGGGAGCGCCGCCGGGTCGATCGGCTCGGAGTAGGTGAGCCGGTAGCGTCCCGGCCCGACCCGCAGGCAGACCACGGGGAGGATCAGGGCGCCGGTCCGGTCGGCCAGGCGCGCGATCGCGGTCGTCGTCCAGGCGAGGCGCCCGAAGAACGGGGTGAGGACGGCGTCCGGCGGGCGGGCCCGCTGGTCGCCCAGTATCCCGACGACGGCCCCGGCCCGCAGAGATCGGAGGATCGTCCGGGCGGCGTCCTTCTTGTTCACGACGTGACCCCCCGTCCTCTCGCGCAGCGCCGTGAGCCTCGCGTCGAGGAGCGGGTTGTCGAGCGGCCGCGCCACGATCGTCACCGGCATGCCGTTGGCCCCGGTGACGAGGTTCGCCCACTCCCAGTTGCCGAGGTGCGGCGTGGCGAAGAAGACCCCGCGTCCGGAGGCGGCGGCGGCCCGCGCGTGCTCGAGCCCCTCGACCTCGACGCGCGCGAGCAGCTCTTCGGTCGGAGCCGCCTCGGACCGGACGAGGTCGGCGGCGATCGCGCCGAAGTGGGCGAAGACCGCGCGCGAGATCGCCTCCCGCTCCGTGACCGTCCTCTCGGGGAAGGCGAGCGCCAGGTTCCGGGCGACGAGCCGGCGGCGCCTCCGGTCGACGAGGCGGTAGAAGCGGCCGAGGCCCCGACCGAAGGCGTCGGCGAGCGGGAGCGGGAGGAGCCGGAGGAACGCGCGGAGAACGAGGAACGCGCCGAGCTCGACCCCGTCTCGCAGGGCCCCGTGCTTGCCGGCCATCCTCACGAGGGCCTCCGGGCGAGGAGCGAGAGGAGGTCGGGGACGAACGAGGGCTCGACGGGCCGCGCCTCGACCGCGACCCGGAAGACGGGGGCGCGAAGGAGGACGTCCAGCTTCACGGCGTCCTTCTCCGTCGTCACGACGCCGGTCGCGCCGCTCTCCTCGAGCGCCCGCTCGATCCGGCCGACGGAAGCCGGGCCGTACGGCTCGTGGTCGCGGAAGGAGAGGAGCTCCGCCGGCTCGATCCCGAGGCCGGCGAGCGTCGCGCGGAAAGAGTCGGGGCGGGCGATTCCCGCGACCGCGACGGTCGTCCCGGGCGGCAGGTCGCCCGGCTCGACGGAGGAGCCGTCCCGGCCGATCACCCCGAGGACTTCCGTCCGCGCCCGGTAGACCGGGATTCCCGGCGCGTATCGCCGGGCGATTTCAAGGGCCGGAGCGGGGTCGGCCTGCTCGGTCTTCGTGACGACGAGGAGGTCGGCCCTCGCGAGCGACGAGAGCGGCTCGCGCAGGCGGCCGGTCGGGAGGAGCGCGCCCCCGGCGTCGGGCGCGGTCGCGTCGAGGAGGACGACGTCGACGTCCCGGGCCAGGGCGACGTGGGAAAAGCCGTCGTCGAGGAGGTGCAGGTCGACCGGAGTCCCGAGCGTCTCGGCGCGGGCGGCCGCGGCTCGCCGCCGCGCATCGGCGACGATCGGGACGGCCGGGAGCGCCCGGGCGAGAAGGGCCGGCTCGTCACCCGAGTCGGAGACGGAAGCGAGTGCCCCGCGGCCGTCCGAGACGACGACGGTCCCGCGGCTCTTGCGGCCGTACCCGCGCGTCAGGATCGACGGGCGCCGGCCGCGGCGGAGCAGCTCGGAGGCGAGCCACCTGACGAAGGGAGTCTTCCCCGTCCCGCCGGCGGCCACGTTCCCGACGGAAATCACCTGCCGGGCGGCGTTGCGCACGGCGAGGACTCCGCGCCGGTAGAGCGCGAGGCGGAGCGCCACCCCGGCGCCGTAGAGGGCGGAGAGAGGCAGGAGGAGCGGCGTCACACAGCCGCTCCGGGAACGCGGTCGAGGAAGCCGAGCGCGAGCCGCACGGTCCGCTCCGTCGCGCCACGGTCCGTCGCGAAGAGCGCCGCCGCGGCCTCCCGGGCGGCCGCCCTGGCGGCCGGGTCGTCGAGGAGGCGCGCGAGCGCGGCGGCGACGCCGGCCGGGTCGGGCACCCCGACGACCGCGGCGCCGGCCGCCTCGACGGCGCGCCGGATGTTCCAGACGGAGGGGCCGAGGACGACCGGGAGGCCCGCCTGCAGCGGCTCGAGGACGTTGTGCCCGCCCCGCCGTCCGAACGTGCCGCCGAGAAGAGCGACGTCGCCGAGCGTGTAGGCCGAGGCGAGCTCCCCGAGCGTGTCGAGGAGAAAGACGTCGGCCGGGCCGCCCGGCGCGGGGCTCGACCGGCGGACGACCCGAAGCCCGGCGGCGGCGGCGCGCCGCTCCGCCTCGTCCCAGCTCTCCGTCCGGCGCGGGGCGAGGAGGAGGAACGGCGCCCCGGACGCGCTCCGGGTGAGGAGGCGCGGGAGGGAAAGCGCGAGGTCGAGCTCCTCCTCGGCGATCGAGCCGGCGACGAGGACCGGGCGGCCGGCGGCGAGCTCCCGGAACGAGGCGGCGAACGCCGGTTCGGCGGGGAGGGGGCGGTCGAACTTCATGTCGCCCGCGACGTGGATCCTCTCCCTCGGCACGCCGACGGCGGCGAAGCGCTCGGCGTCCTCCTCGCTGCGGGCCGCAACGGCGGAGAGGGCGTCGAGGCCGCTGCGAAAGAGCGGCCGGGCGGCGCGAAGCCGCCCGACGGAACGCTCCGAGAGACGCCCGCTCGCCACGACGACCGGCAGGCCCCGGCGCCGAGCCGCCCGAAGGAGGACGGGCCAGAGCTCGGTCTCCATGAGGACGAGGAGGCGTGGCGTCGCCGAGTCGAGGAGCCGGCGGACCGAGACGGGGAGGTCGAGGGGGAACGGCTGCAGCCGGGCGGGGGGAGCGAGGTCGCGGAATCGCCTCTCGAGGAGGCCGACGCCGGCCGGGGTCGAGGAGGTGACGAGGAGCGAAAGCTCCGGACGCGCGGAGCGAAGGGCAAGCGCGAGCGTGTGGGCCAGCTCGACCTCGCCGACCGAGACTCCCTGGACCCAGACATCCACCCTCCCGGGGGCGGCCTCGGGAAGGAGTCTTCGCGCGAGGAGAGCCGTCAGGCCGGTTCCCCCGGCCGACGGGCGGTCGGGTCGGGTCAACCGGCTTCCCTGGAAGAGGTTACGTTCTGCATCCGAGAGGCCGCATTATATGCGCCGCGCCGCGCCGGAGAGCGTGGCGGGAGCGGACGAGGCCGCCTCGTAGACGGGGTCGTGCGCGGAACCGTAGAACCGACGGCATGGCCATTCAGCTGGTCCACGTCCGCCGGGTGCAGGAGGGGACGACGATCGAGCCGAGGGACGAACGGCACCTCGCGGCGCTCGCGAAGGCGGGCGACGAGGACGCCTTCGCCGAGCTCGTCCGCGGGCGGACCGACTCCGTCGTCGCGTTCCTCCGCCGGATGCTCGGCGACACGGAGGACGCTCGCGACGTCGCCCAGCTGACGTTCCTGCGCGTGTGGGAGAACCTCCCGCGCTACGACCCGTCGTACGCCTTCTCGACGTGGCTCTTCCGGATCGCCGGGAACCTCGCGATCGACGCCCTCCGCTCGAGAGGGACGCGAGCCCGGACGCTCGCCGAAAGCTTCCGCGTCGTGAAGGGAGGGCTGATGGCCGCGAGCCCCGAAGCGCCGCTGCGCCTCTCGCAGGACGAGGTCCGCCGGGTCTTCGAGGCGTGCGCGTCGGTCCTGTCGGAGAAGCAGCGCCTCGTCTTCGTCCTTCGCGAGATGGAGGAGAAGGAGAGCCGCGAGGTGGCCGAGATCGTCGGCTGCCGGGAGTCGACCGTGAGGAACCACCTCTTCCAGGCCCGGCGCCTCCTGCGCGAGGAGCTGAAACGGCGCTTCCCGGAGTATGTCCCCGAGTCGCACCGGAGCGCGGAGGGAGCGGGCGCGTGAGAGAGCTCGGCTGCGACCGCCTCGACGACCTCCTCGCGCGGCGCGAGGAAGATCGCCTCACGCCGGCCGAGGAGGGCTTCCTCCGGGGGCACCTCGCCTCCTGCGAGTCCTGCGCCGCCGAGGCGCTGCGCCGCGACCCGGTCCTCCTTTTCGCCCGGTCGGCCGCGTCGGCGCCGCTCTCCGCCGAGGCGCGGGAGCGGTTCGTCAGCGGCGTCCTCGCGGCCGCCGCGACCGCGAAGGCCGGCCGCCGCCTCCGGAGAGCCCACACCCGGCCCGTCCTCCGGCTCGCCGCCTCCCTCCTCCTCGCCGCCTCCGTCGCGGGTGCCTGGATCGCACGGGAGTCGGGGGACGGCCCCGCCGAGGCGCCGCGTCCCGACCTCGTCGCCGCCGCGGACGAGGGAGTCCGCACGCCGCCCGACGTCGTCCCCGCGGTCGAGGACCTCGGCGGCGACGCGGCCGTCGTCTACCAGTTCCCGTCGACCCGGCCGGGCGAGCCGACGGTCGTCTTCGTCGTCGACCGGAACGCGGACATCTGATGCGCGCCTCGCTCCTCCCGGGCCTCCTCGCCGCCGCTCTCGTCCTCGCCTCCCCGGCCGCCGCGAGGACGCCCCTGCCGAAGCCGACGGCGGGGCCGGACGTCGTCCGGGTCTTCGTCCTGAAGCACCGGAAGGCGGAGGACGCGTTCCTCCTCGTCCGGCCGCTCCTCGGCGCGCGCGGGACGATCGTCCTGCAGACGGCGACGAACGCCCTGACCGTGAGGGACTCCGTCCGCACCGTCGAGAAGGTCGCGCAGGCGGTGTCGTCCTTCGACCTTCCCCCGAGGGCGATCGCCGTCTCCGTCTCCCTCATCCGGGCGACGCACGCGCCCGGCCCGGGAGGCCCGGCGATGCCGGTGGACGAGCGCTTCCGCGGCGTCGCCGACCGGCTCCGGAGCCTCTTCAGCTTCACCGAGTACGCCTCGCTCGACGAGGTGGTCCTGCAGGGGCTCGAGGGCGACCCGGTCTCCTGGACCCTGGGAGGGAGCTTCCGGATCGACTTCCTCCTCGAGGCGGGAGGAGGGCAGGAGAGCGTCCGCCTTCGGAACCTGGTCCTCGCCCGTCTCCGGCGCGACGAGGCCGGAATCGAAACGGCCCGGGACATCGCCCGGACCTCCCTCAATCTCCGGATGCGCGAGCCGTTCGTCCTCGGCATCGGTCGCGAGGAGGGGGGCGGCGCAGCGCTCTTCCTCGTCCTGACGGCCGATCCGGTGGAGTCCGGTCCCGGGATCGCGGGGCGGCGCTGATGCCCGAGTTCGTCTGCCGCATCGGGACGCCCGACGGGAGCGTCGTCACCCGGACCGTGGAGGCCCCCGACGAGGCGGCCCTCCGGGCCGAGCTCGCCCGCCAGGGCTCGCGGCTCTTCTCCGCGAAGGCGGGGAGCGGCCGGAGCGCCACGGTCGCGAGCCTCGGGGCCCGCCTTGGCTCGCTGCGGGGCCGGGGGCACGTCGGTGTCCACGAGTTCCTCGTCTTCAACCAGGAGCTCGTCGCCCTCCTGAAGGCCGGCCTCCCGGTCGTCGCGGGTCTCGAGATCCTTCTCGAGCGCCAGGAGAACGCGCACTTCAAGCGGATCCTGATCGACGTGAAGGAGCAGCTCGTCTCGGGGGTGGCGCTCTCGGACGCGTTCCTCTCGCACGGCGACACGTTCCCGCGCCTCTACGCGACCTCGCTCAAGGCCGGGGAGCGCTCCGGCGAGGTCGAGAAGGTCCTCCGGCGCTTCCTCGAGTACCAGAAGATCCTCGGACGGGTGAAGAGGAAGGTGACGGGGGCGATGGCCTACCCGATCGTCCTCGTGAGCCTCGCCGTCGGCCTGATCTTCATCCTGATGACGTACGTCATCCCGAAGTTCACGGAGTTCTACGCGGGCTTCGGCGCGGACATGCCGGCGCTCACCGTCGCGGTCGTCGGCACCGCGACCTTCATGCGCGCGCACCTCCTCGAGCTCCTCCTCGGCACGGCGGCGGCGATCTTCGCGTTCGACCGCTGGCGGCGGACCGACGCCGGGAATCGGGCCATCGACGGCCTCCTCCTGAGGCTGCCCGCCGTGGGCGTCGTCCTCCACGAGTTCTCCCTCTCGCAGTTCGCCCGGGCCCTCGCGACGCTCGTGGGGGCCGGCACGCCGCTCGTCACGGCGCTCGAGATCTCGACCGGCTCCATCGGCAACCGCCGGATCTCGGACGCGGTCGCTTCCGTCGTGCCGAAGGTGCGGGAGGGGGCCGAGCTCTGGCGGAGCCTCGAGCAGACGAAGCAGTTCACCTCGCTCGCGGTCGAGATGGTCAAGGTGGGCGAGGCGACGGGCGCGCTCGAGGACATGCTCACGAACGTCTCCGACTTCTACGACGAGTCTCTCGAGGCGCGCCTCCAGACGATCATCAACCTGATCGAGCCGGTCATCCTGATCGTGATGGGGGGCGTCATCGCGACGATCCTCCTCTCCGTATACCTTCCGATGTTCACGATCCTCTCCAGCATCCGGGGCTGACGCATGACGACGAACGACGCCCCCGCCGTCCCCGCCTTCCCGCGCGTCCTGGACGCGGCCTCCGAGGAGAGCCGCGCCCGGGAGGTCGGGCGGAGGCTCGGCATTCCCTACGTCGACCTCTGGACCTTCCGGGTCGACCCCGCTCTCTTCAAGAGCGTCCCTCTCGAGTGGATGCTCCGCCACGAGTTCGTCCCGGAAAGCGAGGAGGACGGCGTCCTCTCCGTCGTCCTGACGGACCCGACGGACGTCGTCCGGCGCGACGAGCTCGAGGCGCTCCTGAAGCGGCGGGTCCGCGTGAAGGTCGGCTCGCGCGCCGCGATGCACGAGATCCTGCAGAAGTCGGAGTCGACGCAGCGGGTCCTCGAGGAGGCGACGGAAGAGTTCCGGATGCAGGTCGTGCGGGAGGACGAGGAGGGGCAGGAGGTCCTGACGATCGACCGGATCGCGGCCGACGCCAGCCCGATCATCAAGCTCGTCGACTCCGTCCTCTTCAACGCGATCCAGCGCCGCGCCTCCGACATCCACATCGAGACCCAGGAGAACGTCGTCGTCATCAAGTACCGGATCGACGGCGTCCTCTACCCGGCGATGGAGCCGATCGACAAGAAGCACCACCAGACGATCGTCAGCCGCATCAAGGTCATGTCGGAGCTCGACATCGCCGAGAAGCGGATCCCGCAGGACGGCCGGTTCAAGGTCCGGGTGCGCGGGCGGACGATCGACTTCCGCGTCTCGATCATGCCGACCGTCCACGGCGAGGACGTCGTCATCCGGATCCTCGACAAGGAGTCGGCGAACGCCGAGTTCAAGAACCTCCGCCTCGACGTCCTCGGGATGGACGCCGAGACGATGAAGCGCCTCCGGAAGTTCATCCGCGAGCCGTACGGCATGGTCCTCGTCACCGGGCCGACCGGATCGGGCAAGACGACGACGCTTTACGCCTGCCTCTCGGAGATCCAGTCCGTCGAGGACAAGATCGTCACGATCGAGGACCCGGTCGAGTACCAGCTCCGCGGCATCACGCAGATCCCCGTCAACGAGAAGAAGGGGCTCACGTTCGCGCGCGGGCTCCGCTCGATCCTCCGCCACGACCCCGACAAGGTCATGGTCGGCGAGATCCGCGACGAGGAGACGGCTCAGATCGCCGTCCAGGCGGCGCTCACGGGGCACCTCGTCTTCACGACGGTCCACGCGAACAACGTCGTCGACGTCCTGGGCCGGTTCCTCAACATGAAGGTCGAGCTCTACAACTTCGTCTCGGCCCTGAACTGCATCCTCGCCCAGCGGCTCGTCCGGAAGATCTGCCCGCGCTGCAAGACGCCGATGGAGCCGACGAAGCAGCTCCTCGACGAGTCGGCCCTCACCCCCGCGCAGGTCGCGGACACCGTGTTCTACGAGGGGCGCGGCTGCATCGAGTGCAACGGGACCGGCTTCTACGGCCGGATGGCGATCACCGAGCTCCTCGACCTCTCCGACCGGATCCGCGGCCTCATCCTCGACCGGCGGCCCGCCGCGGAGATCAAGAAGGCGGCGAAGGAGGAGGGGATGGCCTTCCTCCGCGAGTCGGCGCTCCGCAAGGTCTTCCTCGGGGAGACGACGCTGAAAGAGATCAACAAGGTGACCTTTGTCGACTGACGGACTCCTCGCCCGCCTCGGGAGCGCCCTCGTCGGGAGCTGGCGCTACCGGCGGCCGCCGCACGCCTTCGTCCTGACGGAGGAGCGGCTCGTCCACGTCGCCTCTCCCCGCGAGGCGCGAGCGGGGGGCGGCCTCGCCGTCCGCTCCCGCGATCTCCCGCCGGGCACGTTCCTGGCCGCCCCCGGCGGCGCCCGCGTCGCGGGGCCCGGCCTCGCGCAGGCCGTCGCCGCGCTCCTCCCGCCGAACGAGCGCCTCGCGGCCGCGTCCCTCGCCGTCCCGGACGCCTTCGTGAAGGCGGCCCCCGTCGACGTCGAGCCCGGCGTCGAGAAGAACCCGAAGGAGCTGGCCGAGGTCCTTCGCTGGAAGGTGGGGCGGCTCTGGGGCGAGCCGGCGCCCGCGCTCCGGATCGGGTGGTGCCGGGTCGGACAGGGGGCCGGAGGCGCGCCCCGCTACCTCGTCGTCTCCGCGGCGGAGGAGGCCGTCGCCTCGTGCGAGGCGGCCTTCGGGGCGCACGGAATCCGGATCGGCGCCCTCGAGCCCGCCTCGCTCGCCCTCTCGGCCCTCGCGGCGAAAGCGCTCCCGGCCTCCGGCTTCCTCGTCTTCGCCGACGGCACGACCGTCTCGACCGTCTGGCTGGAGGGCGGGGCGCCCCGGTTCCTCCGGACCCGCGCCGCCTCGTCGGACCCCGACGAGGCGCTCCAGGAGTTCCGGCTCGCGGCGACGTTCGTCGTCGGGGCCGACGGCGAGGGCCCCGGTCCCGACCTGGCGGCCGACGTGATCGTCGTCCCCGAGGCGTCGGAGCTCGCCGGCCGGCTCCGGGACTTCCGGCGCGAGAACGGAGGGAAGGAGCCCGTCTCCCTCCTCGCGTCCCTCGCCGGCCGGGGGCTTCCGGTCCGCCCCGGAGACACTCCGCCCCTCGTCGGGCTCGGGCTCCTCGAAGGAGCGGAGTGACCATGGCCGCCCCGAGACCGAACCTCGCCCGCCGTCCCTTCGTCGACACCCGGCCCGCGAACCTCGTGGCCGTCCTCCTCCTCGCCGCGGCGATCGGCCTGACCTTCGTGAGCGTCCGGACGGTCCGCGCCTACGTCGAAGGCTCCCGGACGTCGCGCGAGGCGATCGCGGGGCTGCGCTCCGAGATCACCCGTCACGAAGAGGCCCGCCGGTCGGCCGAGACGAAGCTCGCCCGGTTCGATCTCGCCGGAATGAAGGCCGGATCGGAGGAGGCGAACGCCCTGGCGCGCCTCCGGACGTTCTCCTGGACCCGGTTCCTGACGCGTCTCGAGAAGACTCTCCCGAACGACGTCCGCGTCGTCTCCATGGGGCTCTCCCGCGA
The DNA here is from genome assembly GCA_029567505.1 of Acidobacteriota bacterium. GTDB lineage: Bacteria > Acidobacteriota > Thermoanaerobaculia > UBA5066 > UBA5066 > UBA5066. The sequence goes on from JAKPXO010000231.1 coordinate 12,030, forward strand.
GGCGGAGAGGAGGCCCTCCGGCCGCGCGCCGGCGTCGGAGGACGCGGACGTCTTCGCTCTCTCCCTCAGCCTGATCTCCCGCGACCCCGACGGCATGCCGAAGCTGATCCGGACCTTCTACGCCTCGCCCTGGTTCGACGCGCCGACACCGGTCAGCGAGGCGGGCGGCGAGCAGGGGAGCGTCGAGGGGCGGACGCTCGCGATCAACGTCTTCTACCGCGACCGTGAGGTGAAGCCGTGACGAGCTCGCTGACCGCCTTCCGGGACCGGCGACTCCTCTTCGCCCTCCTCCTCGTCGTCCTCGCGGCGAATGCCGCGGTCCTCCTCTCGTACCGGACCTTCTACGACGATCGCCTTCGCGCCCTCGAAGGAGAGCAGGCCGGCCTCGAGCGCCGCCGCGACGAGGCCCGCAGCCAGGCGGAGAGAGCCGCGGCCGCCGAGCGGAAGCTGTTCGAGACGCAGGCCGCGCTCACGTCGTTCTTCTCGGAAACGCTCGGCGAGCGCGAGGCGAAGATCGCCTCCCTGATCGAGGAGTTCTACGCGACGACCCGCGCGGTCGGCCTGCGCCCGGACGCGATCGGGTACCAGTCGGTCGACGAGCCGGGCACCGACTCCCTCACGATGTCGTTCGGCGTCGAGGGGCCGTACCGCGACGTGAAGAGACTCCTCGCCGAGCTGGAGAGCTCGAAGCGTTTCCTCGTCGTCGAACGGGTCGGCCTCTCCGGCGGCTCGTCGGACGATCCGGACTCGGTCCGCGTACGACTCACCGTGACGAACTACTTCCGGCCCGGCTCGCTGCGACCCATCCGGACCGTCCGGGACGCCCGCGCCGGAACGGCGGGGCGGCGGCCGGTCGCTGCGACCCGTGGAGAGGGGGCGACCCGATGAGCGCCCTCTCCTCCCGTAAGGCGCTCCTCGCGCTCCTGGGTGTCCTCCTCGTCGCGCTCGTCTACCGCTACTGGCCGGGTGGCGGGACGGTCGGCGCCGGTCCCTCGGCGAGAGGCGCCCGCCCCGGTGTTGCCGCTCGGGCCGGGGAGGAGACGCTCCTCCCGGGTGAGATCCCGCCCCTCGCTCTCGGGACGGGGCGCGGCGAGGTCGGAGGCGCGGTCGTGAGGAACGTCTTCGCGTTCCACGTCCCGCCCACGCCGACTCCGAAACCGCTCCCGCCGACCCCGACGCCGTTCCCGAGGCCCGGCTCGGTCGAATTCATCGGGCCGCGCCTCCCGACGCCGACGCCGACGGCGACGCCGATCGTCCCTCCCGCAATCCCGTTCCGCGCGCTCGGGATCTTCGGCCCGAACGACAGGCCGATCGTCACGTTCGAGGACGGTCCTCGCCTCATCAACGCCCGCGAGGGAGACATCCTCGACGGCCGCTACATCCTCCGGCGCGTCGGCCGCGAGTCGGTCGACTTCGCCTTCGTCGGGCTGCCGCCCGAGATCACCCGGCGGATCCCCGTCCTTCCGCCCGACGCCTCCCGCTGAAGAGAAGCCCATGACCGTTCAGAGCACGCGACCGCCCCGCGCCTTCCTCCTCGCCGCCGTCCTCGTCACGGCCTTCGTCACGTCGGGATGCGCCGCCGAGCGCGCCTTCCGCCAGGCGCGGGACCACGAGCAGCGCCAGCACTGGGACCTCGCCGTCATGGCGTACGAGAAGGCGAACGAGCTCGACCCGGTCAACATGAAGTACCAGACGGCGCTCTTCCGCTCGAAGATGCAGGCGGCCCAGACGCACCTCATGCGCGGGCGCCTCCACCGCTCGGCCGGACAGCTCGACCTCGCGAAGGTGGAGCTCGAGCAGAGCGTCGCGCTCGACCCGACGAACGACGTCGCCCTCCAGGAGCTGAAGCGGGTCGAGCAGGAGATCGAGGAGCGCCGGGCCGAGGTGGCCGGGGGGACGCCGACGGAGAGGGCGAAGGCGCGGGCGCGGGGGCGGTCGGCCGCCCCGCCGATGCTCCACCCCGCCTCCGACGAGCCGATCAGCGTGTCGTTCCCTCCCGACTCGCCGATCAAGAAGATCTACCAGGCGCTCTGCGCCGCCTCCGGGATCAACGTCATCTTCGACCCGCAGCTGAAGGACGACAAGTTCACGATCGACCTCCGGAACCTGACCTTCCAGAAGGCGCTCGAGACGGCCATGCGCCAGGCGGGGCACTTCTACAAGGTGATCGACGAAAAGACGATCCTCATCGCGCAGGATACCCAGCAGAACCGGAAGGAGTACGAGGACCAGGTCGTCCGGACCTTCTTCCTCTCGAACGGCGACGTGAAGGACGTCTCCCAGATGGTCCGGGGGCTCCTCGACCTGCGCCGTATGGGGACGATCCCGCAGCTGAACGCGATCGTCATCCGCGACACGGCCGACAAGGTCGCCGTCGCCGAGCGGCTCATCGAGGTGAACGACAAGGCGAAGGCCGAGGTCGTCCTCGACGTCGAGCTCCTCCAGTTGAGCACGACGAAGCTCCTCGAGCTCGGCGCGACGCTCTCGAGCTACAAGATCACCGGCAGCCCTAACCTCGGAACGGGAACGACCTCGCTCCCGTGGCAGGACCTCCTGAAGCTCTCGCTGTCCGACTTCAACTTCACGGTCCCTTCGGTGGCCGTCAGCTTCATCAAGCAGAACTCCGACTCCGAGCTTCTTGCCAAGCCGCAGCTCCGGATCGCCGAAGGCGAGAAGGCCCAGCTCGTCATCGGGGACCGTGTCCCGATCCCGGTGACGACGATCAACACGCAGCAGGCGATCGGCCAGAGCGGCGTTATCCCTGTGACCTCGTTCCAGTACCAGGACGTCGGCATCAAGCTCGACATCGAGGCGCGGGTCCACCATAACCGGGAGATCTCCCTGAAGCTCACGGTCGAGATTTCCGAGATCAACGGTTACGTCGAGAACGAGAACCAGGGGCGGCAGCCGATCATCGGGACGAGGACGATCACGACGAACATCCGTCTGAAGGACGGCGAGACGAGCTTCTTGGCCGGACTCATCAAGAACAAGAAGGTCTCGTCGAAGGAAGGCCTCCCCTTCCTCTCGGAAATCCCCCTCCTCGGAAGCCTCTTCAAGAAGACGAGCAACGACGTCAAGCACGACGACATCTTCCTGACGCTCACCCCCCACATCACGCGCGCCCCGCAGATCACGGAGGAGGACCTTGTCCCGGTCTGGGTCGGGACGGAGAACAACGTCTCCTTCTCCGGCCTGAACGTGAGGCTCGAGTCGCCGCAGGCGCCCGAGACGCCGTTCGACCCGCCCGCGGAGGCGCCCGCCTCGCGTCCCGTCGCGCCGACGGGCCCCGTCCCGGGGACGATGCCGGGTCGGGCGATCCTCCCCGTCCAGGGGAGCGGTCCGAACGACCCGTTCCGGCGAACGCCGGCGCCGGCCCCGGCGCCCGCGCCGAAGGAGGGCTCGAACATCCTCTCGGGCGACGCGGCGCAGCGCTCAGCGGCCTTCGTCGAGTCCGCGGGGCCGCGACCCCTCGCCCTCGGCCTCGAGATAGAGAACGGCGAGCTCGCGGTGGGCGAGACCGCTCTCTTGACGCTCTCCGGCCCGTCCGAGCTCGCCGACGCCGGCGCGCTCGAGGTGACGATCGAATGGGACCCGGCGGTCGCCGAGCTCGTCGCGGTGACGCCCGGCCCGTGGCGGACCGGCTCGGCGGCCCTCAACACGCGCCTCGACGCCGATCGGGGGCCGGGACGAGTCCGTATCGGCCTCGGCACGCCGACGGGCGTCGTCGGCCTCCCGAGCGGCGCGCTCGCCCGCTTCACGCTCCGCGCGCTCGCCCCAGGCGACGCCCTCGTGAGGGTCTCCGCCGGCGCGGGGCTCGGCAAGAGCGGTCCGCTTCGCCCCGAGGCGAACGCGGTGCCGCTCGTCGTGAGGGACTGAGGCCGCCGTGAAGGCTCGCTCCCGCGTCCGCGGCTACTCGCTCGTCGAGCTCGTCGTCGTCGTCACGATCATCCTGACGCTGACGGCGATGATCGTGCCGGTGGCGCGGTTCAACTGGACGCGGATGAAGGAGATGGAGCTGAAGGAGGCGCTTCGGACGATGCGCACGGCGATCGACGAGCACAAGCGCCTCTCGGACCAGGGGCTCATCCCGGTCGAGCTCGACACCGAGGGCTACCCGAAGGAGCTGGAGGATCTCGTGAAGGGGATCGAGCTCGTCGGGCAGGTCAAGAAGACGCAGCGGTTCCTTCGGAAGATCCCGATCGACCCGATGACCGGGGAGGCGGAATGGGGCCTCCGGAGCCTCCAGGACGACCCCGACTCGACGAGCTGGGGTCGACAGAACGTCTACGACGTCTACTCTCTCTCGGAGAGTACGGCGCTCGACGGGACGAAGTACAAGGACTGGTGACGACGATGCCCCCTGAAGAGACTCTCGCCCCTCAGCCTCCCCTCCGGTCCTCGAAAGACCGTGGCTTTACGCTCATCGGCTCGCCGGGGGGCTTCCCGCTGGTTGCCCCCCGGACCCCCCCTGCTTCGACGAAGCACCGTGGCTTCACGCTCATCGAGTTGCTCGTCGTGATGGCGATCATCGGGACGCTCGCGGCGATCGGCATCCCGATGCTGATGAACACGCCGATCAAGGCGAAGGAGGCGGCGCTGAAGGAGAACCTCTTCACGTTCCGCTCCTGCCTCGACCAGTACAAGGCCGACAAGGGCCACTACCCCGAGTCGCTCGAGGTGCTGGTCTCGGAGAAGTACATCCGGAAGGTCCCGGTCGACCCGTTCACGAAGTCGGCCGACACGTGGGAGCTCGTCTACGAGGAGCCCGACTCGGCCGAGGCCGCCTCCGAGGAGCCGCCGGGCATCATCGACGTCAAGTCGGGCTCCGATATGACCGCGATCGACGGGACGCCGTACAACACGTGGTGAAGGCCGGCCGGGCGGCGGGGCGCCGGGGGCGCGGCGGGGGCTACACGCTCGTGGCGCTCCTCGTCGGGATGACGGTCGCTTCGATCCTCATCGCGGCCGTCCTCCCGCTCGCCTCGGCCCAGGCCCAGCGTGAGAAGGAGGCCGAGCTCGTTTTCCGGGGCCTCCAGTACGCGGAGGGAATCCGTGTCTTCCGTCGCCGCTTCGGGCGGTATCCGAACTCGCTGGGCGAGCTCCTCGAGGTGAAGCCGCGGAGCGTCCGGCAGCTCTGGAAGGACCCGATGACGAAGGACGGCGAGTGGGGAATCATCTCCCTCGAGGGGACCGCGGTCGTTCCGCCCTCCACGGGGCTGAAGGGGCGGCCGACGCCGACGCCCACGCCGACGCCGACGCCGAGTCCGTTCAAGCCGCCGCCGGGCGCGGGCGGCGGGGACCGAACGGGGCCAGTCCTGGGCGTCTACTCGAAGTCGACCGAGCGGGGCTATCGGCTCTGGGAAGGGCGCGAGGCCTACAACGAGTGGAAGTTCACGGAGGCGAGCCTGACGAGCAAGGGGCGGTCCGGAAGCGGACCGGGGATCAACTGAAGCGGGGTGATGCCGTCGAGCGAAAGCTCCGGCGGCAAGCCGTGATCTCCGGCTCGCGCGGGTAAGATCCGCGCCGTGGAAACGCGGACCCTCGGCGACGGCCTGACCGTCTGGCTCGACCCGATGCGCGACGTGCGAAGCGTCGCGCTCGGCGTCTATGTGGCGGGCGGCTCGGCCGACGAGGAGCCCTCCGACCTCGGCTCGACGCACTTCCTCGAGCACCTCCTCTTCCGGCGGGCCCGGCGCCGCACGGGTGCCGACATCGCCCGGACGACCGACCGCCTCGGCGGCGACTGCGACGCCTACACGACGAAGGAGTGGATGGCCGTCCACGCCCGGACCCCGTCCGAGCGGCTCCGCGACGCGCTCTCGCTTCTCCTCGACCTGACCGAGGCGCCCGCCTTCACCGCCGACGACGTCGAGACGGAACGGAAGGTGATCCTCGAGGAGATGGCCGAGGCGAGCGACGTTCCGGAGGACCGCCTCCACGAGACGTTCGTCCGCTCCTACTGGCCCGACCATCCGCTCGGCGCCCCGATCCTCGGGACGGAGGAGACGGTCGGCGCGCTCACGCGCGCCCGGCTCGTTCGCCGTTTCCGCGAGGTCTTCCGCCCGGAGCGGACGCTCCTCGTCGCCGTCGGCGCGTTCGAGCCGGAGGCTTTCCTGAAGCTCCTCTCGACCGAGAGGCGAAGGCGCCGGCACGTCGCGGCTCCGCTCGGCCCCGCCCGCCCGGCCGGTCCCTCCCCGCGCGGAAAGCGCTGCGCCTTCCACATCCCGCGGCCCGACCTGAACCAGACGCACCTCCTCGTCGGCACCCCGGCGCCGGCCTACGCAGACCGGCTCGTCCCGGCGGCGTGGCTCCTCTCCGTCGTCCTCGGCGGCGGCGTCTCCTCGCGCCTCTGGCGGCGCGTCCGCGAGCGGCACGGCCTCGCCTACCAGGTGGGGGCGGGCCTCTCGCTCCACCGGGACGGGGGGATGGCGCTCATCGAGGCCGCCACGGCGCCGAAGAAGCTCCCGAAGCTCGTCCGCGCGACCGGCGCGGTCCTGCGCGAGCTCCGGCAGACCGGCGTGACGCGCGCCGAGCTCCGCCGCGCGAAGGACCAGGTCCGCGCCGAGGTCGCGATGTCGCTCGAGTCGACCTCCTCGCGGAGGGAGTCGGCCGCGCGCGGCTGGTTCTATCGCGGACGCCCGTGGGAGGCCGACGAGACGATCGCCTCGATGGAAGCCGTCACCGCGGCCGACGTCGACGACGCGATCGCCGCCCTCTTCGGCGAGCCCGACGCCTCCGGCTTCGGCGTGACCGGCCCCACCCTCGTCGGCGCCACCGTCGACGACCTCGCGGGCGAGCTCGCGGCGTGACCCCCGGCGCGAGCGTCACGGTCCGCTTCCGGCTCCGAGCGGAGTGCGCGGACCTCGGCCCGCCTCTCTACGCGAGCGACCTCGCCGCCGGGGCCGACCTGCGCGCGGCGCTCGATGCGCCGCTGACGCTCGCCCCCGGCGCGCGCGCCGTCGTGCCGACCGGCCTGACGCTCGAGATTCCGCCCGGCTTCGAGGCGCAGGTGCGCGCCCGTTCCGGCCTCGCGCTGAAGAAGGGCCTCGCGCTCGCGAACGGCGTCGGGACGATCGACGCCGACTACCGCGGCGAGGTCGGCGTGATCGTCGTGAACCTCGGCGCCGAGCCGGTCACGATCGAGCGCGGCGAGCGGATCGCCCAGCTCGTCGTCGCCCCGGTCGTCCGCGCCGTCTTCGAGAGGGCGCCCGAGCTGAACGGCACCGCCCGCGGCGCGGGGGGCTTCGGCTCGACGGGGACCGCGTGATCGAGATCGCCTTCCTCGGCTCGGGCTCGACCGGCAACTGCGCCGTCGTCCGCTCCGGGCGGACGACGCTCCTCCTCGACGCCGGCCTCTCGCCGCGGCAGATCTCCGTCCGGCTCGCCAAGCTCGGCGCCTCGCTCGACGACGTCTCGGCCCTCCTCCTGACGCACGAGCACTCCGACCACGTCTCCGCGGCCGCGGCCCTCGTGACGAAGCGGGGCCTCCCGGTCTACGGCACCGCCGGCACGCTCGCGAAGGCGGGCCTCCCGGGGCCGCTCTTCGCCGACCTGCGCGTCGTCCGCGACGGTGACGAGCTTCCCTTCGGAAACGGCGACCTCACCATCCGCGTCACGGCCACGCCCCACGACGGCGTCGACCCGTGCTGCTACGTCTTCGCCAGCGGCTCCGGCCGCCGCGCCGGCGTCGCGACCGACCTCGGTCACCTTTCGAAGAAGGTCCTCGCGGCCCTCGCCGGCTGCGACGTGATCGGCCTCGAGGCGAACCACGACGTCGACGTCCTCCGCGAGGGGGCCTACCCGGCCTTCCTGAAGAAGCGGATCCTCTCCGACGTGGGGCATCTCTCGAACGACGCGGCGGCCGACGGCCTGGAGCGCCTCGTCGGGGAGCGGACGCGGACGCTCGTCGGCCTCCACCTCTCCCAGAACAACAACACGCCGACCCTCGCGGGGCGCGCGCTCCGCCGGGGTCTCGAGCGGCTCGGGGCGCACGTCGCCCTCGAGCTCGCGGGGCCGTCCTCCCCGACCGGGTGGTTCCGGGCGTGAGGCGCGGTCCGGCTGCGCGCGGCGCGCACGACGATCGGGGAGGGCCGCGACCGGCCGCCCGCCCCAGGAGGAACGCATGAAGGTCCAGGTCACGGTCGTCCCGAAGTCCGGAGTCCTCGATCCGCAGGGGAAGGCGATCGCCGGCGCGCTCACCCGCCTCGGCTTCCCGGGAGTCGGGGACGTGCGGGCGGGGAAGGTCTTCCGCGTCGAGGTCGAGGCGAACGACGCCGCCGAGGCGAAGGCGCTCGCCGAGCAGATGGCCGTCAAGCTCCTCTGCAACCCGGTCATCGAGGAGTTCGAGGCCGAGGTGCTCGGGTGAGCTCCGGCGCGAGGCCGCGCGTCTCGGTCGTCCTCTTCCCCGGCTCGAACTGCGACCACGACGCCGTCCACGCCGTCGAGACGGCGATCGGCGCCGACGCGCGCCTCGTCTGGCACGACGGCACCGACCTCGGCCGTCCCGACCTCGTCGTCCTCCCCGGCGGTTTCTCCTACGGCGACTACCTCCGCTGCGGCGCCCTCGCCCGCTTCTCCCCCGTGATGGACTCGGTCCGCGACTTCGCGGAGAACGGCGGCCCGGTCCTCGGCATCTGCAACGGCTTCCAAGTCCTCTGCGAGGCGGGGCTCCTGCCGGGCGCGCTCCTCGCGAACTCCGGCCAGCGCTTCCTCTGCCAGGACGTCTTCGTCCGCGTCGAGACGATCCGGACCCCCTTCACGGCCGACCTGACGAAGGGCGACGTCCTCCGGCTTCCGATCGCGCACGGCGACGGCAACTGGCGGGCCGAGGAGGCGACGTGGGACGACGTCGTCGCGCACGACCAGGTCGTCTTCCGCTACTGCGATCCGGCCGGCGAGCGGGTCCCCTCCGCGAACCCGAATGGCTCGCACGACGACGTCGCCGGCGTCTGCAACCGCGCGCGGAACGTCGTCGGCCTGATGCCGCACCCCGAGCGCGCCTCCGAGGAGATCCTCGGCAACGCCGACGGAGCGAGGCTTTTCCGCTCCTTCGCGGCGGGGCTGCTCGTCGGCCGCTCGGCCTGACGGGGGGGCCGCCGCCCGCGCGAGTTCCGCGAGGGGAGGGCCACGGGCTCTCGCCGGCGCGGCGCTTCAGGCGCCGAGCCGGACGTCGAAACGGGTCGGGCCGCCGGGCGGGCCGGCGAGCGAGTACGGGAAGCCGTGCGCCGCGAGGACCTCGCGGACGAATGTCAGCCCGACGCCCTGCCCCTCCGGCTTCGTCGTGAAGAACGGAGTGAAGAGCTGCGCTTCGACTTCGGGCGGGATCCCGGGCCCGCTGTCGACGACCTCGATCCGTCCGGCGCCCGCCGCCGAGGTCCGGAGCGTCACGCCTCCGCCGCGGCCGGCCGCCTCGATGCCGTTCTTGACGACGTTGAAGAGGGCCTGCTCGAAGAGCGCGGCGTCGAGCGGAACGGGGCGCAGCGCCGGGTCGGCCTCGAGCGCGAGCGCCACGCCGTGCCGCTCGGCGAGCGGCCCGAGGAGGACGAGGACGGAGCGGGCGAGGGCGTTCGGATCGGTCGGGCCGAGGCGTGGCGCCGGCACCCTCACGACCTCGGCGAGCGAGCGCATGAAGGCGTTCAGCCGCTCGGTCCTCTCCCGCGAGACGCGGAGCGCCTCGACGAAGTCGGCCCGGTCCTCCTCCGGAACGCGCGGCGCGAGGGAGAGGAGCGAGCCGAGAAGCGACCCGACGGCGGCCCCCGTGTTGTTCACCTCGTGGGAGGTCATCCGGATCAGCTTCTCGTAGGCCGCCTTCTCCGAGAGCCGGAGCTCCTCCGTCAGCTCGTCGAGGAGGAAGAACGCCCGCGGGAAGCCGCGGTCGAGGAAGTGCGAGCGGCGGGCTCGGACACGCCGTCCGCTCCCGAGGGGAACGACGCGGGAGCCGCCGGCCGGCAGCTGGGCGAGCGCCTCGGCGAGCGGACCCGCGAGCCCGGCGAGCGGCCGGCCGCGGAGGGCCCCGGCGTCCGCGCCGAGGAGCGCCGCCGCCGCGCGGCTGACGGTGTCGACATTCCCGTCGAGGTCGAGCGTGACGACGCCGAGCGGCGAGGCCTCGAGGACCTTCTCGAGGAACGCCTGCCGCTCCTCCTGCCGGACCCTCTCGGCCTGGAGGCGCGAGAGCATCTCGTTGAAGAGGTCGACGAGGGCGTCCAGCTCGGGCGTGCCGGTCGTCCGGAGGCGCGTGCCGAGCTCGCCGGCGCGGAGGAGCTCGGCGCCGTCGCGGAGCGCCTCCATCGGCGCGGCGAGACGGCGGACGAGGAGCGCCCCGGCGAGCGCGGAGAGGACGAACGCGGCCTCCGCGGCGAGGAGCCATCCCGGGCGATCGCGCAGGAGCGGGACGGCGAGGAGGGCGAGCGCGGCGTGGAGGACGAGGAGGTAGAGGAGCGCGCGGGCCGACCAGCTCACGGGGTGATCCCGTACTTCTCGAGCCTTCGGTAGAGCGCCCCGCGCGAGAGGCCGAGCTCCTCGGCGGCGCGGGAGAGGTTTCCGCCGTGCCGCGCGAGGCCGCGGACGATCGCCTCCCGCTCGAGCTCCTCGAGCGTCCGCGAGGAGGCGGGCTCCTCGCGCCGCGCGCCCTCGTCCATCCCGGCGACGAACGCGAAGTCGGCGGCGCCGAGCGTCTCCTTCCCGGTCAGGAGGACGCTCCGCTCCACGAGGTGCTTCAGCTGCCGCACGTTCCCCGGCCAGGGGCGCGCGGCGAGCCACTCGCCGGCGTCGGGAGCGAGGACGAGCGGGCGGGAATGCCGCCGCGAGAGCTCTCCGAGGAACCGCGCGGCGAGGAACGGCACGTCGTCGGGGCGCTCCCGGAGAGGCGGGAGGCGGAGCGTGATCAGGTTCAGGCGGTAGAGGAGGTCCTCGCGGAAGGCGCCGCGCGCGACCGCCTCGCCGAGGTCGCGGTTCGTCGCCGACACGACGCGGACGTCGACGCTCCGCGTCACGCTCGTCCCGAGGACCTCGAACGTTCGGTCCTGGAGGACGCGCAGCAGCTTCACCTGCCCCGCCGGCTCGAGCTCGCCGACCTCGTCGAGGAAGATCGAGCCGCCGTCGGCGGCCGCGAAGCGGCCGACGCGGTCCTGCCGGGCGTCGGTGAAGGCCCCTCTCACGTGCCCGAACATCTCGCTCTCGAAGAGCGTCGTCGGGACACCGCCGAGGTTCACCTTCACGAACGGCTTCTCCCGCCGCGGGCTGGCCCGGTGGATCGCCTCGGCGAGGAGCTCCTTGCCGGTGCCGCTCTCGCCCGTCACGAGGACCGAGGCGTCCGTCGGCGCGACGCGCGCGGCGAGCGCGAGGAGCTTCACGAGCTTCGGGTCGCGCCCGGCGAGCGGCGAGAAGGCGGGGGCCGCCTCGTCGAGCGCCTCGCGCGAGGGGACGTCGGACTCGCGGGCGGGGCCGACGCCGGAGAGGGCGAGCGCCGTGGCGACGGTCGAGAGGAGCCGCTCCGGGCTCCAGGGCTTCGTCACGAAGTCGGCCGCGCCGCCGCGCATCCCGCGGACGGCGAGCTCGATGGAGCCCCAGGCCGTCATCAGGACGACGGGGAGGCCCGGGTGCCGCTCGCGGAGGGAGGCGAGGAACGCGAGCCCCTCCTCGCCCGTCGTCCCGCGGGCGAAGTTCATGTCGGTCAGGACGAGGGCGGCCGGCGAGGCGGCGAGGCGGGAGAGGGCCTCCTCCGGCGACGCGGCGGCGGCGGGGCGATATCCCGCCTGCCGGAGGAGGAGGACGAGCGACGCCGCGACGGCGGAGTCGTCGTCGACGACGAGGACGGCGGCGGCGTCTCCCTTCACGCCCTCACTCGTAGCGGAGCGCCTCGGACGGGAAGACGCGCGTGGCGAGCCACGCCGGGTAGAGCGCGCAGAGCCCCGTCAGGGCGAAGAGGACGAGAGAGGCGGCCGCCGCGCCCGCGGCGGCGTCGGACGCGCGGACGAATCCGCCCGGGACGAGGAGCGGCGCCTGGAGCGCCACCGCGCAACCCGCGAGCACCGCCAGCGCCGTCACGATCCAGACTTCCATCACCACCTGCGCCGCCACCTGGCGCGCCGTCGCCCCGGTCGCGCGCCGGAGGCCGATTTCCCTCGTGCGTCGCGTGACATTCTGCCAGAGCACTCCCGTCAGCCCGAGCGCGACGAGGAGCAGCAGGAAGCCGGCGACGAGCGAGGCGGCGACGATCGGGACGGTCCAGCGACGGGCCGCCGCCTCGCGCGCCACGGCGAGCGGCTCGGCCGTGAGGCTCCACTCCGGGACAGCCGCCTCCAGCGTGCGGACGAGCTTCTCCTCGAAGGCCCGCGGCGTCCCGGGGCGGAGGCGGACGACGATGCGCGACGGCACGTCGTCGGCCGGGTTCGCGAGGTCCGTGCGGAAGAGCGCGAACGGCGCGGGCGCGGCGTAGTCGCTCCCCGGACGGTAGGCCTCGAGGACGCCGACGACGCGGCTCCGCCTTCGGGTCGTTCCCGGCTCGACGTCGCCCTCCGGAATCTCCTTCCCGACCGGGTCCTCGGTCCCGAACGCCTCGCGCGCCAGCTCGCGCGTGACGACGACGGGGCGATACGGGCGGCCGTCGTCCTCCCGAGAGAACCACCGCCCCGCGGCGAGCTTCAGCCTCGTCACCGCGAGGTAGTCGTCCGTCACCTCGCTGTAGTCGTACTCGAGCGGCCGGCCGTTTACCGTGTGGCTGTTCACGGCGCGCCCCGTCCCGTACGGGACGAGGAACGCGGCGGCGGCGGCCTCGACCCCCTCGAGGCGCCGGAGCGTCTCGAGAGCCCGGCGCATCCGCTCCCGGTCCGCGCCGTCGTCGGCAACCGGGCCGCCCCCCCGCTTCCGGAGGCCGAGCTCGACGACGGTGACGTCGTCGGAGACGAACCCGGCCGGCCGGGCGGCGTTGCCGGCCGTCTTCACGGCGAGGACGGCGACGACGAAGACGATCAGGAAGGAGGCGAGGATCTCGAGGCCGACGAGGACGTGGTGCCTCCGGCGATTCCAGACGAGCTTCAGGAGGTGGCGGGTCATCGCGGACCTCCTCGGAGGGCTTCGACGGGGTGGAGGCGCGCCATGCGCAGCGCCGGGAGGGCGCCCGAGAGGATCCCGAAGACACAGGCCGCCGCGAGCCCCTGGAGGAAGACCCTCGGGCTCAGGGAGAGGTCGGAGTAGGGGATGAGGCCGCTCGCGTTGATCGCCGCGAGGACTCCGGCGGAGAGGACGAGGCCGACGGCGCCGCCGGCGAGCGCGAGGACGAGGTTCTCGGTGACGAACTGAAGCGCGAGGCGCGTCCGCGTCGCCCCGAACGCCCTCCTCACGCCGACCTCGGGGGCCCGCTCGAGGATCCGGCTCAGCGCGAGGTTCACGAGGTTCAGCGCCGGGAGCGTCATGAACGCGAGGGCCAGGCCGCCGAGGAGCGCGACGAAGACCGTCGCGCGGTCGGGGCGGTCCCCGAGGGGGAGGCGCGCGATCGCCTCGAGGATCGTCTCGGCCTCCGCCTCGAGGCGGTCGAACGGCTTCTCGCCCGAGAGATCCACGGCCGCGACGCGGCGCCTCAGCTCCTCGCGAATGCCGGGGAGGTCCGCCGCGCTCTTCGCGACGACGAACGCCTTCCAGTCGTCCACCCACGCGCGCCGCCACTCGTCGCTCCGCGCGGTCCGCGCCGGGAGCCAGACGTCGGAGAAGGCGACCGGCCGGAGGAAGGGGACGTCCTCGACGACGCCGACGACGGTGAACGTCCGGCCGTCGAGGACGAGCGTCTTCCCGACGGCCGGAGAGCTCCCGAAGAGCCTCCGCCGGGTCGCGTCGTTCACGACGGCCACGGCGTTCGCGGCGGCGTCGTCGGCCTCGGTGTAGGGCCCTCCCTCGAGGAAGCGGAAGTCGAGCGCCCGCCAGAACGCCCCGTCGGTCCGCTTCACCCAGAGCGGGAGCCGCTCGCCGTCCCGGTAGGTCACCTCGCGGTCCCCCTGCGAGTAGAACGTCGCCACCTCGGCGCCCGGCAGGTCCTTCACGCACGCGTCGAGGAAGCGGCCGCCCGCGCCGGCGGAGCGGGTCCAGCCCTCGCCCTTCAGGGAGACGCGGAAGACGCCGAGGCTTCGGGGCCAGCGGGTCTCGGGCGGGTAGGCGCCGATCGTGTGGTCGAGGAGGGCCGCCACGACGACGATGACGACGAGCGTCAGCGCGACGCCGAAGAGGCTGACGGCCGTGAAGAACTTCCGGCGGAGGAGGACGCGGACGGCGGTCTTCAGCGTGTGCGCGAGCATCGTCAGCTCACCGGCCGCCCGTCGAAGAGGCGGAGGACGCGGTGCGTCTTCGCCGCCTGCCGCTCGTCGTGCGTCACCATCACGACCGTCGTCCCGTCCTCGCGGTTGAGCTCCGAGAGGAGGCCGAGCACCTCGTCGCCCATCGCGCTGTCGAGGTTCCCGGTCGGCTCGTCGGCGAGGAGGACGCGGGGCGCGCCGACGATGGCCCGCGCGATCGCGACGCGCTGCTGCTGGCCGCCGGAGAGCTGCGAGGGGAAGTGGCGCGTCCGGGCCGAGAGGCCGACGCGGTCGAGCGCGGCCTCGGCCTTCCGCCGCCGCTCGCCCGCGCCGCCGCCGCGGTAGAGGAGAGGCATCTCGACGTTGTCGAGGACGGAGAGGTCGGGGACGAGGTGGAACGTCTGGAAGACGAACCCGAGCTCGGCGTTCCGCACCTTCGCGAGCGCCCCGTCGGAGAGGGCGTCGACCTTCCGCCCGTTCAGCTCCACGGATCCGCGCGTCGGCGCGTCGAGGAGCCCCATCACGTGGAGGAGCGTCGACTTCCCGGAGCCCGAGGGCCCCATGATCGACACGAACTCGCCCGCGCCGACCTCGAGGTTCACGTTCGACAGGGCGATCGTCTCGATCCGGTCCGTCCGGTAGACCTTCTCGACGTTCGAGAGGCGAATCATCACGTCTTCCCCTTCCGTCCCTTCACGCGCACCCGCGAGAGGTGCGCGAAGTCGGCCAGCTCCGAGAGGACCACCTCGTCCCCCTCCGCGAGGCCCGAGAGGACCTCGTACCGCTCCGCGTTCGAGACGCCGAGGCGCACCGCGGTCCGCACCGCCTCGTCTCCCTTCAGCACCCAGACCGAGACGCCCCCCTCCGCCGCGCCGAACGAGCCGCGCGGCAGGCGCAGCGCCCGCTCCCTCCGACCGGTGACGATCTCCACGTCGACGCGCAGGCTCGGCCGCAGCAGCGCGTGCGCCCTCTCGGCGAGGGAGACGCTCACCGCCACCTGCCCGTCCCGCACCTCGGGCGCCACGCGCCGGACCGTCGCCGGCAGGCGCGCCTCGTCGACCCGCACGAACGCCTCCTGGCCGGGCGCCACGCGAGCCGCGTGGACGTCGGGGACGAGCGCGTCGACCCGGAACGCCGTGAGGTCCGCCACGCGCGCGAGGACGTCCCCCTTGCGCACGGCGGCCCCTTCCCCCGTCGCGACGTACGTCACGACGCCGTCCGCCTCGCTCCGGGCGGCCGAGAGGGCGAGCTCGCGCTCGGCCTGGGCCGCCTCGCTCCGCGCCGTCGCGAGCTCGATCGCGAGGGAGCTCCTCTCCACCTCGGCGGAGCGACGGGCGAGGCGCATCTCGTCCTTCAGGCGGGCGAGCTCCACGCGCGTCCGCGCCTCGTCGAGCTCGGACTGGCGGAGGAGCTCCTCGGAGACGAGCCCCTCGGCGAAGAGCTTCCGGTTCCGCTCGAGGTTCGCGCCCCAGGTCGAGAGCGTCAGCCCGGCGACCTCGACGCGGCTCTCGAGCGCGGCGAGCGTCCCCTCGAGCGCGAGCGCGGCGCGCTCGGCCGCCGCCTCCTTCAGCCGGAGCTCCTTGCGGAGGCGCTCGACCGCGAGGGCCGGCCCCGTCGTGTCGAGCTCGACGAGCGCCGCTCCCGCCTTCACGGCCGCGCCGGGCTGGACGAGGACGCGGAGGATCCGGGAGTCGATCGGGCTCGAGACCACGCGCTCGGACTCCGGCACGACCGTCCCCGGCGCGGAGAGCGTCGCGGTCATCGGCCCGGCGTCGACGGTCCCGGTCCGCACCCGGGCGAGGGAGATCGACGGGCGGAGGAGGGCGCCGAGGCCGAGCCACGCCCCGGCGAGGAGGGCGGCGGCGACGAGGGCCGTCCGCACCTTCCGGATTCGTCGGCTTCGGACCTCGCGGTCCTCGAGGGGGCGATCCACGCCGGGTCCGAACGCAAGCGGGGTGCCACCTCGCGCCGCGATCTCAAGTGCCTGCGGGAGAGAGACCTGCGTCGCTCGGCGGGCGAAGCAGCGTTCCCGATGCTGTCCGGCCGCGGACGCCGGTGTCCGGAACTGGACGGTCCGGGGGACCGGGGTCCCGACTTCAGCGCGCGTCGTCGGGGGCAGGGAATCCGCGCTCGGCGAGCGCGGCGAGGAGGAGGTCGTAAGAGGCGCGCTCGGGGGTGCCCGCCTCGGGAGGACGCGTCGCCGCGAACGCTTCCTCGAGGCTCGCCGCGCCTCGCAGCCCGGCCGCCACCGGAGCTCCCCGCTCGACCATGAGCCGCGCCTCGTCCCACGCCCGCCAGAGGATCGCGCGCGCGAGCGGCGTCCGGCCGTTGACGTCGACGACGTCGAGCCGGGCGCCCGCCTCGACGACGGCTCGCACGTTCGGCCAGGCGTTCAGGTTCATCGCGGTGAAGACGAGCGGCGTCGGCCGGTCGATGTCGTCCGGCAGGACCGCGTCGGGGCTCGTCCCGTTCGCGAGGAGAGCACGCAGGACCTCGACGAAGACGGGCTCCTGCGCCGCGAGGCGGAGGGCGTTCGGCTCACCCGCCGGCCCTCGCAGCGGGTCGGCGCCCCGTCGCGCGAGCTCGAGCGCGGCGTCGACCTGCCGTTTCCGGAGCGCGAAGCCGAGGAGCGACTCGCCTTCCTTCCCCGGCGCGTTGGGGTCGACGCTCTGGAGGAGGAAGCGGACCCGCTCGATCCGTCCCTCCGCGATCGCCTCGGCGAGCGCCCGCGCCCCGGGCTCGCGGAAGCGCGCCCGGGCGCCTCCGGCGCGAGCCTTCCCGAAGGCGGAGATCCTGCCGGCCCCCTCGAGCGCGAGCGTGAGGAGGAGCGGCGCGGCCGCGACCGCCGCCGCGGCGGCCTTCGCGCCCGTCGAGCGGCCGAGGAGGAAGATCGCGAGCCCCAGCAGCGGGAACGGAAGGACGAGCACCGCGAACGCCCCCGCCATCCCGCGTCCCGCCGCATCGGAGCGGCCGGTCCGGACCGTCAGCGTGTTCGCGACGACGGTCGCCATCGCGAGACCGAACGCGAACCAGAACGCGATCACGACGAGCGCGGAACGTCGAATTCGGAACCTCCTGCGGGAGCCTCCCGGGGCGGGATGCGAGCTGCCCGGGAGGATAGACGAGCGGCCGTCAGCCCTTCAGATATCGCGCCACGAAACGCGAAGTCGTCACGCCCGCCACGGCCACCGGCGCGCCGAGGAGGACGACCGAGACCGGCAGGAATGTGTCGGGCGCGAGGAGGCCGGGGCGCGCGAGGAAGAGCGCGGCGAGCGCCGAGACGAGGCACGCGGCGATCAGCCGGCGGCCGAAGAGCGCGTTCGCCTCGTACCAGAGGGCCGGGTCGGAGAGCGTCGCGCGGGAGCGGTAGCCGTAGACGACGTTCGGGCCGATCTTCCGGAGCACGAGCGGGATCGAGATGAGGACGAAGAGGGCGTCGACGGCGAGGATCGTGACGAGCCCCTTCTCGTAGATCGTCATGGCGACCGCAGACCTCCCGGCCAGTTCTCGAGTATACGGAGCGGCGTCCGGCTCCGCCGGGGCGCGCCCTGAAACGCGACGGCCGCGCCTCGCGGCGCGGCCGTCGATCCTGGGCCTGCGTGTCGGCTACCCGTTCGCCGGGACCTTCTTCTCCTCGGGCTTCGGCGGGACGGCCTTCTTCGGCGCGGGCTTCGCGTCGTCCTTCGCCGGCGCACTGGCCTCTTCCTTCGCCTTCCCGAAGACGTCGTTGAAGGCGAGCGCCTTCGGGTCGTACGGCGACGGCGCGCCGCCGAGGTAGCGGTGGAACCAGTCGAGGTGGGCCGAGTAGTAGAGGACCATGTCGTACCAGCCGGGCCAGTGGCTCCCGTTCTCGAAGACGACGAGGCGCGACGGCACGCCCATCTTCTGGAGGTCGGTGAAGAAGGCGAGCGACTGCGTGTAGGGGACGCGGAAGTCCTTCTGTCCGGTCAGGACGAGCGTCGGCGTCTTGAACTTCGTCACGTACGACGAGGGGCTCTGCTTCGCGTACCCCTCCGCGTTCTGCCAGGGGGTTCCCTTCAGGTCCCACTCGGGGAACCAGAGCTCCTCCGTCATCGAGTACATCGAGCGGAGGTCGTAGACGCCCATCATCGCGGCGAGCGCCTGGAACGGGTGGTCGTGCCCGGCGAGCCACATCATCGCGTAGCCGCCCCACGACCAGCCCATCGCCCCCATCCGGTCCTTGTCGGCCCACTTCTGCACCGAGAGCCAGTCGGCGACCGCGAGGACGTCCTTCATCACCTTGCCGTCCCAGTCGCCCGAGATCGCCGCGGTGTAGTCCTGCCCCCAGCCGGTCGAGCCGTGCGGGTTCGGGAAGGCGACGACGTAGCCGGCGCCCGGGTAGACCTGCGCGTCGAGGCGGAAGGCGTCGGCCCACTGCATCTGCGGGCCGCCGTGGACGTTCACGATCACCGGGTACTTCTTCGCCGGGTCGAAGTCGTGCGGCTTCACGAGGAGGACCTGCACCTTCTTCCCGGTCGGGCTGTCGACGAAGACCTCCTCCATCGGGGCGAGGGCGACCTCGGAGAGGAGCTTCTCGTTCACGCTCGTCAGCGGCGTCACCTTGCCCCGCTCCTTGCCGGCGAGCGTCAGCCGGTAGAGCTCGGTCGGCAGGTGCATCTGCCGCCGCGCGAGGACGGCCCACGTCCCGTCGGGCGCGATCTGGAAGGTGTCGAGGAAGCCGGTCGAGGTGACGACGTCGATCTTCCCGGAGGCGAGGTCGAGCTCGTGGAGCGGCGTCCGGCCCCGGACGTCGGCGGTGAAGAAGACCTTCTTCCCGTCGGGGGAGAAGCGGTAGTCGCCAACCCAGGAATCGAGCTCCTCCGTCAGGACGCGGCTCGTCCCGGCGGCGCGGTCGAACACGGCGAGGAGGAAGCGGTCCGACTCGTAGCCGGGCGTCCGCTGCATCTTGAACGCGAGGAGCTTCCCGTCGGGCGAGTAGCGCGGCGCGCCGTCGGCGGCGGGGTTCTTCGCGGTCAGGTTCCTCGGCGCCTTCCGCTGCTCCGGCGTCCCGTCCACGGGGACGACGTAGAGGTCGACGTTCGTCGAGGCGGCCGGGAACGGGTCGCGGAGCGACGTGAAGGCGAGCTCCTTGCCGTCGGGGGAGACGTCGAAGTCGGCGCCGCCGCCGGCAGAGAAGGCGGGGGAGTCGAAGTCGCCGGGCGTCAGGTCGACGAGCGGCGCCTTCGGGTCGGCGAGGTCCAGGAGGAGGATGTGGGTCCGCTTGCCGTCCTCCCAGGAGTCCCAGCGGCGGACGAAGAGGGAGTCGGCGACGACCGCCTTCATCTTCCCCTTCTCCATCGCGTCGTCCTTCTTCCGGTTGCAGTCGAGGTCGGCGCCGCAGGCGGGCCAGACGTCGGCGACGAGGAAGAGCCTCTTGCCGTCGGGCGAGAAGCGGAAAGCGCCGACGCCGCCGGGGAGGTCGGTCTTCTTCTCGGGCTCGCCGCCGGCCACCGGGAGGAACCAGACCTGCGGCGTGCCGGAGCGGGTCGAGAGGAACGCGAGCGTCCCGCCGTCGGGGGAGAAGTCGGGGCTCGCGTCGCGCTTGTCGAGGACGGTCAGCGCCCGGGCGTTCTTCCCGTCGGCGTCGACGCGCCAGAGGTTCGTCCAGCGCTTCACCGCGGGCAGGTCCGTCGTCGTCACCGTGAACGCGAGGCTCTTGCCGTCGGGGGCGATCACCGGCTCGCCGACCCCCTGGACCGCGTAGAGGTCCGCGATCGTGGCGGCCCGTTTCGCGGGGGCGGCCGCGAGCGGCGGGGCGAGGAGGGCGGCGGCCGCGATCGCGGCGACGAGGATCGCGCGGGGTCTCTTCGAGGTCATCGGTCTGTCTCCTCCGGGCGCGCGGGGCGGGCGCCCGTCACTTGCGGAACGCGTACGGGACGACGAGCGTCTTCTTCTCCCAGGAGATCCGGAGGGAGCCGCGGAAGGCGTCCTCGGGGAGGAAGTCGATCGTCATCGCCTCGAGGTGGTCGTGCCGGGAGAGGACCTTCATCGGGATCCGGACGACGTCCTGCTTCGGGTCGTACTCCGTCCCCCACTGCCCGGTCTGGCGGTTCACGATGAGCTGCCACTCCTTCGGGCCGGGGAGCGTGTAGAGCGAGTAGGTCCCCTTCGCCAGGGTGGCGGTTCCGAGCGTGACGTCCACGTCGAGGCGGAGGGTCGTCGCGGCGTTCGCGCCGGTCCGCCAGACCTTCCCCCAGGGGACGAGGCCGCCGAAGATCTTCCGCTTCTTCGCGAACGGCCGGCCGTACTCGACGCGCATCGTCCCGTTCCCGACGGCGATCTCCTCGGCGCCGCGAGGGGAGATCGGGACGCGGGGAATCCCGTTCTCCTGCCCGGCGAGGGGCGCGGCGAGAAGGAGGGCGAGAAGGGGAAGGGCTCGTTTCATGCGGTCTCCAAGTCTCGACGGCGGGCCGGGGCCGGCCGCCCGGGGGAGTTTACGGGAGGGGGAGGGGGCCGGGCGCCCCGGGGAGGCGCGGCCAGCGCCCCCGCCGCACCCCTGCTACATTCCGCCCGCCATGGCGCAGCAGTACATCTACACGATGGTCAACCTCCGCAAAGTCGTCCCCCCGCAGCGGGAGATCCTGAAGGGGATCTACCTGTCGTTCTTCCCGGGCGCCAAGATCGGCGTCCTCGGCCTGAACGGCGCGGGGAAATCGTCGCTCCTCCGGATCATGGCGGGCGTCGACAGGGAGTTCAACGGTGAGGCCTTCCCCGCGGAAGGGACGCGCGTCGGGTTCCTCCAGCAGGACCCGTGGCTCGACCCCGCGAAGACCGTCCTCGAGAACGTCGAGGCGGCCGTCGAGCCGGTGAAGAAGCTCCTCGCGCGCTTCGACGAGCTGGGCGAGAAGATGGGCGAGAGCCTCCCCGACGCCGAGATGGACAAGGTGATGGCGGAGTACGGGAAGGTGCAGGACGCCATCGAGGCCGCGAACGGCTGGGACCTCGACCGGACGCTCGAGACGGCGATGGACGCCCTCCGCTGCCCGCCCCCCGACGCCGACGTCACGAAGATCTCCGGCGGCGAAAGGCGCCGCGTCGCGCTCTGCCGCGTCCTCCTCGAGAAGCCCGACCTCCTCCTCCTCGACGAGCCGACGAACCACCTCGACGCCGAGTCGGTCGCCTGGCTCGAGCAGCACCTCGCCGAGTACCCCGGCACCGTCGTCGCGGTCACGCACGACCGCTACTTCCTCGACAACGTCGCCCAGTGGATCCTCGAGCTCGACCGCGGCGCCGGCATCCCGTGGAAGGGGAACTACACCTCCTGGCTCGACCAGAAGGCGACCCGCCTCGCGCAGGAGGAGAAGGCCGAGAGCAACAAGCAGAAGACGCTCGAGCGCGAGCTCGAGTGGGTGCGGATGGCCCCGCGCGCCCGGCACGCCAAGGGGAAGGCGCGCCTCCAGGCCTACGAGCAGCTCCTCGCCGAGAGCGGCGCCGAGAGCCGCGGCGAGACGAACGAGATCTACATCCCGGCGGGGCCGCGCCTCGGCGACGTCGTCGTCCGCGCGGAAGGGCTGAAGAAGGCGTACGGCGAGAAGCTCCTCTTCGACGACCTGACGTTCGACCTGCCGAAGGGCGGCATCGTCGGCGTCATCGGCCCGAACGGCGCCGGCAAGACGACGCTCTTCAAGATGATCATGGGCCTCGAGAAGCCCGACGGCGGCGTCCTCACGGTGGGCGAGACGGTCTTCCCCTCCTACGTCGACCAGAACCGCGACCGCCCCGACCCGACGAAGTCCGTGTGGGAAGAGGTCTCCGGCGGCGAGGAGAAGATCCTGGTCGGCCGCCGCGAGATGTCGAGCCGCGCCTGGTGCTCGATGTTCAACTTCAAGGGGGCCGACCAGCAGAAGCGGATCGGCGACCTCTCGGGCGGCGAGATGAACCGCCTCCACCTCGCGCGCACCGTGAAGAAGGCCGGCAACCTCCTCCTCCTCGACGAGCCGACGAACGACCTCGACGTCGACACGCTCCGGGCCCTCGAGGAGGCGCTCCTCTCCTTCGCCGGCTGCGCCGTCGTCATCTCGCACGACCGCTGGTTCCTCGACCGCGTCGCGACGCACATGCTCGCGTTCGAGGGCGACTCGAAGACGTTCTGGTACGAGGGGAACTACCAGGAGTACGAGGCCGACCGGCACAAGCGCCTCGGCGCCGCCGCCGACCAGCCGCACCGGATCAAGTACCGCCATCTCACCCGGGGCTGAGCCTGCTTCACGGGGGCGGCCGCCGGCGGTGCCGGGGCCGCCGCGGGCGGGAAAGGCGGGCCGCCACACAGGGAGCGGGCGCGCCCCGGCCCGGGGCGGGCAGCAATTTTTTCTGGAAAAGAGCACGGTAAAGCACTATGTATTCATCATGACCGTCGGGCACGCATAACGGGCACGCGGGGGAAAAGCAGCCGGTTACCGGAGGTGACCATGGAATTGAGAAGGGTATACGTAGACAACAACGCGACGACGCCTTTGCACCCGGAGGTCAAGAAGGCCATGCTCGAGGCCATGGAGTCCTACGGAAACCCGTCGAGCCTCCACTCCTTCGGGAGGGGCTCGCGGACCCTCATCGAGGGGGCGCGGGAAAAGGTCGCGCGCTTCATCGGGGCGTCCCCCGACGAGATCATGTTCGTGGGGAGCGGCTCCGAGGGGAACAACACCGTGCTCTCCATCCTCACCTGCAACCCGGGCGGATGCGCCTCCTGCCGCAAGGACGGCGGGGCCCTCGTCACCACCACCATCGAGCACCCCTGCATCCTCGAGGCGTCGAAGTGCCTCAGGGAAAACGGGATGGACGTGCTCTACGCCCCGGTGGACAGCTACGGCAAGGTCGACCTGGCCGCGCTCGAAGGGCTGATCACCGGGAAGACCGGCCTGGTGTCCGTCATGCTCGCCAACAACGAGATCGGCACCATCCAGGACATCCGGGCCATAGGGGACATGGCCCACGCAAAGGGCGCCCTGGTGCACACCGACGCGGTCCAGGCCGTGGGCAAGATCCCGGTGGACGTCAAACAGCTGGGCGTGGACTTCCTCACCCTCTCCGCGCACAAGATCTACGGCCCCAAGGGGGTGGGCGCGGTGTACGTGAAGAGGAAGTCGCCCTTCTGCCCCCTCATCAGGGGCGGCCACCAGGAGCGCGGCAGGCGCGCGGGCACTGAGAACACCCTGGGCATCGTGGGGCTCGGCAAGGCCATCGAGCTGCGGGCGGCGGAGATGGAGGGCGAGGCGAAGAGGCTTCTGACCATGAAGGCCCGCCTGCGCGCGGGCATCGAGCAGGCGATCCCGGACATCCGCTTCGTGGGACACCCCGTCGACTGCCTGCCCGGGACGCTGAACGTGTCCTTCGACGGCGCCGAGGGCGAGGCCATCATCCTCTACCTCGACCTCGAAGGCATCGCCGTTTCCACGGGCTCGGCCTGCGCGTCCGGGTCCCTGGACCCGTCCCACGTGATCCTGGCCACGGGGCTGCCCGCCGAGTGCGCCCACGGCTCCATCAGGATCAGCCTCGGCAGGGAAAACACCGAAGAAGACATCGACTACATCCTCGACAGGCTCCCCGGGATCATCAAGAGGATCCGGGACATGTCGAGCGCCTACGCAAGGAGGGCATGATGGCCCAGCCGACGAACTGGCTCTACACGGACAAGGTCCTCGAGCACTTCATGCACCCCCAGAACATCCTCATGGACGAAGCCGGCTACCGGGAAGACGGCAGGGGCCAGGTGGGGAACGTCAAGTGCGGGGACCAGATGCTCGTGGTCATCCAGGTGGACAGGGAGAAGGACACCATCAAGGACGTGAAGTGGAAGACCTACGGGTGCGCCAGCGCCATCGCGAGCACCTCCATCATGTCCGAGATGGTCAAGGGGATGAAGCTCGACGAGGCCTACAACATCTCGCCCAAGGAGATCAACAGGGAGCTGGGCGGCCTGCCCGAGCACAAGATCCACTGCTCCGTGCTGGGCGACAAGGC
>JAKPXO010000234.1 GCA_029567505.1 Acidobacteriota bacterium
CCGTCGAGAAGGGCGACCTCTTCCCCTACGGCCTCGGCGAGCAGTGCATGGCGCTCTCGATGCACCTCTACACGCTCGCCACCCAGGTCCCGAACGTGAAGGAGGCGCTCCCGTACGCGACGGCGGTCGTCCTCCTCGCGACGGTCCTCCTCGTGAACGCGACGTCGATCGCCGTCCGCATCTGGCTGAGGGGCCGGAAGAAGTGGTAGCCGGGAGCGCCGCCCCGCTCGAGATCGAGGTCCACGACCTTCGGCTCTCGTATTCCGGGCGCGAGGTGATCCACGGGATCTCCTTCGACCTTCGAAAGAACGAGATCCTCGCCGTCATCGGGCCCGCGCAGTCGGGGAAGACGTCGATGCTCCGCTGCCTGAACCGGACGATCGACTTCATCCCGACGGCTTCCGTCTCGGGGACCGTGAAGGTCCACGGGGAGGACGTGCGAAGGACGAAGGACGTCTTCGCTCTCCGGCGGCGGATCGGGATGGTCGCCCCGCTCCCGGTCGGCCTCCCCCTCTCGATCTACGACAACGTCGCCTTCGCTCCCCGCTGCGCGGGAGTCACGAACCGGGCGGACCTCGACCCGGTCGTCGAGAAGTGCCTGCGCCAGGCCGCCCTCTGGGACGAGGTGAAGGACCGCCTCGCGAGCCTCGGCACCGCCCTTTCCGGCGGGCAGCAGCAGCGGCTGACGATCGCCCGCGCCCTCTCCCACCGCCCCGAGATCCTCTGCCTCGACGAGTTCTCGATCGCGATCGACCCGGTGACGACGATGCGGATCGAGGACGTCCTGAAGGAGCTGAAGGAGGAGATCGCCATCGTCCTCGTCACGAACCTGACGCAGCAGGCGCGGCGCCTCTCGGACCGGACGATGTTCCTCCTGGAAGGCGAGATCGTGGAGATGGACGACTCCGAGGTGATCTTCTCCGGCGAGCCGAAGAGCCCGAAGACGCGCGACTACGTCGCCGGGGTGTTCGGGTGAGCGGCGTCCCCGCCGGTGCGCCCGACCACGCGATCGAGACCCGCGGTCTCTCGCTCTGGTACGGCGGCTTCCAGGCGCTCTTCGACGTCTCGGCCGACATCAAGCGGGGGATCATCACCGCCCTCATCGGGCCGAGCGGCTGCGGGAAGACGACGCTTCTCCGCTGCTTCAACCGGGTCAACGAGCGCTATGGCAGCGTCCGGACGGCCGGCGAGATCCGGGTCCTCGGCGAGAGCATCTACGCCCCCGAGGTCTCTCTCGTGGAGCTCCGGAAGGCCGTGGGGATGGTCTTCCAGCGGCCGAACCCGCTCCCGATCTCCGTCTACGAGAACGTCGTCTTCGGCCTGCGCGTCCACACGCCGCGGACCGAGCTGAAGCGAAGCGTCCTCGACGAGGCGGTCGAGAAGGCGCTCACCGAGGTCGGCCTCTGGAAGGACCTGAAGGACCGCCTGAACGCGAAGGCGACCTCCCTCCTCCTCGAGCAGCAGCAGAAGCTCTGCCTCGCCCGCCTCCTCCCGCTCAAGCCCGAGGTCATCCTGATGGACGAGCCCGCCTCCGCGCTCGACGTCGGCGGGACGCGCGCCATCGAGGAGCTGATGTTCGAGCTGGCCGGGCGCTACACGATCGTCATCGTGACGCACAACATGGCGCAGGCGCGGCGGGCGAGCGACGAGTGCATCTTCATGCTCCTCGGCCAGGTCGTCGAGCACTCGCGGACGGAGGACCTCTTCATCAGCCCGGCGGACCCCCGTACCGCGGAGTACATCGAGGGACGCTATGCGTAGCGGAGGGCAGGTCTTGTTCTCCATTCTGCGGTCGTAGAACGGAGAACAGGACCGGATTCCGCCGGAGGACCGATGCTCCTCGCCGCACTCCTCCTCGTCGCTGCGCCGCTCGCCGGAGCCCCGCCGGGGAGCAAGACGCCCCGGCCTCCGGAAGCGAAAGGCTCGATCGCCGTCACCCTCCTTTCGCCCGACGAAAGGCGCGAGGAGACGGTCGTCATCACGCTCGCCGCCGTGGGACCGGGCGGACCCTTGAAGCCCGTCGCCGAGCGGAAGGTCTCCCTGCCGCCGGCCCCGAAGCCGGCGCGTGTCGTCTTCGACGACGTCGCCCCGGGACGCTGGGCGGTCGCCTGGAGCGGCCCCCGCGTCGCGGCCGGGAGGGTGCTCGTCTCCGTCCGCCGCGGAGCGGTCGACTCGGGCCGGCACCTCCTCCGGCTCGGCCTGACCGTGGCGGGCTCCGTCCGGGACGACCTCGGGACGCCGCTTCCCGCCGCGCGGGTCGCGCTCGAGGAGCGCTCCCGGCTGGAGGAGCGCGACACGTTCCACGCGGAGGTCCGCACCGCCCCGGACGGCGGCTTCTCGATCGAGGGGGCGCCCGACGGCGAGGCGCTCCTCTGGAGCGCGAGCGCGCCGGGCTGCATGGATGCGTCCGGGCTCCTCGGGGGCGCCACGCGGCTCGAGATCGTCCTCGACCGCGCGCAGCGGGTCGCAGGGAGGATCGTCGACCCCGAGGGGAAGCCCGTTCCCGACGTCCGGATCGAAGTCCGTTACCTGCGCGAGGGCTGGAGCACGACCGCCCGGGACCGGGTCGTGTCCGGCGAGGACGGCGCGTTCGCCTTCCACCGGGAATCGCCGCTCGCGGCCGTCGTCGAGCTCCGCGCGAGGGGCTTCCGGCTCGCCGAGAGGAAGCTCGAAGCGCTTCCTATGGAGGGCGCCGCGAAGGAACTGCTCCTCGGCGACGTCGTCCTGGATCGCGGCCGTGCCCTGCGCGGCCGCGTGACCGACGCGGCAACCGGCGCTCCCCTCGCCGGGGTCTCGCTCGAGGTGACCTCGACCCGGGAGGAGGCCAGCCGGCTCGTAACGGACGAGCAGGCGACGACCTCGGACGAGGAAGGGGCCTTCGCTCTCGAGGGGATCGTCACGGACCGACCCGTCCGTCTCGTGGCCCGGGTCGCCGGCCGGGCGCCGAAGACGCTGGAGATCGGCGAGGGGACGGACGATGCCGAGGTGGAGGTCGTGCTCGATCGAGGGGGCCGCGTCGAGGGGCGCCTCTGCGGCCGCCCGTTCGAGCTCGCCCGCTCCGAGGTCTGGATGACCGGCGACGACTTCGCGGAGATGAGGAGCGGGGCGAGAAGGCCCGACGCCACGGGCCGCTTCGTGTTCACAGACGTCGAACCGGGCCTCCGCAGCTTCGTGCGGGCCTTCGCCTTCGCAGATCCCGCGAACCCGTCGGGTGGGGCCTATGTCACGGGCGGGACGAGAGGGACATTGCTGGTCGAGGAAGGGAGCACGGCGATGCTGACACTCGGCTGCGACGGGATTCCCCTTTCCGGGACGCTCCTGCGGGAAGGGGCTCCGGCCGCCGGGAAGGTCGTGGTCTTTCGCGGCCCCGGGAACCGCGAGGCCGACGCCATGCTCGACGCCGCCGGCGGCTTCTCGCTGAACGTCCCCGTTCCCGGGACCTGGTCTCCCTGGATCGACGATCCGGCCGGGCTCGGCCGGAGGTGGGCGCCCGCGTCCTGCGAGGTGCCGCCGTCAGGGCTCTCGGGCTGCGCCGTCGATCTCCGTCCCGCGCTCGAAGAGGAGTCCCGATGAATATCATTCCGAGCTCGACGCCCGCGAGGCCCCGCGGATCCGCCGTTCGAGACAACACCCCATCCTTCTTGATCCCAGTCCTGCTCCTCCTCGCCTCCCTGCCGGCCGTCGCCGCCGAGCCGGCCCCGCCTCGCCTCGTCGCGCTCCGCGTCGTCGACCGGCTCGAGAGGCCGGTGGCGGACGTCTCGGCTTGCCTCCTTCCGGCGTGCACGAAGGTCGCCTGGCGAGCGGAGAAGGAGGGCTACGTCGCGCAGGTGCCAGAAGGAGGGGCTCCCGTGACGCTTAGGCTCACCGCGCGGTCGTTCGAGAACGCCGACCTCGTCGTCGCGCCCGAAGCGGCGGCGGCGAAAGCGACGCTGAAGGCGAAGGGCTCGGTGAAGCTCGCGTTCCTCGCTCCCGAAGGGAAGGAGACCGAGCGGCTGACGGTCTCGTTGAAGGAGACGATCGACCCTTACGCCGGGACGAAGGGCCTCCTCCTCGCCGAGAGGGGCGTCGACGTCCCGCCGCGCCCGGCGACGGTCGCCGTCGTCCTCGACGACGTCCCGCCGGGAGACTGGGTCCTCGGCTGGGAGGGCGCGTCGATCGCGGCCGGGATGAAGGTCGTGAAAGTGGCCGAGACGCGGGCCGACGCCGGGGCGATCGCGCTCGAGCGCGGACGGTCGGTCACGGGGGGCGTCCGGGACGACCTCGGGATGGTCGTGGCCGGCGCCCGCGTGCGGTTGCGCGCCGGTGACCTGGTCGGGGGCCGGCCGGGCGGGACCGAGAGGAGCGCGCGGACCGGGAGCGACGGAGGGTTCGTCGTCCGCGGCCTTCCCGTCGACGGAACCCTTTCCTGGGAGACGACCACCGACGAGCACGAGACGGTCCGCGGCGCCCTCGGCGGTGAGACGCGCCTCGAGATCGTCCTGACGCGCGCGCAGCGCGTCTTCGGCCGCCTCGTCGACGAGGAGGGACGCCCCGTCGCGGGAGCGCCGCTCAACGTCTCGTACGTCACCCGGACGACGACGAGGGACGCCGAGGGGAACGAGAACCGCCACACGAGGGTCGAAGGGCACCCCGCCCTCGCCGTCGCCGCGGAGGACGGCACGTTCTCGTTCCACCGCCGTCTCCCGGCCTCCGTCCAGATCGTCCCGGAGGCGGACGGCTTCCTCCCCGAGACGAAGACGCTCGAGCCGATCGCCGAGGGGGGAGAACGCGGCGAGCTCGACCTCGGGGACGTGGTCCTCCGCGCCGGCCGGACGCTCACGGGGCGCGTCGCGAAGGCCGACGGGGGCGATCCCGTGGCGGGAGCGACCCTGGAGGCGAGCTGGTCGGGACGGGAGTCCGGCTCTCGCGGGTCGGTCCGCGGCGTCTCGGAGGCAGACGGCT